>NZ_JBEOYO010000033.1:0-102018 GCF_040297125.1 Streptomyces sp. NPDC001868 | reverse complement strand
GCGGGCACCCCTGGGTGCCCGCGCCGCTCACTCGTATGTGTGCTCGTACGTGTGTTGTGCCGCTGTGTGCTGCGCGCCGGTGCCTACACGTACGACAAGAGGCGGCGCGGCGCGTCGACGAAGCGGCTCACCATGACCACCGGCAACGGCGGCTGCGCGGTGTCCCGCTCCCGCTCCAGCGTCAGCCCGTAGTAGATCTGCTCGATCGACGGCGGCCCGACCGACAGGTTGCGCCAGACCGCTCCGGAGGCGTCCTCCTGCCCGGTCCGTACGAGATAGGCCGCGGCCATCGTCCCCGTACGCCCGACGCCGGCGCCGCAGTGCACGAACACCGGACCGGAGCTCTCGGACACGACGTCGAGCAGGCGCTGCACCTGATCCGGCGTCGGCGTCTGCCCGTCACGCATCGGCACCCGTACGACATCCAGGCCGGCCTCGCTCGGCAGGGCGAGCTGCGCGGCGCTCAGGTCCTCGGCGCGCAGATCGACGACCGTGGTGAAACCGAGGTCGGCGAGCGACCGGTAGCCGGTGGGGGAGGGCACCGCGCCGCGCCACAGCTCGCCGTCCGTGCCGACGGGCTGGAAGTTGTGGATGCCGCGCACCGAGCGGATCCCCTCGGGCGCCGAGATCGTCTCACGCGCCACGTACGACATCGCCAGGATGCCGAGCGAGCCCGTGGCCCACAGCGCGAGGCACGCGAGCAGCACTCCGGTCAGGACACGCACCAGCCTTCGGCGGAGTGAGCGGGGCCGCGCGGGGGCGGTGGGGAGTGGACCGGGGCGTACGGGCGGAGGTGTGACGATGACAGACATGAATGACCCGGAGGTTGGGGACGGGGGTCTGTTCGCATCGTAGCCCGCACGACGTAAGAGCCCTGTCTGGTGTGTCCCACCTCACGGCTTTGCAGTCGATATGCGACTGTCTATCTCTTTTGCTCCGTTGACCTTCGGGGCGCCGGACGGCCTTCGGGGGCTGGGTTTTTACTCCTCGTCCGCGTCACCGATGCCCACCACCGTGAGGTGGGCCCGGTCCACGTCCGCGTCCTCCAGACAGCCGCGCAGCCGCAGACGGTCGTGGTCGGTGAGGGCGGGGCGGACGACCCCGGCGAACAGACCGTCGCCGAGCTCGCCGAGCGTGGTCCGCCGCAGCGGCACCGACGTGGAGTTCCGGCAGCGCTCCCACGCCTGGGACGCGGCCATCGACTGCCGCTCGGCCGTCATGGACACGCCGCGCATGTCCACCCGCATCACCACCGAAGTCGCCTCGGACCCGTTCCGCTCCTCCTTCCTGGTCTGGGTGAGGTCGGCGAGCCCGACGACCAGCGGGACCAGCAGGGCGGCGCCGACGCCCATGGTGACCAGCCGGGCCGCCCGGCCCCGGCCACCGCCGCCGAGCGGGGCCGCGTCCTCCAGATCCGTGTCCGGCGCCGGATCGGGCGCGGTCAGCACGGCCAACCGCCCCGCGAGACTCCGCTCCGCCGTCGGCCGCGCCGTGACCGAAGCGACCCGCTGCACCACCCACGCGATCCCCGACAACACCACACCGGTGACCATCAGCACGGGCACGAAGACATACGTACGGCTCGCCGGATCCTCCTCCAGCCAACGGAACCGGTCGCCCCGCTCGGTCGACCGCGACTGCCGCAGCCGGGCGAGCGCGTCCTGCTGCCGCCGTTCGCTCTCCCGGATCCGCTCCTCGATCCGCGCGAGCCGCCCCAGCAGCACGATCCCCAGCAACAGCACCCCGACGATCAGCAGCAGCACCCCGCTGAGGATGGCCCGCTGCCACTGCCACCGGTAGAGATAGACGACGAAATAGACGCCCGCGCCGACCGCCGCCGCGCCCCCGAAGAGATAGGCGAGGCGCCTCATCACGAACTCCCGGACCGTGACCGCACGTTGCCGGAGGTACCGTCCACCGTCAGCTCGCTCCCCTGCGGGAAACGGCGCACCGCGTCCTCGACCCCGACCACCGTGGGTACCCCGAACTCCCGGGCCAGCACCGCGAGATGGGACAACGGGCTGCCCGTCTGCGCCACCAGCCCCGCGAGGTGGGGCAGCAGCGGCGCGAACGCCGGATCGAGGGTGCGCACCACCAGCACGGCGTCCGGCGGCCTCGTCCCGTCGCCGCCCCACACCGTGCCGACGCCCCGGCCGCCGGACACGCCCCGGCCTCCGTCACCGGACCGCTCGGCGGTGCGCTCGGCCACGACCACACCGCCGTCCGCGAGCCGGAACCTGTCCGGGAGCGGCGCGGACGCGGCCCGGGGCAGCCGCTCCTCGAAGTCGGGCGGCAGCGGCCCCGCCTCCAGCGCGGTCACGAACTCCTTCCACCGCAACAGTCCTGCCCGCCGGGCCTCACCCAGCACACCCCGCACCAGCAGCCTGCGCGCCGCGTCCCGCACCAGCCTGACCTGCAACTCCTGCACCCACCGGATACGCAGCCGCAGGGCCTCGCGGGGCGGGAGGGGGCCGGGGGAGAGGGGGGAGAGGGGGACGGTGTGCTGGTGGGGGGTGGGGGGTGTCGTGGGGGTGTGGGGGGGTTCGGGAGTGGGGGGTTCGGGAGCGGCGAGGGTGGGGGAGGCGGTTGCGGGGGGTGAGGTGGGTGAGGGGGACGAGGTGGGTGGGGCGATTGAGGTGGTTGAGGCGGCCGCTGTCGAACCGTTCCGGTGCGTGGGCGTGGGCGTGGGCGTGGGCGTGGGCGTGGGCGTGGTGCCGGGGCCGGGGCCGGGGCCGGGTTCGGGTTCAGGCGGCGGCAGCCGCAGGTCGCCCCACAGGCTGGGGGCCGTCAGGGCGAGGACCACGGGTTCGGCGGCCACCACCCGGTGGTCCGGCAGGTTCCCGTCGCGGTACCTCGTCTCCGTGAGCGTGGCGAGTGCGGTGCTCGCGGCCGTGACCCGGGGCTCCGGGAGGAAGGCGCCCGCGAGGGCCTCCTGCGCGTGCAGCGAGACCAGGGTGGCGCGCGTCCAGCGGAGGGTCGAGATCAGCTCGGCGGTCGGCAGCTCGGCGGCCGACGGTGTCTCGGCCAGCCGCCGGTCCACGTCGGCCACCAGGTCCGTCGCCAGACCCGGCAACGTCGACGTCAGCCGCCCCACCCGCCACGCCGCCCCCAGCCGCCGGGCACCCGGCGCGGGGTTGAGCCACGCGAGCCGGGGGTGCCTCGGCGGAACGGCGCCCAGCAGCCGCAGATCCGCCGCGGCCCGGCCACCGACCACCGTGACGACCGGCGCCGTCCGCAGGTGCCGGCGCGGCGCGCTGCCGCCGATGTCCAGCGCGAAGGCGAGGCCCTGGGCCATCGGCGCCACCCACAGATCCTCCTCCAGCGGCTCCAACTGCCCCGGCAGCGTCTCCGCCACCGGCCCGGGACCGAGCAGCCGGGCGCCACGCGACGGCCGCGCCGCCATCGCCGTGATCGGCCGGCTCTGGAACAGCCACAGCCGCCCGGCCTCGTCGAAACCGAACTCGATGTCCTGCGGCCCGCCGAAGACCCGGGCGGCCCGCCGCGCGAGACGCGCGAGACGACGCAGCTCGGGGGCGGTGAGCAACGGCTCGGGAACAGACGGAGACAGCCACCGAGCCCCGGATGACTCCGCCGACCTCGCCGACCTCACCGACTCCCGCGGGTCGGCTGGGTCAGCAGGGTCCGCCGGATCCGCCGGATCCGTCGGATCCGCCGGGCCAGCCGATTTGGTCAGGCCTCCCGGCTCCGTCGACCCGCTCAGGTCTCGCGGCTCCGCTGACTCGGCCAGGCCTTCCTGCTCCGCCGCCCCGCCCAGATCTCCCAGCTCCGCCGGCTCCGTCCGCAGCAGTCGCCCCCACCTGCTCAACAGGTAGGTCGTCCCGGGCCGCTCACCGCTGACCAGCGTGTCGGGCCCACCCCGCACCGCGCTGACCAGCATCCGATCCGTCCGCCCGGACACGGGATCCGCTCCGAACAGCACACCCCCGACCCGGGCCCTGAGCATGGGCTGGACGAGCACCGCCATGGGCGCGCTGTCACCGTCGGGCCGCCGCGCCGAGCCGAGCACCGTGCGTACCGCCGCGCCGAACTCCTCCCACCCCCGCACATCGAGCACCGATTCGAACCGTCCCGCCAGCGAGGACTCCTCCGTGTCCTCCTGAGGAGAGGAGGACCGTACGACGAGGGGGCGCGCACCGTGCCGGGACAGCTCGTCCCAGGCGCGCGCGAGGGTGGAGGTCTCACCCACGCGCTCCCCGCCGTGCATGTCGCGCGGGCGGTGCGGGATCACGAAGCCGGGCAGCACGGGCAGCCCCGCCCGGGCGGCTCGCGCGAGATGGGCCGCCTTGGAACCGGCGACCGGGGAGAGCGAGGCTGTCGGCTGGTTCAGGGGGACGACGCGAGAACCGAGCGTGCCGTCACCCCGGGGCGGAGCCCCGCAGTGCGCGCCGTCTCCGTGTTCTCCGTGACGTTCGTCGAGCGTCGTCATCGAGCACCCTCCAGGACCGACCGCCAACAGGGGGGACGCGAGGGAGGGGCCCTACGCCTGACGACGGAACGAAGGATGGGGGCGGATCGCCGCCAGACCGTGCGTGCCTACGGCGGCAGCGGCGACGTACCTCCTGACCTCAATGGTCCCACCACCCCCGATTTCCTGTCGACCGCGAGCCATCCGACCCCACCCGAGCCACCCGTCCACCCGAGCCCCCGGCCCCACCCGAGCCCCGGACTACCTGAGCCCCCGGGCCCCCGGGCCCCCCGAGCCCCCGCGCCACCCGGTCCCACCCGAGGCCTCCGGTTCGCTGCCACGGCTGCCCCACCCCCGTACGGCCGCTCACCCGGGCGGCAGCACCCCGCACAGCGCCTCCACCGCCGCCCCGTACGCGTGCTCCGGGGGCGTCGCGTACCCCACGACGAGCCCGTCCGGCGCGTCCCCTGTCGCCTCGGGGTGCCGGAAATCCGCCAGCCCGTCGAGCGCGACACCCCGCCAGGCCGCCGCCTTCACCGCCGACCGCTCGGTCCCGGGCGGCAACCGCAGCACCGCGTGCAGCCCGGCCGCGATCCCGGTCACCTCGATGTGCGGGGCATGCGCCGCGAGGGCCGCGACCAGCCGGTCCCGCCGTGCCCGGTACCGCTGCCGCATACGCCGTACGTGACGGTCGTACGCCCCGGAGACGACGAAGTCCGCGAGCGCCAGCTGCTCCGGCACGCTCGCCCACGCCTCCCGCTCGCCCTTCGCCTCCAGCACGGCGTCGACGTACCGCTCCGGGAGCACCATCCACCCCAGCCGCAGCGCCGGCGACAGACTCTTGCTGACCGATCCGATGTGTACGACCCGCTCGGGATCCAGCCCCTGCACGGCCCCGACGGGCTTGCGGTCGTAGCGGAACTCCCCGTCGTAGTCGTCCTCCAGAATCAGCCCGCCACGCGCGCGTGCCCAGTCCACGACGGCGGCCCGCCGCACGGGATGCAGCGGCCCGCCGGTGGGGAACTGATGCGCGGGCGTGAGCAGCACGCCCCGCTCCCGGCCCAGCCCGTCCACCAGCGCGCCGTCCTCGTCGAGCGGCAACGGAACCGTCCGTACGGAGGCCGCAGCCAGCAGCTCACGATGGAAACCCAGACCGTACGACTCCACGGCCAGCGGCCCCCGCAGCACCCGGCCGTGGAACAGCAGCCGCAGCGCGTGCGCGAAACCGGAACAGACCACGATCCGCGACGGCTCGGTCCGCACACCACGCGCGCGTGCCAGATACTCGGCGAGCGCCTCCCGCAGCTCGACCCGGCCCGCCGGATCACCCGGCCCGAACGCCTCCCTGGGCGCCCGCGTCAACGCCCTGCGGTACGACGCCGCCCACGCCGTCCGCGGGAACGCCGACGCGTCCGGCGTGCCCTGCCGCAGATCGTGCCGCGGCCCACGCGCGCGTGGAGGTGCCTTCCGGGGTACGCGCGCGGGGGCGCCCAACGGTTCGGCCCGCTCGGCGACCCGTGTACCCGACCCCTGCCGGGCCGTCAGCCAGCCCTCGGCGACCAGCTCCGCGTAGGCGTCGGCGACCGTGTTGCGCGCGATGCCCAGGTCCGCGGCGAGCGAGCGGTACGGCGGCAACCGGGTCCCGGGAGCGAGCCGACCACCACGCACCGCCTCCCGCAACGCCCGGATCAACGCCGCCCGCCGCCCACCCCCACCCGACAGTTCGAGATGCAGATCGGCCCCGATCCGCTCCGCCGAATTGACCCACGAATCCACCATGGAAATGCACCCTACGACAGGTCTTTCCACCCCATAGATTCATAGCCATGACGACGAACACGACGAACACGACGAACACGACGAACACGACGGACGCGACGACCACCCCGGCCCCCGCAGCCACAGCCGCTGCCGCAGCCGCCGCCCCGCGCCTCGACTTCGCGAAGTCCGCCCGGACCGCCTTCCGTGCCCTCATCGGCTTCGACGCGGCGGCCCGCGAGGGCCTCGACCCGACCCTGGTCGAACTGATCCAGATCCGCGCCTCCCACCTCAACCACTGCGCCTACTGCCTCCACATGCACACCAACGACGCCCGCAAGGCCGGTGAGAGCGAGGACCGGCTCCACATGATCCCGGTCTGGCGCGAGGCCCGGCACTTCTTCACCGCCCGCGAACAGGCGGCCCTCGCCCTCACCGAAGCGGTCACCCTCGTCGCCGACGGCGGTGTCCCCGACGACGTCTACGCCGAAGCCGCCACCCACTTCGACGACACCGAACTGGCCCACGTCCTCGCCCTGATCTTCACGATCAACACGTGGAACCGCATCGCCCTGTCCACCGGCAAGCAGGCAGGCACGGACACCCGCTGAGACGACGCGCCCACCACGCGCTCACGCCCCCCCCCACGCCGTCACGCGGGCTGGCGGGCAGGCGGGCGCGTGGTCACGCCGTCATGGGCCGGTCGTACGGCCCGATCGGTGCCGGCAACCGCTCCGCGCCGGTCAGCCGGCGGTCGACCGCGGCGGCCACCGCCCGCCCCTCGGCGATCGCCCACACGATGAGGGACGCCCCACGGGCGGCGTCCCCGGCGGCGTACACACCGGGCACGGCGGTCGAGAAGTCCGGCCCCCGTGTGAAGGTGCCGCGCGGATCGAGCGCCAGCCCGAGCTGCTCGACGAGCCCGTCGTGGCGGTCCGGCCCGGAGAACCCGAGGGCGAGCAGGACGAGATCGGCGGGCAGCGTCCGCCCCGTACCGGGCCGGGGCTGCCGCCGCCCGTCCACCTCGACCAGGTGCAACGCCCGTACGTGCCCCGCCTCGTCCCCGGTGAAGCGGAGCGTGGACGCCGCGAAGAGCCGCGCGTCCGCGTCCGCCGCCGGCGCCGACCGAAGATCGCGCGCCTCTTCGTGCGCCCCCGAGAGCCGGTAGACCTTCGGGTACGTCGGCCACGGATCGACATCCTCGTCGCGCTCCGCCTCCGGCAGCGGATAGATGTCCAACTGCGTCACGGACGCGGCCCCTTCCCGTACCGCCGTCCCCAGACAGTCCGCCCCCGTGTCACCACCCCCGACGATCACCACATGCTTCCCGGCCGCCGACAGCGGCGACACCTCCAGATCCCCCTCGCACACCCGGTCGGCCAGCGGCAGATACTCCATCGCCTGATGGATCCCGTCCAACTCCCGCCCCGGCACCTCCAGTTCACGCCAGGCCGTGGCCCCCGTGGCGATCACCACCGCGTCGTACCGCGCCCGCAGCTCGGCCGCGCCGATGTCCCTCCCCACCGCGGTCGACGTACGGAACTTCGTGCCCTCCGCCCGCATCTGCTCCAACCGCCGGTCAAGATGCCGCCGCTCCATCTTGAACGCCGGTATCCCGTACCGCAGCAACCCCCCGATCCGGTCGGCCCGTTCGTACACGGCGACCGTGTGCCCGGCCCGCGTCAACTGCTGCGCCGCCGCCAGCCCGGTGGGCCCCGAACCGACGACGGCGACCGTCCTCCCGGACAGCCGGTCCGGCGGACGCGGCGGTGTGAAACCGTCCTCCCAGGCCCGGTCGGCGATGGCCACCTCCACGTTCTTGATGGTCACCGCGGGCTGATTGATCGCCAGCACACACCCCGCCTCGCACGGCGCGGGACACAACCGCCCAGTGAACTCGGGGAAGTTGTTCGTGGCGTGCAACCGGTCGCTCGCCGCCCGCCAGTCCTCCCGCGACACGAGATCGTTCCACTCGGGAATCAGATTCCCCAGCGGACAGGCGTCGTGGCAGAACGGGATACCGCAGTCCATACAACGGTCGGCCTGCTTGCTGATGATCGGCAGAAGCGCCCCCGGGACATACACCTCGTCCCAGTCCCGCACCCGCTCCTCCACGGGCCGACGGGGCCACTCCTCGCGTGGGGTGGTCAGAAAACCCTTGGGATCGGCCATGGCCGTCTCCCTCACGTATGGCGTACGCGTACAGGCACGGGCACGGCCGTGCACCGGCGAACTCGGATCGGGCGTGGTGGCGTGGGGCGTGCGACGCGGGGCGCGAAGCCGCAGCTGTGCGCCCTCGGGCAGCACCCTCCTCACGCCACGATACGACGCGCCCGCCGCCTCCGCCTCAGGCGAGCGCCAGCAGATACGCGAGGGCCGCGGCGACCGAGGCGACCGTCCGCACGTGGTTCCACGCCGTCCACCGGCTCACGTACTCACGCCAGTACGCCGCGGCCTCCGCCGTGCCCGCGTCCAGCTTGGCGAGCGTCTCGTTGCGCGGCACGTTCGCCATCATCGTGACCCCGAAACAGCCGAACAGATACAGCGCGCTGCCCAACAGCAGCTCCACCCTGCCCTCGTCCGGCCACAACACGAACGTCACGACGGCCAGCACGGCACACAGCACCGCCGTACCCACGAAGACCAGCATGAACGCCGGCGTCAACGCGCTCACATTGATCGCCTGCATCGCCGCCACACCCTGCGCCGGCGGCAACGACGCCAGCCCCTTCATCACGAACGTCGAGAACCCGCAGAACACACCCGCCACGACCGCCGTCCCGAGCAGGCCCAGCACCGTCAGCACGAAGTACGGCCCATCGATCATGTCCGCTCCCACCTCGATCCCCCGAACCCAAAGATCCTGCCCCCCACCCACCATCACCACAAGTGAACATCCGTACGACCACAGTCACCATGGCCGAGATGCGCACCTCCATACGCGAACGTCCAAGACCGCTGCGACGACCGACGACTGGTGCCACGAGGGGGCTCCCCCTCCCCCTCCCCTCCCCTCCCCGCCCCTTCACCCCACCCCCCGCCGCCACTCCCGCAGCGTCGTCTCCACCACCCCCGCGATCCGGCGTCTCGCCTCGTGGCGGGGTACGCCGGTCATCAGCAGTTGGTCGTACGGTGTGTTCACATGCCGTACGGAGGCGATGACCGCCGAGGTCACCGCGACCTGCGTCAGGGCGCGGCCCGCCGCGCTGCGGCCGACGCGGCCGCTGCCGCGCAACGACGCGTGGGTGGCGATCTCCCGGGCCCGCTCGACCGGGCACGCGGGGAACAGCCGTCGTATCTCCGCGGCGAACGCGTCCGTGAAGCGCACGTCCTCCGCCTCCCGTCGCCGCGCGTCCCGCAGCCGGCGGCGGCGTCGCGCCTCCGCGTCCGCCAGGCATCGCTCCTCGGCGCGGGCGAGCGCCGCGTCCTCGACCAGGACGCCCTGCCGTTCGTACCGGCTCCGGCGCCGGTTGAACCGTACGACCACGGCCGACAGCGCACTCTCCTCCCGGGCTCGCCGCGTGAGCGCGGTGTCGCCCCGGGGCAGGAACACCAGGTGCCCGAGGTCCGCGCAGTCGAGGCAGCGCGGTGCTCCCTCCTCCAAGACCAGCAGCGCCACCGGACCGCTCCGGCACTCGGCGCAGTGCTTCTTCCTGAGCGCCTGCACGACGACAGGTCCGGTACGGGGCGGGGGAGTGGTGGGCGCTGCCATACGCGGTTCATTCCCCCTGGTGGCCCCATGGTCACGTGGTCTCCGGGCCACCCTCCCGACCGGCTCGGGCCTCGGTCGCCGCGCGCGGCATCATGGGCCGTGTGCGATTCGAAGCGATCACCTGGGAACGGCTCGGCGACCTCCTCGCCGACCGTCTCCTCGACCTGAAGCCGGACGACGGCTCGCCCTGGCCGCGCGTCGCCTTCGACGGTGCCCCGGCCGCCCGCCCGGGCGACCTCGCCACCCGGGTGTCGGAGGCGCTCCGCATACGCGGCCGGTCCTCGCTCGTCGTGGGCACCGAGGGGTTCCTCCGGCCCGCGTCGCTCCGGTTCGAGTACGGCCACGAGGACGTGGAGGCGTACTACGACGGCTGGTTCGACACGGCGGCGCTGTGGCGCGAGGTCTTCGGCCCGCTCGACCCCGGCGGCACGGGCCGCGTCCTGCCCGACCTGTGGGACCCCACCACCGACCGCGCGACCCGCAGCCCCTACGTCTCCCTCCCGCCCGGCGCGATCCTGCTGACGCACGGCCCCCTCCTCCTGAAGCACTGGTTCCCCTTCGATCTCACCGTCCATGTCCTTCTCTCCCCGGGCGCCCTGCGCCGCCGCACCCCTGAGGACGAGCACTGGACCCTCCCCGCCTTCGAGCGCTACGGGACCGAGACGGACCCGGCCGCCACCGCCGACGTCCTGGTGCGCGCCGACGACCCTCGGCACCCGGCCTGGAACGGCTGACGGGCGGGCGGCCCCGGGAATCCCCGACCACCCCATGCCGAGAAGTTCGCCGGCCCCTTCTCCTCGACTGCCGTCCCGCCGTCCCGCCGTCCCGCCGTCCCGCCGCCCCGCCGACCGCCGACCGCGGACCGCCGACCGCCGACGGCTGGCTGCCGACCGCCAGCTGCCGGAAGGTGCGCTCCACCGCCTGAGCCGGCGCCGCACCGCCGTCCGGCGTGGAGGGGCGCCTCCCTCCGAGTGCGCTTCCCCTCGGTCGCGGCAAGAATGTAGGGCGCCGGGACTAGCGGTGCGTCCTGCGCCGCGCCGGCCGTCCGGCACCGGGAGGTACTACATGACCACCGCCGGAGACATCATGCATCGCGGCGCCCAGTGGATCCCCGCCCACGAGACCCTCGACCGCGCCGCCCAGCTGATGCGCCAGCTGAACGTCGGAGCACTCCCCATCAGCGACCAGAACGAACGGCTCTGCGGCATCCTCACCGACCGCGACATCGTCGTCGGCTGTGTCGCCCTGGGCCACGACCCGTCGTCGATCACGGCGGGCGAGCTGGCCAAGGGCACACCCCGCTGGATCGACGCGAACGCCGACATCGGCGAGGTGCTGGAGGAGATGAAGGGGCACCAGATCCGCCGGCTCCCGGTGATCGAGAACAAGCGTCTCGTCGGCATGATCAGCGAAGCCGACCTGGCCCACCATCTCTCGGACGACCAGATCGCCTCCTGGGTCGAGAGCGTCTACGCGAAGACCGCGACGGGCTGACCCGGCCGATCCCCTCCCCGCTCACCGTTCCCCGCTCCCTGCTTCGGGAGTCACAGCCACCCGTTGCGCTTGAAGCCCCGGTAGAGGGTGACGCAGGCGGTGGCTATGACTCCCAGAACCAGTGGGTAGCCGAATTTCCAGTGCAGCTCGGGCATGTGCTCGAAGTTCATTCCGTAGACCCCGCACACCATCGTCGGCACGGCGATCAGTGCCGCCCATGCCGTGATCTTCCGCATGTCCTCGTTCTGCGCGACGCTGACCTGCGCGAGGTGCGCCTGCAGGATCGAGTTCAGCAGTTCGTCGAACGCGGCGATCTGCTCGGTCGCCCGCAGCAGGTGGTCGGAGACGTCCCGGAAGTAGGCCTGTATCTCCGGGTCGACCACCCGGATCGGTCGTGAGGTCAGTTCCAGCAGGGGGCGGGCGAGCGGGGCCACCGCCCGCTTCAGTTCGAGCAGTTCGCGCTTGAGCTGGTAGATGCGCCCCGGATCCACGCGCGAGCCGTTCGCGGCGAACACATCGGACTCGACCTGGTCGATGTCCGTCTGGACCGAGTCCGTGACGTTCAGATAGTCGTCGACCACGTGGTCCGCGATCGCGTGCAGCACCGCGGCCGGTCCCTTGGCCAACTGCTCCGGGTTGGCCTCCAGTTCCTCGCGCAGCGGACCGAGCGAGCCGTGCCGCCCGTGCCGAACGGTGATCACGAAGTCGGTGCCGACGAAGACCATGATCTCGCCGGTGTGCACCACCTCGCTGGTCGCGGTCAGTTCGGTGTGCTCGACGTAGCAGACCGTCTTGAACACCGCGAACAGTGTGTCGCCGTAGCGCTCCAGCTTCGGGCGCTGGTGGGCCTCGACCGCGTCCTCGACCGCCAGCGGGTGCAGGTCGAAGAGCTCGGCGATGCCGGCGAACTCCCGCTGCGTCGGCTCGTGCAGCCCCAGCCAGACGAAGCCGTGGTCGTGCCTGCGGACCTGCTTGACGGCCTCGACGACATCGCGGCCGCCGGGGGAGCGGACGCCCTTGTGGTACGTCACGCAGTTCACCACCGCGGTGCCCAGCGGGGAGCGGGCCGGATGACTGAGGTCGACGCGGGGGCGCCGTCGGGCCAGCCGTGCCATCCTGCGCAGGCCGCCGACCTTGTCGAGGCCGGTGACCTTCCGCAGATTCCCTGCCATGGACATCTGGATCTCCTTGCGTGGATCTCCTCGCACCGCACTTTCGTGCCTTGTCGCGCCAGTTTGCCAGGGCCGAATGAGTGCCGGGTAAGGCTGTGGGAACGGAACGCTCCGCTTCACTTGTAGACGTTCCAGTCGGTCGCGCCGTTCCGATCCGGCTGATCGATCCGGTCACCGCCGGGGCGACCTCGTGGACTGCGGGAGAGTCGCTATTAGTGATAAGTCGGCCAAATGGGATGATCTCGGCATGATGCGAATCGACGGGTATCTCCTCGACCACCGGCAGGCCGAGACGGGGCAGAGCCCCGACGCCTTCGCCACGCTCTTCGACCCCACGACGTTCCGGCACATGGAGAGCTTCGGCCTGGGTTCCGGCTGGCGCTGCTGGGAGGTCGGCGCGGGCGGCACCTCCGTGGTCTCCTGGCTGGCCAAGAAGGTCGGGCCGACCGGCAAGGTCATGGCGACCGACACCGACATCTCCTGGGCCGTCCCCTCGGTCACCCGCCCCCCGGTCGAGGCCCTCGTCCACCACGTGGGCGTCGACCAGCCGCCGGGGGACGGCTTCGACCTCGTCCATGCCCGGCTCGTCCTGGCTGATGTGCCGGACCGCGAGGCGGCGCTGCTGTCGATGATCGACGCGCTGCGTCCCGGCGGCCGCCTCCTGATCGAGGACGCCGATCCCGCCCTCCAACCCCTGGCCTGCCCTGAGGAGTCCGACCCCGAGCACCAGCTGGCCAACCGGCTCCGCGAGGCCGTCCGCGCACTGCTCGCCGCACACGGAACCGACCCGGCGTACGGCCGCCGACTCCCGCGCCTGCTGCGCGCGGCGGGGCTGCGCGGTGTGGAGGCCGACGCGTACTTCCCCGTCGCCTCACCCGCCTGTGCCGCCCTGGAAGCGACGACCTTCGGCCGCCTCCGCGAAGCGCTCGTCACGGCGAACCTCGCCACCCAGGAGGACATCGACCGGCATCTGGCGAACGTGGCCTCCGGCGCGATGGACATCGCGGCCCCACCACTGATCTCGGCATGGGGGCGGAAGCCGTAGCGGCAAGCTCGGCCGTCTCGGCCGTCGACGCGACACCCCACGGTGCGATACGACACAGAGCGGACGCTGAGCCGCCCGCCCCACGGCCGCGCCACAGGCCCGCGCAGTCGACCCGGCGCCCCCGCACGGCTGACGCCGCAGCCCGGCACGACTCCCGCCCCAGACCGCAGCCGCCCCCAGACCGCAGCCGCCCCTCGGACCGCGGCTGGCCGCAGACCGCAGCCGACCCCAGGCCAGGGCTCACCACGGGCCGCACGCGGATCGTGGCCGGCCACCGGTCACCGACCTCAGCCGGCCGTCGGCGGCCTTCCGCCCACCTCCTCCACCGCACGTGCCCCCGCCCCGCACCCCTCCACCGCCGCCCCCTCGACGTCCGCGCCCGCGAGCAGCGCGGCCAGGAAAGCGCCGGTGAAGGCGTCGCCCGCGCCGGTGGTGTCGCGGGGCACGGCGGGGGCCGCCGGAATCCGCGACTCGACGACGCCCCCGCGGGCGACCAGCGCACCGTCGGCACCCTGCTTGGCCACGACCAGCGGAACGAGACGGCTCAACTTGGCCGCCGCGTCCGCCGGATCGGGCAACCCGGTCAGCAGGCACGCCTCGTCACGGCTGGGCAGCAGCACGTCGATTCCCTCGACGAGCGCGAGGAAACGGTCCACCCCCAGCCGTGTGAGGAACCCCGCCGACGCGGGGTCGACGCTCACCGGCACCCCACGCGCGCGTGCCGACTCCAGGGCCACCGAGACCAGCGCGCGGCTCGGCTCCGAGAAGAACAGATAGCCCGACAGATGCAGCCGCGCGACCCCGTCGAGCAGCGACGGCGCCCAGTCGTCGGGGCCCAGCCGCAGCGCGGCGCCGCTGTCGGTGAGGAACGTGCGTTCGGCCGCGTCGTCCGTGTCCACCAGACAGATCACCGTCCCCGTGGCCGCGTCCGGATCGACGACCAGGTGGGGCCGTACCCCCGAAGCCCGCAGCTCCCGTTCGTGCCACGCGGCCCCGTCCGTGCCCACGCGCCCGAGCAGCCGTACGTCCGCGCAGCCCCGATGGGCCGCCCAGCAGGCCACGTTGGCACCCGCCCCGCCCGGCAGTGTCCGGATCGCGGAGGCCGTGTCGGTGCCCGCCGCGAGCGGCCCGTGGTGCCGGGCGACGACATCCGTGACGACGTCCCCCACGACGAGCAGCGCCCCGCTCATGTCACGCCCCGGCCCAGGCCGCCGCGATCCGTGCCGCGAGCCGTACGTTGCCGCGCACCGCCGCCAGGTTGGCGCTCAGGGAGGCGCCGTCGGTGTGCCGCACCAGATAGCTCAGCAGGAACGGTGTGACCGCCTGTCCCGTGATGCCCTCCGCCTCGCAGGCCCGCAGTGCCTCGGCGAGCACGCGCGCGTGCAGTTCGGGATCGAGTTGCTCCTCCCGCGGTACGGGGTTGGCGACGATCAGCGCCGACTCCGGGCCGTCGAGGGCGTCCTGCGCCCGCATGACGTCCGCGACCTCGCCCGGCGACCCGAGCGTCCACTCCACCGGATGACCGGAGTCGGACAGATAGAAGCCGGGGAAGCGTTCCGTGCCGTACCCGGCGACCGCGACCCCCAGTGTCTCCAGACGCTGCAGGGTGGCCGGCACGTCCAGGATCGACTTCACGCCCGCGCACACCACCGTGATCCGGGTGCGTGCGAGAAGCCCCAGGTCGGCGGATTCGTCCTGGGTCACCGTCCACTCCCGGTGGACGCCCCCGAGCCCGCCCGTCGCGAACACCCGCACGCCTGCCAGGGCCGCCAGCTGGGCGGTCGCCGAGACGGTGGTCGCGCCGCTCACCCCCGAAGCCACCGCGAGCGGCAGGTCCCGATGGCCGAGCTTGCGGATGCCGTCCTCGTTCGCGACCCGCTCCAACTGCTCCTTGTCGAGGCCGATGTGGGGTCGCCCGTCGAGCACGGCGATCGTCGCGGGTACGGCGCCCTCCTGCCGTACGACCTCCTCCAGCTCCAGCGCCACCCGCAGATTGCTCGGGCGGGGAAGCCCGTGCGCGATGATCGTGGACTCCAGCGCCACCACGGGTTGACGCGCGTCGACCGCTTCCCGTACTTCCTCGGACACCACCAGCACGCGCATGCCTCCTGTCTGTCGTTCTTCCCTCATCCCTGGCGGACGGCGCGCCCGGCCAAACCCTCGCGGGTTGTGGTGCGGGACACCAGCCTGAGGCGCATGAAGGACAACACGACACGTCTCGACCATGTCGTCCTCCGGGTGCGGGAGCCGATCGCCGCAGCCGACTTCTACGAGCAGGCCGTGGGCCTGGAGTCGGTCCGGGACCCGGACGGCAACGTGTTCGAGGCGTGGCACCGCGTGTAGCCGACGGCGGTTTTCGGCCGGCCTCCGTGGGCCGGAACGACGCCCGATGACCGATTCGCGCCCCTGCGCGCGCCTCTCGTCACCTCCCGCACAAAGGCCACGCACGGGCGGACAAAGCCCACCCATGGCCGCCTCAGAACAAGGGCTCGGGAAGGACACCTTCCAGGGCCAGCAGCTTCCGCTTGGTCTCCAGCCCGCCGCCGAACCCGCCGATGCCGCCGTCGCTCTCGACCACCCGGTGGCACGGCACGACCACAGGGAGCGGGTTCGACCCCATCGCGACGCCGACCGCCTGGGCCGCGCCCGGCTGTCCCACGCGCCGCGCGAGGTCGCCGTAGCCCACGACCGAGCCGTAGGGGACGCCGGACGCCAGCTCGCGCAGCACCTGGCGGTTGAACCCGGATATCAGCGACCAGTCCAGCGGCAGCTCGAAGTCGTGCCGCTCGCCCGCGAAGTACGCCTGGAACTGACGTATGGCCTCGGCCAGCTGCGGCGCCCCCGGGGCCTCCACGGGGGTGGTGCCGAGGCGGGAGGCGAGCCGGTCGAGTGTTCTGTCGCGCACCGTGTCCGTGGCGTGGAACACGACGTTCACCAGGCCGTCGTCCGTCGCGGCCAGCAGCAGCGGGCCGATGTCCGTGCCGACGACGGCCCACACGACCTGCAGCTCGTCCTGCGCATGGCTGTTCATGGAAGACACCGTACGGGCCGCCACTGACAACGACCCCGGCGTGCGCTCCGCCCCGGAACGCACGCCACCGACCTCGACCCGGCCTCGCCCCGACCGGACCGACGTCAGCCCTGCGTGGCCTCTCTGACCACGTCCGGCTTGTTGGTGATGATGCCGTCCACGCCGTAGTCCGCCACCCGGCGGGCGTTGGCCGCGTCGTTCACGGTCCAGGTCAGGATCTCCAACGGCTTGCCGTGCGGACCCTCCAGTGCGTGGATCGTGGCGACGTAGGTCCCGGAGATGGTCGTGTACGAGGAGTTGATCTGGTCGCTGAACGTCGCGTACTCGGGCAGGTCGGCGATGTCCGGGGTGCCGAGGAGGCCGGTCTTCACCGCCGGCCGCAGCTCGTGGACCCGCCGCACGGTGTCGGCGCTGAAGCTCTGGATCACCAGCTTGTCGAGGTGCGCCGGTCCGAGCCAGCCCTCGTTGCCCAGCACCTTCAGGGTCTGTTGCTCGATGCCCGGATAGAGCTGGGGGTTCTTGATCTCCAGGACGAGCTTCTGGTGGTTGCGTGACACCCGCCCCATGTACTGCTCCAGCGTCGGCACGCGCGCGCCCGCGTAGGCGTCGCCGAACCAGCTGCCCGCGTCCAGGCGTGCGATCTCCGCGGCGGTGAAGTCCGCGACGTTCCAGGGAGCGCGCTCCGGATAGAGCTCCTCGACGTTGGTCGTCCGGGCCAGCGTCGCGTCATGGAGGACGACGAGCCTGCCGTCCCTGGTGCGCTGGACGTCGTTCTCGACCCAGTCGAAGCCCAGCTCATGGGCCTTGTCGACGGCGGCCAGGGTGTTCTCGGGCGCGTAGGCGGAAGCTCCGCGATGCGCGACGACCAGCGGATTGTCGGCGTCGGCGGCCGCGTGGGCGGCGGAAGTGGGGAGCAGGAGGACGGCGGCCCCCAAGAACGCTGTGGTCGCGGCGGCAACGGCGCGCACGTGCATGCGTACTCCTCGCGTCGATCGATCACGGTCAGCTCAAGAGTGACAGCAGAGGGTCAACGGCAGGAGGGTGCAGGATGACCACGAATTGAATGGAGTTGCCCAAGTCCGCTCACCGGCACCGCACAAGTGGGGCAAGGGCGTGTTTCTTTGCCGGAAAATCGTTCGACCATTCCGGTGGGGGTCATACTCTCTGCGACAACCCTGACCGTTGTGGCGGTCCCGGGGCTGGGGGCATGGCAGGGAATCCAGGGACGCGACAGGGCGGGAAAGGCAGCCGCGAATGCAGGGCACGGTCGACGGCTTCAGCTACGGACTCGTCACACCGGTGGTGGCCTATCTCATGGCCTGCCTCGGTGGTGCGCTCGGCCTGCGCTGCACCACCAGGTCGATGCTGGTCGACGGTCGCTGGCGAATCGGCTGGCTCGCGCTCGGCTCGGCGGCCATCGGCTCCGGCATCTGGACCATGCACTTCGTCGCGATGATGGGGTTCAAGGTCCAGCAGACCCCGGTCCACTACGACCCGCTGACCACGTTCGCGAGCCTCGCCGTCGCCGTCGTCATGGTCGGCATCGGGATCTTCATGGTCGCCTCCAAGGGGGCCACCGGGGCCGCCCTCTTCACCGGCGGCACCATCACCGGCCTCGGCATCGCCTCCATGCACTACCTCGGCATGGCCGGAATGCGCCTCAACGGCACGCTCGGGTACAACACCCTCACCGTGGCCGCCTCGGTCGTCATCGCGGTGGTCGCCGCGATCGCCGCCCTGTGGGCCGCCGGACAGGTCCGCGGCTTCCTGTGGAGCGTCGGTGCCAGCCTCGTCATGGGGATCGCCGTCAGCGGCATGCACTACACGGGCATGGCCGCCCTCGACGTCCATCTGCACAGCGCCACCGCCCCCGCCCTGGCCGACGGCTCCTCGTCCGCCGCCCTGCTCGCCCCGCTGATGATCGGTCCGCTGGTCTTCCTGCTCCTCGCGGGCGTCGTCGTCATGTTCGACCCGTTCATGATCATGGGCAGGTTCCACGGGAACCCGGTCGAGCGGCGCCCCGGCATCCCGGCCCAGCCCACCGCGCACACCTGCCGGCACTCGGAGTCCCGCACCGGCCGGGAGCACCGCGAGCGGACCTTCCGCACCCCGCAGAACCGCTGACCGGAGCCCGTTGTCAGTGCGGGGTCGTACGGTGGTTCCATGCGGCCCGTTTCCAAGATCGAACGCACGGTGGCGCCTCTCGAGGTCGTCAGCCCCTACCAGCCGAGCGGCGACCAGCCCACGGCCATCGCCGAGCTCGCCCAGCGCATCGGGGCAGGTGAGAAGGATGTCGTCCTGCTGGGCGCGACCGGCACCGGCAAGTCCGCCACCACCGCGTGGATGATCGAGAAGCTCCAGCGCCCCACCCTGGTGATGGCGCCCAACAAGACGCTGGCCGCCCAGCTGGCCAATGAGTTCCGCGAGCTGCTCCCGAACAACGCGGTCGAATACTTCGTCTCGTACTACGACTACTACCAGCCCGAGGCCTACGTCCCGCAGTCGGACACCTACATCGAGAAGGACTCCTCGATCAACGAGGAGGTCGAACGCCTGCGCCACTCCGCGACGAACTCCCTGCTCACCCGCCGCGACGTCGTCGTGGTCGCCTCGGTCTCCTGTATCTACGGCCTCGGTACGCCCCAGGAGTACGTGGACCGCATGGTCCCCCTCAAGGTCGGTGCGGAGTTCGACCGGGACGAACTGCTGCGCCGCTTCGTGGACATCCAGTACACGCGCAACGACCTGGCGTTCACCCGCGGCACCTTCCGCGTCCGCGGCGACACCATCGAGATCTTCCCGGTCTACGAGGAACTCGCCGTCCGCATCGAGATGTTCGGCGACGAGATCGAGGCCCTCTCCACCCTCCACCCGCTCACCGGCGAGATCATCAGCGACGACCAGCAGCTGTACGTCTTCCCCGCCACCCACTACGTCGCCGGCCCCGAGCGCCTGGAGCGCGCCGCCAACGACATCGAGAAGGAGCTGGGGGAGCGTCTGTCGGAGCTGGAGAAGCAGGGCAAGCTCCTGGAGGCCCAGCGGCTGCGCATGCGCACGACGTACGACCTGGAGATGCTCCGCCAGATCGGCTCCTGCTCCGGCGTGGAGAACTACTCGATGCACTTCGACGGCCGCGAGCCCGGCTCCCCGCCGAACACCCTGCTCGACTACTTCCCGGACGACTTCCTCCTCGTCATCGACGAGTCCCACGTCACCGTGCCCCAGATCGGCGCGATGTACGAGGGCGACGCCTCCCGCAAGCGCACCCTCGTCGACCACGGCTTCCGGCTGCCCTCCGCCCTGGACAACCGCCCCCTGAAGTGGGAGGAGTTCCAGGAGCGCGTCGGCCAGACGGTCTATCTCTCGGCGACGCCCGGGCAGTACGAGCTGTCCCGCTCCGACGGCCATGTCGAGCAGATCATCCGCCCCACCGGCCTGGTCGACCCCGAGGTCGTCGTCAAGCCCACCGAGGGCCAGATCGACGACCTGGTGCACGAGATCCGCCGGCGCACCGAGAAGGACGAGCGCGTCCTCGTCACCACCCTCACCAAGAAGATGGCCGAGGACCTCACCGACTACTTCCTGGAACTCGGCATCCAGGTCCGCTACCTCCACAGCGACGTCGACACCCTGCGCCGCGTCGAACTGCTGCGCGAGCTGCGGGCCGGTGAGTACGACGTCCTGGTCGGCATCAACCTCCTGAGGGAGGGCCTCGACCTCCCGGAGGTCTCCCTGGTGGCGATCCTCGACGCCGACAAGGAGGGCTTCCTGCGCTCCGGGACCTCGCTGATCCAGACCATCGGCCGCGCGGCGCGCAATGTGTCGGGTCAGGTCCATATGTACGCCGACAGGATCACCCCGGCGATGGAGAAGGCCATCGACGAGACCAACCGGCGCCGGGAGAAGCAGGTCGCCTACAACAAGGCGAAGGGCATCGACCCCCAGCCGCTGCGCAAGAAGATCAACGACATCGTCGCGCGGATCGCCCGCGAGGACGTCGACACCGAGCAGCTGCTCGGCACGGGTTACCGCCATGGGAAGGACGGCCAGGGCGCCAAGGCCCCCGTCCCCTCCCTCGGCGGCAAGGCGGCCAAGTCCGCCAAGGGCAAGGGCAAAGGCCAGGAGACCGTCCCGACCGACCGTCCCGCGGCCGACCTCGCCCAGCAGATCGAGGAGATGACGGCGCGCATGCGCGCGGCCGCCGCCGACCTGCAGTTCGAGATCGCCGCACGGCTGCGTGACGAGGTCTCCGAGATGAAGAAGGAGCTGCGGCAGATGAGGGAGGCGGGCCTGGCCTGACGGCCGACGGGTGCCGGGGGAGGGGGCGCGCCCCCGGCACAGGCGCGCTGTGTTGCAAGACCGACACAAAGTGCGACACCGGCTGCGGCAATGTCGGTGCCGCTGCGTAAGGTGCTGCACATCCGCGGACTCCGCGGAAACAGGGGACAGTTCGAGAGGGGAATCAGCGCGTGACCGTCAACATGACCAAGGGTCAGGCCATCAGTCTGCAGAAGAACGACGGAGGCAGCCTGACCGCGGTACGCATGGGTCTCGGCTGGCAGGCTGCCCCTCGGCGCGGCCTGTTCGGATCCCGCACCCGTGAGATCGACCTCGACGCCTCCGCTGTGCTCTTCGCGGACAAGCAGCCCGTCGACGTCGTCTTCTTCCGCCACCTGGTGAGCGACGACGGCTCCGTCCGCCACACCGGCGACAACCTGGTCGGCGGCGTCGGCCAGGGCGGCGACGACGAGGCGATCCTCGTCGACCTGGCCCGGATCCCGGTCCACATCGACCAGATCGTCTTCACCGTGAACTCCTTCACGGGCCAGACCTTCCAGGAGGTGCAGAACGCGTTCTGCCGTCTGGTCGACGAGACCAACGGCCAGGAGCTCGCGCGCTACACCCTCGCCGGCGGCGGCCAGTACACGGCCCAGATCATGGCCAAGGTGCACCGCGCGGGCACGGGCTGGCAGATGACCGCCATCGGCACGCCCGCCAACGGCCGCACCTTCCAGGACCTCATGCCGGCGATCCTGCCGGTCCTGTAGGCAAGCACGACGCACCACGCAGCACGCGACACAGGGGGACGAAGTCGATGACGGCCGAGCTGGTCCGGGGGCAGAACCATCCACTGCCCGAGGTCCGACTGGAGATCCGCGTCTCGGCCGGCACGCCGATCGTGGCCGGGGCCACCCTCGGCGACGAGCGTGGCCGGGTGCACGGCGTGGAGTGGGTCGCCCACCCGGGCGCGCCCACCCTGCCGGGCGTCGAGGTCTCCCAACAGGCGGCGGCCGACCACCGCCTCGCCGTGGACCTCGACGCCCTGACGCCGTCCGTGCACCGGGTGACCGTGCTGCTCGCCCTGCCGTCCAGCGGCGGCCCGGCACGCTTCGGCGCCGTCGCCGCCCCCTTCGTCGCGGTTACCGGCCTCGACGGCACCGAGGTCGCCAGCTACACCATCACGGACCTCGAGGCGGAGTCGGCCGTCATCGCCCTGGAGCTGTACCGCAGACAGGGCGTCTGGAAGGTCCGCGCGGTCGGCCAGGGATACGCGGGCGGCCTCGCCGAACTGTTCACCGACCAAGGTCTGCCGCAGGCCCAGCAACTCGCCGGCGGCATCCACGAGGCCGTGGCCCAGGGCCTCGCCCGCTCCGTGGCCGCGCCCCCGCCCCGTCTGCCGGACGAGGACCGCCCCCGCCGGACGGCCGCCCCCGCACAGGGCCCCGACCAGACCCACGGCGGCACCACACCCGAGGGCCTGTCCGGGACCACCGCGCCGCAGCAGGGACACCAGCCCACCTCCCCCTACGGCACCACACCCCCGTACGGCTCCCCGCACGACGCGACACGGCCCGACCACGCGTCGCCGCAGCACGGCGGCCCCACGCCGGCCGACCCGTCCGCCGGCGCCCAGCCCGCCGCGTCCACCACCGGCGGCCCCGTCAACTACAGCCACCCCGGCCGCCAGACCACCGCGCCGCCCCCGCCCCCGCCGACCGCGCCCCCTGCCCGGCCGGGAGAGCCCGCGCGGCCCGTCGCCGGAGACGCGACCGGCTGGTCCATGGAGGAGCGGCTCTACAACCAGGTGTGGGGCATGTTCGAGGACCTCGCCCGCACCGTCGCCGCGTACCGCAGCGCCGTCGACTTCGCCGAGTCGCGCATGGAACAGGAGCTGGACAAGGTCCTGTCCGACCCGCGCAGCCGCATCGGCGGCCAGGGCGACGCCGCGCGTGAGGCGGCCCGCGCCAAGCACGCCCAGCTCGTCGACCAGGCCAGGACCGCCCTCGACCGCGACCTCGCCCAGCTCCGGGACGAGGCCGACGTCGTCGAGCCCGCCCTGCCGACGGCGTACGCGAGCTGGGACAGCCCGGTCTGGCACGGCTACCGGGTGCCGATGGAGATCCCGATGGCCCTGCGCCTGGGCGACCTCCGTCTGCCGGAGAGCGAGGGCGTGCGCATCCCGATGCTGGTCCGGCTGCCGCTGGAGCGAGGCCTGTGGATCGACAGCGGCCGCTCCGGCTCCCGCGACTCGTTCACCGACTCGGACGAGCTGCGCCGCCTGGCCCTGGACACGGCGGTGGCGCTCGCCGCGCGCCTGCTCGCGGTCTACCCGCCCGGCGAGTTCACCGTGCACGTGATCGACGCGGCCGGGGCCGGCTCGTCCGCGCTGGCGCCGCTGGTGGGGTCCGGTGTGCTCGCCGGGCCGCCCGCCGCCGGAGCCGCGGGCGTCTCGGAGGTCCTGGGACGGCTGACCCAGCGGGTCGACCTCGTGCAGATGGCGGTGCGCGGCGGCGCTGCGGACGCGCTGCCCCCCGGCTTCGACACGGCCGAGCAACTGCTGATCGTCAACGACTTCCCGCACGGCTTCGACGACCGCGCCGTCACCCAGCTCCGCTATCTCGCGGACGAGGGCCCGGCCGTCGGCGTCCACCTGATGATGGTCGCCGACCGGCAGGAAGCCGCCGCCTACGGGCCGTTGCTCGACCCGCTGTGGCGTTCGCTGATGCGACTCACCCCCACCCCCGACGACCACCTCGCCGACCCCTGGGTCGGGCACGCGTGGACGTACGAGCCGTCGAGCCTCCCGCCCGGCAGCCGGGTCATGCACGACGTGCTCGCCCGGGTCGCGGACGCCCGACGCTCCTGGAACCGGTGACGACCCACCTCGTACCAAGCACTCGTAAAGCCGCCTGACCTGCTGTTTTGATGCTTTCTTTGCCTGCCCCTTTACCTACTCTTGGTGATTGGGTACTCTTTTCGTGCGGAGGGGAGTACTCCCTACTTGCTGCGGCGTACCCGTCAATACGGATCAATCCTGATCCCGGGGCGTCGGCCCGGCGGCACCAGGCGTTGTGGAACGCCTTGGAGGACCGGGTGGAAGAGACCTCCGGTAGCGACGACGCTGCTATTTGCCGTTACGTACTGCCGGAGGCGCAGTGGATGTTTCCACGACCCTGTGGGTCACGACTGTCCTGGGCCTTGCCGCCCTCATCGCGGTCGACTTCTTCATCGGCCGCAAGCCCCATGACGTGTCCATCAAGGAAGCCGGAATCTGGACGGTCGTCTGGATCGCCCTGGCCGCCCTGTTCGGACTCGGGCTGCTCGTCTTCTCCGGCGGCCAGCCGGCCGGAGAGTTCTTCGCGGGCTTCATCACCGAGAAGTCCCTGAGCGTCGACAACCTCTTCGTCTTCGTGCTGATCATGGCGAAGTTCTCGGTGCCCTCGCAGTACCAGCAGCGGGTGCTGCTGGTCGGTGTGCTGATAGCCCTGGTGCTCCGCGCGATATTCATCGCCGCGGGCGCGGCGATCCTCGCCAGCTTCGCCTGGGTCTTCTACATCTTCGGCGCGTTCCTGATCTACACCGCCTGGAAGCTGATCCAGGAGGCCAGGGCCGAGGAGTCGGACGAGGAGTGGGAGGAGAACAAGCTCCTCAAGGCCGCCGAGAAGCGCTTCGGCGTCGCCGACCGCTACCACGGCACCAAGCTGTGGATCGAGCAGAACGGCAAGCGCGTCATGACGCCGATGCTGGTCGTGATGCTCGCCATCGGCACCACCGACGTCCTCTTCGCACTGGACTCCATCCCGGCGATCTTCGGTCTGACCCAGGACCCGTACATCGTGTTCACGGCCAACGCCTTCGCGCTCATGGGCCTGCGGCAGCTGTACTTCCTGATCGGCGGTCTGCTGAAGAAGCTGGTCCACCTGTCCTACGGCCTGTCGGTCATCCTCGGCTTCATCGGGGTGAAGCTGGTGCTGCACGCACTGCACGAGTCCGGGGTACACGTCCCCGAGATCTCCATCCCGGTGTCCCTCGGAGTGATCTGCGCGGTCCTGGTCGTCACCACGATCACCAGCCTGCTCGCCACCAGGAAGCAGGCGCAGGCCGAGGCCGAGCAGGAGAAGGCCGACGGCGCGGAGAAGGACAGCGTCGAGGCCTGACGAGGGCCGACACCGCACAGCAATCACGGATGGGGCCCCGCACCACGGAGACGCAGATCCACGGCGTCACCGGAGTGCGGGGCCCTTTCACGTCTGAAAGGATCACCGCATGCTCGCTCGGCTCCGGTCGCTCACGACGCGATGGACTGATGTCGTCCCGGTGGCCGCGGTCGTCCTGCTCGCTCTCACCTGGGGACGTGATCTGCCCGC
Source organism: Streptomyces sp. NPDC001868 (assembly GCF_040297125.1). Taxonomy (NCBI): domain Bacteria; kingdom Bacillati; phylum Actinomycetota; class Actinomycetes; order Kitasatosporales; family Streptomycetaceae; genus Streptomyces; species Streptomyces sp. NPDC001868. Next base: position 76,732 of record NZ_JBEOYO010000033.1, on the reverse strand, counting down.
CGCGGTCGTCGCCCTGGTGACGCTGGTGCTCGCGGGAGCCGTTCTGGCCGCCGTCCATCACGCCGAGGTCGTCGCACACCGGGTCGGCGAACCCTTCGGCTCCCTCGTCCTCGCCGTCGCCGTCACGATCATCGAGGTCGCCCTGATCGTCACCCTCATGCTCGACGGCGGGGACAAGAGCGCGACCCTCGCCCGCGACACCGTTTTCGCCGCCGTGATGATCACCTGCAACGGCATCCTCGGCATCTGTCTGCTCGTCGCCTCGCTGCGCCATGGCCTCGCGGTCTTCAACCCCGAGGGCACCGGCGCCGCCCTCGCCACGGTCGCGACGCTGGCCACGCTCAGCCTGGTGCTGCCCACCTTCACCACCAGCAAGCCGGGGCCGGAGTTCTCCACGGCCCAGCTCACGTTCGCCGCACTGTCCTCACTGGCTCTGTACGGCCTGTTCGTGGCGACCCAGACCGTGCGCCACCGGGACTACTTCCTGCCGATCACCCGGCTCGGCAAGGTGATCACCGAGGACGACCACGCAGAGGCACCGTCGGCCCGTACCGCCCGGATCAGCCTCGGACTGCTCGGACTGGCGCTCGTCGGCGTGGTCGGCCTCGCCAAGGGGGTCTCGCCGACCATCGAGTCGGGAGTCGAGGCGGCCGGACTGCCGTCCGCCGTCGTCGGTGTGGTCATCGCGCTGCTCGTGCTGCTGCCCGAGACCATCGCCGCCCTGCGCGCGGCCCGCCGCGACCGCGTCCAGACCAGCCTCAACCTCGCCCTCGGCTCCGCCATGGCCAGCATCGGCCTGACCATCCCGGCCGTCGCCCTGGCCTCCGTCTGGCTCTCCGGACCGCTCGTCCTCGGCCTCGGCGCCACGCATATGGTGCTGCTCGCCCTGACCGTCGTGGTGGCCTCGCTGACCGTGGTCCCGGGCCGCGCGACCCCACTGCAGGGCGGGGTCCATCTGGTGCTGTTCGCGGCCTATCTGGAGCTGGCGGTGAACCCGTAGCGCGGTGTCGGCGAGCCCGTGGCGCCGATGCCGGTGAGCCCGCGGCACCGGTGTCGTGAAGACGCGGCGCCGGTGCTCACCCCGCGGTCGCCTCCGCCTGCGCCGTCGTCGCCAGGGGCACCGGCCGGGTCTCGGGGAGCAGGGCGAAGCAGCCCAGGCTCAGCACGGCGATCCCGGTCAGATACGCGCCCACGCCCCAGGGCACCCGCCCGCCCTGGGCCACGGCGGTGGCCACGATCGGGGTGAGGGCGCCGCCCAGCACCCCGCCGAGGTTGTAGCCGACAGCGGCACCCGTGCAACGCACCCGGGGCTCGTACAGCTCCGGCAGATACGCGGCGATGACGGCGAACATCGTGACGAAGGCGAGCATCGCCACGAGGAAGCCGAAGAAGATCAGCAGGGGTTCACCGGTCGCCAGCAGCGCGACCATGGGGAACATCCACAGCACGGTGACACCACAGCCGATCAGGCACATCGGACGCCGCCCGTACCGGTCGCCGAGCACCGCCGCCACCGGTGTCAGGGCGCCCTTCACCACCACCGCGCCCATGATGCAGGTCAGCATGACGGTACGGCTGACGCCGAGCCGCTCCGTGCCGTACGCGAGGGACCAGGTCGTCACCGTGTAGAACACCGCGTACCCGATCGCGAGCGCTCCGGCCGTCAGCAGGACGAGGCGCCAGTGGCCGCGCACGACCTCGGCGAGCGGCACGCGCGCGGGCTCGGTGATCTGCAGGAACTGCGGGCTCTCGGTGAGCGACGACCGCAGCCACAGCCCGGCGACGGCGAGGACGCCCGCCGCCCAGAACGGCACCCGCCATCCCCAGGCGGCGAACTGGGCCTCCGTCAGGCTCGCCGACAGCGCCAGCATCACCCCGTTGGCCAGCAGGAACCCCACCGCCGGCCCGACCTGGGGGAAGCTCGACCACAGCCCGCGACGGTGGGCCGGCGCGTGCTCCGCCGTCAGCAGCACCGCCCCGCCCCACTCCCCGCCGAGCCCGAGCCCTTGCAGGAAGCGCAGCACGAGCAGGAGCAAGGGGGCGGTGACCCCGATCGAGTCGAACGTGGGGACGCAGCCGACGGCCACGGTCGCGCCCCCGGTCAGCAGCAGCGAGGCGACGAGCACCGGCCGCCGTCCGTGCCGGTCCCCGATGTGCCCGAACAGCACCGAGCCGAGCGGCCGCGCCACGAATCCGACCCCGAAGGTCGCGAAGGCCGCGAGGGTCCCGGCCAGGGGCGAGAACGTCGGGAAGAACAGCGGCCCCAGGACGAGGGCCGCCGCCGTCCCGTAGACGAAGAAGTCGTAGAACTCGATGGCCGTCCCGGCGAGCGAGGCGGACGCGAGCCGCAGCATGGAGGGCGGTTTCACGGTGCGTGCAGGTTGCATACCGCGTCAACTACCCACAGTGACGGGCGGTTACGGGGGGCGCGCGGAGGCCCGTTCGAGGTCAATGAGGCGTAGGAAGCGTCAACGGGTCTCAGTAGGTCACCGAGATGCGCCGGGCGGGCCCGTCGACCCGGATCACGCCCCCGTAAGGGATGACGAGCTGGGGATCGGTGTGTCCCAGATCCACGTCGAAGACGATCGTGGTGTCGGGGGCGTACGTCCGCATCGCGCGCAGGACGGCCTCCCGCTGCCCGGCCGCGTAACGGGCCGCTTCCTCAGGGGGGTTGGGCCGCTCGAAGGACCAGGCCTTGGGGCGGCCCATCAGGAGCGCCGGGAAGCGCCGGAGCAGGCCGCGCTCTCCCATGTTCCGCAGGACGCGGAAGACCTCCTCGGCGCTCGGGAGTTCCTCCGAGGTCTCCAGGAAGAGCACGCCGCCGTCGAGGACGGACAGGTCGCGCGGCACCTCGCGGTCGGCCATCAGCAGCCAGCCGAGGATCTCCAGACAACCGCCCCAACCACGGCCCTCCACCACGCGGTCGGGGTTCACCCAGGTCCATCCGGCGCCGGGCACGGTCTCCGGCTCCGCGTCGAAGGTCGTGGGATCGGCCCAGTCACGGTTGACGTCGTTGAAGCGCTCGGCGGGCCGCAGTTCGTACGGCCCCGAGGTGAACAGGGCGGCGCGCAGGGAGTCGGCGGTCAGCGGGTCCATGGCGACGGGCCTGCCCAGCGAGGTCATCACGGTCCCGCCGTGGTAGCCGACGATGCCGGTGTTGTACAGGAAGGCCAACAGGTTGGTGTTGTCGCTCATACCGAAGAACGGCTTGGGGTGCGCCCGCAGCAACTCCCGGTCGAGGAACGGCAGCACCGTGATCTGGTCGTCGCCCCCGATCGAGGTGAACACCGCCTTGATGTCAGGATCGGCGAAGGCCGCGTGGATGTCGTCCGCCCGCTCCCGCGGTGTCGTGCCCATCTTCCGGGTCGTCGGGTACTCGACCGGTACGAGGCCGTACTCCTCGCGCAGTCGCTCCAGGCCCAGTTCGAAGGGGCGTGGGAAGAGCTCGGGCAGACCGGCACCGGGCGAGACGACGGCGACCCGGTCGCCGGGGGAGGGCTTGGGAGGGTACGAGGGCGTGGTCATGCGGGGAGGGTACGGCCTCCTGCCCCGCCGTTTCACCGTGATAAACCGGGGTTGAGCAGCGGCCCCCGACGGGCCGCCGACCCGAACGGACCGGAGGAACCGTGCCCCGCAGCCTGGCCAACGCCCCGATCATGATCCTCAACGGCCCCAATCTGAACCTCCTGGGTCAGCGGCAGCCCGAGATCTACGGCTCCGACACGCTCGCCGACGTCGAGGCGATGTGCGCCAAGGCGGCGGCCGCGCACGGCGGCACGGTGGACTTCCGGCAGTCCAACCACGAGGGCGAACTCGTCGACTGGATCCACGAGGCACGCCTCCACCACAGCGGGATCGTCATCAACCCCGGCGCCTACTCGCACACCTCCGTCGCGATCCTCGACGCCCTCAACACCTGCGACGGGCTGCCCGTGCTGGAGGTGCACATCTCCAACATCCACCAGCGCGAGACGTTCCGGCACCACTCGTACGTCTCCCTGCGCGCCGACGGTGTCATCGCCGGCTGCGGGGTGCAGGGCTATGTGTTCGGCGTGGAGCGGGTCGCCGCGCTGGCGGGGACGGGGAAGGCCGAGGCGTAAGCACCGGGCTCCAGGAGCACGCCCCTTACAGGCGCGGATTCCAGGAGCACGACCGCTTACAGGCGGCCCGCCTCCACGATCCGTCGCAGGAACTGCCGGGTGCGTTCCTGCCGCGGGTCACCGAACAACTGCTCCGCGGTGCCGCGCTCCAGCACGACGCCTCCGTCCAGAAAACAAACCTGGTCGGCCACGTCACGGGCGAAGCCCATCTCGTGCGTGGCCAGCACCATCGTCATACCGTCGGCCTTCAGATCACGGACGACGTTCAGGACCTCGCCCACAAGCTCCGGGTCGAGGGCCGCGGTGATCTCGTCGAGCAGCAACAGCCGGGGGCGTACGGCCAGGGCGCGCACGATCGCCACGCGCTGCTGCTGGCCGCCGCTGAGCCGGTCCGGGTACGCGCCCGCCTTCCCGCTCAGCCCGAGCCGGTCCAGCAGCTCCCCGGCCCGTTCCTCGGCCTCCGCGCGGGGGACGCCGTGCACCCGGCGCGGGGCCAGGGTGATGTTGTCCAGCACCGTCATGTGCGGGAACAGGTTGTACGACTGGAAGACCACGCCGATCCGGCGCCGTACCGCGTCCTGGTCCACACGCGGGTCGGTGATCTCCTCGCCGTCCAGCCAGATCGCCCCGTCGTCGATGTCCTCCAGCAGGTTGGCGCAGCGCAGCAGTGTCGACTTGCCGGACCCGGAGGCGCCGATGAGAGCGGTCACGGTGTGCGGAGCGACCTCCAGATCGACGTCCCTGAGCACGACCGAGCCGCCGAAGGTCTTGCGCACGGACTCCATCCGCAGCACGGGGGAGCCCCCGGATGCGTCCACGGTCTCCACGGTCCCTCGGGTCTCGCTCATGTCGTCCCTCCCTGCGCCCGCTGCCGGTCCATCCGGGCCGTGACCCAGTCGGTGAAGCGGGTCATCGGGATGGTCAGGGCGACGAAGACCAGTCCCGCGACGATGTACGGCGTGTAGTTGAGGCTGCGGCCCACGATGATGTCGGCGGCGCGTACGGCGTCGATCGCGCCGCCGATCGAGACCAGACCGGTGTCCTTCTGCAGCGACACGAGGTCGTTGAGGAGGGGCGGCACCTGGCGGCGTACCGCCTGGGGGAGCACGACGTGCCGCAGCGCCTGCCGGTTGGTGAGGCCCAGCGAGCGGGCCGCCGCGCGCTGCGACGGGTGCACGGACTCGATGCCTGCGCGGAACACCTCGGCGACGTACGCCGAGTACGTGAGCGTCAGCGCGGTGCCGCCGAGCAGCACCGGGTCGACGGTCACGCCCTGGAGCCGGAGCGCCGGGACACCCAGGACCACGATCATCAGATTGATGATCAGCGGCAGACCGCGGAAGAAGTCGGTGTAGGCGGCGGCCAGCGCCCGTAGCGGGAAGAACACCGGGCCGCGCAGGGTGCGCGCGACGGCGATGAGCATGCCGAGGACGAGCACGGCGACACCGCAGACCAGCAGCAGCCGGACGTTGAGCCACAGTCCTTCGAGGACCTTCGGGAACGCCTCGCGCGCGTACTCCGCGCTGAAGAACGTCTCCTTGGTGCGCGGCCAGCCGGGCGCGTTGACGACGACCAGGTACAGGACGACGGCCGTCGCCAGTGTCGACAGGGCGGCGATGCCGGTGGCGCGGCGGGCCCGGTCGCGCTTGTAGCGCTCCCGGTCGAGCCGCCGCTGAGAGGGGACGTATCCGTCGTCCCCGCCGGGCATGTCGCCGTTGTCGTCCGCGTCCTCCCGGCCGGGCTCCTGCTTCACGACCGTCACTTGAGCACCGGGGCGTCGACGGCGTCGGAGAGCCACTCCTGCTCGATCTTCGCCAGGGTGCCGTCCTCACGCAGGGCGTCGACGGCGGTCGTCACGCAGGAGGTGAGGGCGCTGCCCTTGTCGAGGACGAGACCGAACTGCTCGGGCGTGCCGCCCCGGTTCTCGAACTGACCGACGATCTTCGCGTCCGTCACCTCGGCGCCCGTGATGTAGAACGCGGTCGGCAGGTCGACCACGATCGCGTCGATCTGGCCGTTCTTCAGCGCGGACTTGGCCTGGTCGTTCTTGGCGTACGCGGCGGGGTCCTGGGCCGGCTTCACCACCTCGTCGATGTAGTCCAGGCTGGTGGTGCCGACCTGGGCGCCCAGGTGCAGCTTCTTCAGGTCGGCGATGCTCGTGGCCTTCGCGGCGGGGGAGTCCTTCAGCGCCACGACGGCCTGGCGCACGTCGTAGTAGCCCGACGAGAAGTCCACGGCCTTCTTGCGCTCGTCGCTGATCGACACCTGGTTGACGTCGAAGTCGAAGGTCTTGGCCCCCGGTGCGAACGCCTTGTTGAAGGGCACGCTCTGCCAGACGACGTCCGCCTTGTCGTAGCCGAGCTGCTTCGCCACCGCGTAGGCGACGGCCGACTCGAAGCCCTCGCCGTTCTTCGGGTCGTCGTCCTTGAACCAGGGCTCGTAGGCCGGTTCGTCGGTGGCGATCGTCAGCTTGCCGGAGGTCTTCGTACCCAACTCGCCCTTGGCGCAGGTGGCTCCGGACGCCGGGGCGGAGGCCGAGTCGGAGGCGTCCTCCTCCGGCTGCGGGGCGCAGCCCACCGCGACGGCGGCGAGCAGGGCGGCTATGGCGGCGGTGGCGGCACGGCGCGGGGAGCGCGAGGCGCGCAGGACAGGACGCATGGCGTGAGATTGACAGCGCGACATCCTGTTTGTCGAGGTCACACAGGTGAATGTCCGCATACTGGGAACGTGTGTTGCGGTCCTGTGAACGCGGGGCGGGGCCGCCGGCCGAGGGCGGGGATTGACAGGCCGGCGGCCCATCCGCGCGGGAGCCGTCATCCCGTGCGGACCTGCCTCCAGTGGACTACGCCACGGCGTGCGCCGGGAGCGCGCGCGGGGCACCGGCGTGTGTGTTCGATTCACACGGGGCGCGCGTGGGTGTGCCCGCGCCCCCTGCCGGTCGCCTCACCAACTTCCGTACGGCACTGGGGAGTTCACCAGCCCCGTGCGCGCCACTCCGGCAGGTGGGGGCGCTCCGCGCCGAGCGTCGTGTCGTTGCCGTGGCCCGGGTAGACCCAGGTCTCGTCGGGCAGGGTGTCGAAGATCTTCGTCTCCACGTCGTGGATCAGGCTCGCGAACGCCTCGGGATCCTTGCGGGTGTTGCCCACCCCACCCGGGAAGAGGCAGTCCCCGGTGAACACATGCGGATGCCCGTGCGGGTCGTCGTAGACCAGGGCGATCGAACCCGGCGTGTGGCCCACCAGATGGCGCGCGGTCAGCTCCACGCGCCCCACCCGGATCGTGTCCCCGTCGCCGACGGGGACGTCGGTCGCCACCGGGATGCCCTCGACGTCGTCCCGGCCCGCGTAGGTACGGGCGCCGGTGGCCGCCACGACCTCGGCGAGCGCCTGCCAGTGGTCGCCGTGCTGATGCGTGGTGACGACGGACGCGATCCCGTCGTCACCGATCAGGGTGAGCAGGGTGCCGGCGTCGTTCGCCGCGTCGATCAGCAGTTGCTCGTCGGTGGCCCGGCAGCGCAGCAGGTACGCGTTGTTGTCCATCGGGCCCACCGCGACCTTGGAGATCATCAGGTCCGGCAGCTCGTGCACATCCGCAGGACCGCCGACCTTCACCGCTCCGCTGTACGTCATGGGGGCAGCCTATAGCGGGGGCAGCGAGGGGAGCGTGCCTCCTTCGACGTGCAGCGCGGAACCGTCGCGGCGGCCGGCGAGCCAGCCGAGGAGGTCGGCCTGACGGCCGCTGACCGTGAGATCGGGAAGCGGTGGCCGGTAGCCGCTGTCGAGCTGCTCGGCCGTCACGCCCTCGACGGCTCCCGTGACGAGCAGACGCCCGTCGTCCTGCTTGATCGTCAGGGCGGGCACATCGGGGTGCTTGGAAAACCGGTGGGCGAGGAAGTTGATCTCGCGCTGGGCGAACTCCCCCGGCAGATCCTCCAGGTCGTACCCGATCCCCAGATCCACGTGATGGAGCTCCACCTCGATCCAGCGCCGGAAGGGCAGCCATGCCGCGGTGTCGAGGACCCCGTTGCGCAGCTCGACCGTGCGGGACCAGTCCTGGGAGAGGGACGCCGCGTCCTGGAAGCGGTTCGCGCTGTCGCGCACGTCGGCGAGCTGGGTTTTCAGGGGGCGCGGGGCGTCCCGCTCGATGTCGGCGTCCCGGGCCTCCGCGGAGGCGTACATGGGGCGGCCTTCCAGGACGTTCACGAGCGCGTCCGCGTTGCGGGCGAGGTGGGCGAGGACGTGACCGCGGGTCCAGCCGGGCAGCCGTGACGGCTCGGTCACATCGGCGTTGTCCAGTGCGGCGGCTGCGGTGAGTAGCCGGTCCGTCGCTTCGCATACAGAGGCCAGGTCACGAGCGTGATCCATCATGACGCCGACCCTAGCCCCGCCACCCCTTCGGGTGAAGGTGTCCGGTCCCCGCCGTAAATCGAATGCACGTGCTATATGGTCGGGTGCGGCGTCGGGCATGCTGGAGAGCCCGGGTTTGTTCTGGAAACGGGGAAACAGGACCGGCGCTGTCAGTGGCTCCCCCTAGTCTGTGGAGGACGGGGGCTCCGGCCCCTGTCACTCACTCAAGAAAGGTGCGGACCGGCGTGGCCGACCGTCTCATCGTCCGTGGCGCGCGCGAGCACAATCTGAAGAACGTCTCGCTCGATCTGCCACGCGACTCGCTCATCGTCTTCACGGGCCTGTCGGGGTCGGGCAAGTCCTCGCTGGCCTTCGACACGATCTTCGCCGAGGGGCAGCGCCGGTACGTCGAGTCGCTCTCCTCCTACGCCCGGCAGTTCCTCGGGCAGATGGACAAGCCGGACGTCGACTTCATCGAGGGTCTGTCCCCGGCGGTCTCCATCGACCAGAAGTCGACCTCGCGCAACCCGCGCTCGACGGTCGGCACGATCACCGAGGTCTACGACTACCTGCGCCTGCTCTTCGCGCGCATCGGCAAGCCGCACTGCCCCGAGTGCGGCCGTCCGATCACCCGCCAGTCGCCGCAGGCCATCGTCGACCGGGTGCTGGAGCTGCCCGAGGGCAGCCGCTTCCAGGTCCTCTCGCCGCTGGTGCGGGAGCGCAAGGGCGAGTTCGTCGACCTCTTCGCGGATCTCCAGACCAAGGGGTACAGCCGCGCGCGGGTGGACGGCGAGACCGTCCAGCTCTCCAACCCGCCCACCCTGAAGAAGCAGGAGAAGCACACCATCGAGGTGGTCGTCGACCGCCTCACGGTGAAGGACTCCGCCAAGCGGCGGCTCACCGACTCCGTGGAGACCGCCCTCGGTCTCTCCGGCGGCATGGTCGTGCTCGACTTCGTCGACCTCCCCGAGGACGACCCCGAGCGCGAGCGCATGTTCTCGGAGCACCTGTACTGCCCGTACGACGACCTGTCCTTCGAGGAGCTGGAGCCCCGCTCCTTCTCGTTCAACTCGCCCTTCGGCGCCTGCCCCGACTGCTCCGGCATCGGTACGCGCATGGAGGTCGACCCCGAGCTGATCGTCCCGGACGAGGACAAGTCGCTCGACGAGGGCGCCATCCACCCCTGGTCGCACGGACACACCAAGGACTACTTCGGCCGCCTCATCGGCGCCCTCGCGGACGCGTTGGGATTCCGGACCGACATCCCCTTCGCAGGTCTCCCGCAGCGCGCGAGAAAGGCCCTGCTGTACGGCCACAAGACACAGATCGAGGTGCGTTACCGCAACCGGTACGGCCGCGAGCGGGTGTACACCACGGCCTTCGAGGGCGCCGTCCCCTTCGTGAAGCGGCGGCACGGCGAGGCCGAGAGCGACGCCAGCCGTGAGCGCTTCGAGGGCTATATGCGCGAGGTGCCCTGCCCCACCTGTGAGGGCACACGCCTGAAGCCGATCGTCCTCGCGGTCACGGTCATGGAGAAGTCGATCGCCGAGGTCTCCGCCATGTCCATCAGCGACTGCGCGGACTTCCTGGGCGAGCTGCGGCTCGACGCCCGTGACAAGAAGATCGCCGAGCGGGTGCTGAAGGAGGTCAACGAACGCCTGCGGTTCCTGGTCGACGTCGGCCTCGACTACCTCTCGCTGAACCGCGCGGCCGGCACGCTCTCCGGCGGCGAGGCCCAGCGCATCCGTCTGGCCACCCAGATCGGGTCCGGTCTCGTCGGCGTCCTCTACGTCCTCGACGAGCCTTCCATCGGTCTGCACCAGCGCGACAACCACCGGCTGATCGAGACCCTGGTCCGGCTGCGCGACATGGGCAACACGCTCATCGTCGTCGAGCACGACGAGGACACCATCAAGATGGCCGACTGGATCGTCGACATCGGCCCCGGCGCGGGTGAGCACGGCGGCAAGGTCGTGCACAGCGGTTCCCTGAAGGAACTGCTCGACAACACCGAGTCGCAGACCGGGCAGTATCTGTCGGGCAGGAAGGTCATCCCGCTGCCCGACATCCGCCGCTCGCTCGACCCGAGCAGGCAGCTCACCGTGCACGGCGCCCGGGAGAACAACCTCCAGGACATCGACGTCTCGTTCCCGCTGGGCGTCTTCACCGCCGTCACCGGTGTCTCCGGCTCCGGCAAGTCCACGCTGGTCAACGACATCCTGTACACGCACCTGGCCCGCGAGCTGAACGGCGCCCGCAGCGTCCCGGGGCGGCACACGCGCGTGGACGGCGACGACCTCGTCGACAAGGTCGTGCACGTCGACCAGTCGCCCATCGGCCGCACCCCCCGGTCCAACCCGGCGACGTACACCGGCGTCTTCGACCATGTCCGCAAGCTGTTCGCCGAGACCACCGAGGCGAAGGTCCGCGGCTATCTGCCCGGCCGCTTCTCCTTCAACGTCAAGGGCGGCCGCTGCGAGAACTGCGCGGGCGACGGCACGATCAAGATCGAGATGAACTTCCTCCCGGACGTCTACGTCCCGTGCGAGGTCTGCCACGGCGCCCGGTACAACCGGGAGACCCTGGAGGTCCACTACAAGGGCAAGTCCATCGCCGACGTCCTGAACATGCCCATCGAGGAGGCGACGGACTTCTTCGAGGCCGTCCCCGCGATCGCCCGCCACCTCAGGACCCTGAAGGACGTCGGCCTCGGCTACGTCCGGCTCGGCCAGGCCGCCACCACCCTGTCCGGCGGTGAGGCACAGCGCGTCAAGCTCGCCAGCGAGCTCCAGAAGCGCTCCACCGGACGCACGGTCTACGTCCTGGACGAGCCGACCACCGGTCTGCACTTCGAGGACATCAGCAAGCTCCTCACCGTGCTGTCCGGCCTGGTCGACAAGGGCAACACGGTCATCGTCATCGAGCACAACCTCGACGTCGTCAAGACCGCCGACTGGGTCGTGGACATGGGCCCCGAGGGCGGCGCCGGCGGTGGTCTCGTCATCGCCGAAGGCACGCCCGAGCAGGTCGCCGGGGTTCCGGCCAGCCACACGGGCAAGTTCCTGCGGGAGATCCTCGGCGCCGACCGGATCAGCGACGCGGCCCCGGTGAAGGCCCCGCGCAAGGCCGCGGCGAAGAAGGCGGTCGCCGCCAGGTCCACGGCCAAGAAGACGGCGACGGCCCGGACGACCACGACCGCCAGGAGCACGACCGCCAAGACCACGGCGGCCAAGACCACCGCGGCCGAGAGCACCGAGCCCGAGAACGCCGAGACCGAGACCGCGCCCGCCAAGAAGGCGGCCGCGACCACGAAGAAGGCGGCTCCCGCGAAGAAGACCACCCGGGCCCGCAAGGCCTGAGGCGACCGAGCGGCAGGTCCTGCCAAATCCAGAAAAATGCGGCGGCCCGCGGGAACTCCCCGCGGGCCGCCGCACGTTCTCCCATCAGCCGCCCTGGCCCTGCAGTGATCAGCCCTCCCTGCCCTCGGGTTCGACGAACTGCATGTCCAGTTGCACCTTGACAACATCACCGAGAAGACCAGCCCCGAAGTCCAGCCCGTAGTCGCTGCGCCGGATCTCCCCCGTCGCCTCGAACCCGGCATGCCTGCGACCGTCCCCGGGGGAGTCCACGACCCCGCCGAACTCCACGGCCAGCGTCACCGGACGGGTCACGTCCCCGATGGTCAAGTCCCCTTCCATCGACCACTCCTCGCCCGCCCCGCGTACCCGCGTCGAGCGGAAGGCCATCGTCGGACGCTTCTCGACATCGAGCAGATCCGCCGAGCGCGTGTGCGCGTCACGGTCGGGGTTCCCGGTGTCGAGGGAGGCGAGGGCGATCTCCGCGCTCACCCGCACGTCGTCGACCGTCCCACCGGCGTGCAACTCGGCCGTGAACCGCTCGAACCGGCCCCGTACCTTGGCGATCCCGAGGTGCCGGATCGTGAAGTTGACGGCCGAGTGCAGCGGGTCGAGCTCCCAGTCACCGGGGGACAGGGGCAGAGCGGCGGCGGTCGGCGTGTGCGACACGTTGTCCTGAGTCATGCCTCCACCATCCGGCGTTCCGCGCCCGGGAGGGAGGCCGGGCCGAGGGTAGTAGTGCGAGGGCCACCCTCGGCGGCGGCACACCCTGTACGTTCGACGGGTGAGCGACAACGAGTTGGCTGCCTTCCTGCGCAGCCGCCGCGAGGCCATCACCCCGGCCGAGGTGGGGCTGCCCACCGGCCCCCGCCGCCGCGCACCCGGCCTGCGCCGCGCCGAGCTGGCCACCCTCGCCGGCATCAGCGTCGAGTACCTCACCCGCCTGGAACAGGGCCGCGACCGCAACCCCTCGTCCCAGGTGCTCGGCGCCCTCGCGGACGCGCTGTGCCTGCGCGTGCCGGACCGGATCCTGCTGCGCCGGCTGGCCAAGGAGAGCGGCGACGACAAGATGCTCTGCTCGGCGGACGCCCCGCCGGCCCGCACCGTACGGCCCACCGTGCGGGCCCTCCTGGACCGCCTGGAGCCCACCCCGGCCGTGCTGCTCAACTGGCTCGGCGACATCGTGGCCCACACCTCGGGCTACGAGCGGTACGCCCGCCCGCTCGGGCTGCTCGACGGCGACCCGCCCAACGTCATGCGGTACCTGTTCACCGACGAGCGGGCCCGCACGGTGTACCCGAGTTGGGAGCGGATGGCCGACGAGCAGGTCGCCCATCTGCGCCACGAGGCCCCGCTGCACGACCCGCAGGTCGCCGCCCTGGCCGACGAGTTGACGGTCACCGCGGGTGCCCGGTTCACCCTGCGGCTGAAGGGCGTACCGGCCATGCCGCTGCGCAACGGCACGGAACTCGTCGAGCACCCGGAGGCCGGACGGCTGCGCCTGTCGTACGAGACGCTCGCCCTGCCGGACGACGGCCAGCGCCTCATGGTGCACCTCCCCGCCGACGAGGCCACGGCCACCGCTCTCGACCACCTCAACGGCCGCAAACCGGGCGCCCTGCGCGCGGTCAGCGGCTGACCGCACGCGAGGGACGCACACGACGCGGGGGCGTGAACGCGAGGGATGCACGCGCGGGGGTGCGAAGGCTGGGGACGGCCGCGCGTTGAACACCCGCGCGCGGGACGGCCTACACCTCGCCCATCGGGTCCACCCGGTCCGCCCGACCCATGTCGCCCATCTCGGCCGCGTACGGCGGCTCGGCGCCCGCTCGGGAGCAGGTGATCGCCGCCGCGCGGGCGGCGAAGCGCAGCAGGCGGGTCCAGTCGTCGGCGCCCAGGGCGGCGAGGGCCGTGCCGGAGAGGGCGTCCCGGGCCGACAGACCGTGGAGGAGGGCCGCGTTGACCGTGTCGCCGGCGCCGATGGTGTCGACGACATCGACCTTCTCGACCGGTACGGAGTGCTCGGCACCGGTGCGGGTGTGGACGGTCAGGCCGTCGCCGCCGTGCGTGACGACGACGGCGGCGGGGCCGGAGTCCAGCCACAGACGTGGGGTGCCGCCCAGCCACCGAGCGTCCTCCTCGGAGAGCTTGAGCAGCGTCACCGAGGGCAGCCAGCTCCTGAAGCGGGTCCGGTAGGCGTCCGCGTCGGGGATCAGACCGGGCCGGATGTTGGGGTCGAGGGCGGTGAACACGCCCTGCGCGGCGGTGGCGTGCATCAGCTTCTCGTACGCGCTCGCGCCGGGTTCCAGGACGAGTGAGCAGGTGCCGAAGGAGACGGCCCGGGTGCCGGCGGGCAGCCGGTCGGGGGCCTCGAACAGGCGGTCGGCGCTGCCCTCGACGTAGAAGGAGTACCGGGCGGAGCCGTCCTCGCCGATCGAGGCCAGGGCGAGGGTCGTCGGCTCGGGGCCGCGCTGCACGGCGGCCACGTCCACGCCCGCGTCGCGCAGGCCGTCCAGCAGGGCCTCGCCGTAGCCGTCGTACGAGACCCGGGAGCAGAAGGCGGTGGGGGAGCCGAGGCGGCCGAGCGCCACGGCCGTGTTGTAGGGGCCGCCGCCGCGCGCCGGCCGCAGGTCCACGAGCCCGCCCGTGCCGCGGGGGACCAGGTCGATCAGGGCTTCACCGGCGACGACGATCACTGGGCGGGTCCTCTCTCGGGGCTTTCGGCCGGAAAGTACCTCAAAGGCCCGCGCCACCGCGACGGGCGCCCATCTCGGTGCCGGCCCCTGCCTGCCGGCCGGTCACTCCCAGTCCCAGCCGATCCCCACGATCCCCGTCCGTACGCGTGGTTCCACGAGGTGCACCGAGCGGTGCAGGCCGCTCAGGGGAAGGGTCGTCCGGCCGCCTCGGGGCGCGGCGGCGGAGTGCTGGCTGAAGCGGTGGCAGCGCACGGGCAGGGCGCGTTCGTCGAAGCGGACCTGGAGGGCGTACTGGCCGCCCGAGGAGCGGAAGCCGCGGACGTACTCGGTGCAGACACCGGCCGTGCCGTCGTCGAAGCCGTAGCGGAAGAGGAACGTGTCGCCGCTGTGCAGCCGGGTGTCGAAGAGGAGTTCGGCGACGAGGACACCGGTGTCCCGGTCCCAGCGCACCCGGCCGCTGCGGCAGTTCTCCAGGGCGCGGACCGCCATCCGCTCCGGCGCGCAGCCCGGGTCGCCGTGGTGGACGGCCACATAGCGGTCCACACCGTCCTTGTGGGCGCGCACGATGTGCTGGGACTCGCGGCCCAGCAGCTCCCGGCGCGCGCCGACCCGGACCCGCTCGTGGTGGCCGACGGTGTGCACACCGCCGTCGAGCGGTACCTCAAGTTCGGCGAGGAGCCGTTCCAGGACACCGGAGGCCTCCACCACGGAACGGTAGGAGCGGCCGGCGGGGCGTTCCGCGCCGGGCGGCTCGTCGGCGTGGGCGAGCAGTCGGATCAGCGACTCTTCCGGGAGCTGGAGGATCTCCTCCAGGGCGCGCACGGCCCGCAGCGACTCGGGGCGCTGCGGACGCCGGGCGCCCTGCTGCCAGTAACTGAGGCTGGTGACACCGACCTTGACCCCGTAGCGCGACAGATGGTGCTGCACGCGCTGCAGCGGCAGTCCGCGGGCGGCGATCGCGGCACGCAGCGCGACATGGAAGGGGCCGCCCCGCAGGACCGACTCCAACTCCGCCGTGGCGACGTCGGTGACGATGTCCGTGACGACGTCCGTGGCGACGTCCGTCACCGCCGCGACGTCCGCGTGCTCTGTGGCGTGCCGCATGCAGGGGCCTTTCTGTAGAGGAGAGTGCGACGGCTGGTCGGACCGCGCGGGCCGACAGGGCGCCCGGCGGACGCTCCCGTCTCCACGGAGATCCACCGGAAGGGCCCTGGACGGCCGCCCGTCTTCACATCCGTACGACGGCGTTCCTTGCCCCGAGTTCCCCCGCATTGAAGCGTGTTGACCAAGTCCCGACAACACCTGACGCGTGACCTGGCCGGACATCACCGGCAAGATCCTCAACGCGCCGGGGACCCTTGATCTGGCCCCAAGAGGTCCCGCAGCGCCTGCCCGGAGAGCTTCGACTTGTGCAGAAAACCCCTGGCGGGACTGGCGGCGACGAGTTCCAGGACGTCGTCCAGCGGATGCGTGGAGGTGAGGATGATGACGGACGCGGCGGTGCGCGCGAGCCTCGGCGCGAGCTCCAGTCCGCTCTCGCCGTTGAGATCGATGTCCAGCAGGACGAGATCCGGGGCCAGCTCCACGGCCTGTGCCAGCGCCTGGGCGCCCGTGGTGGCCACACCGACGACGTGGATCCCGTCGCGCTCCAGCAGCGTACGGGCAGCCTCCAGGAACCGGGCACTGTCATCGACGATGAGACAGCGCATGGACATGGTCACAGCCTCCCAAGGTGGTCATCGGCCCACATTCCGGCTAGCGGGAAAGTGTCGGCGCCGCCGGATTCCCGTTAGCCGTGATGTGCTGAAGTCCTGTGCCGAATCAACTGGTTCACTCTCACCCAGGGAATCGAACGCGACACGAGGAGTAGCATGTCGCTGCCCTGGGGGCCGTGTCGTCCGGTCGAGAGGGGGTGTGCGATGAAAACGCAGCGCCGGGACCTGGGAAAACGTTCTGTCCGCCGTGCCCTGTTGTGGGGTGCGGCGGCCGCCGTGCTGCTCCTGGCCGGATGCAGTGGCGGTGCCGGGGACGGCCGGGCCGAGGAGGGGGACAAGGCGGCGGGCGACACGACCTGCGACGGGAAGATCGACGGCACCGCCCACATCACGATGTGGTTCCACGCGGGACAGAGCGGTGAGCAGACCACGCTGAAGCGCCAGGTCAAGGAGTTCAACAGATCGCAGCGGCAGGTGCGGGTCGAACTGGTCACCCTGCCCGAGCAGCGCCCGTACACCGAACTCGTCCTGTCCGCGGCGGCCAGCGGCGACCTGCCCGACCTGCTCGACTTCGACGGCCCGAACCTCTACAGCTACGCCTGGTCCGGCACGCTCAAGCCGATCGACTCCTGTGTGCCCGCGAGGATCCGCAAGGACCTGCTGCCGTCCA
Organism: Streptomyces sp. NPDC001868; assembly: GCF_040297125.1. NCBI lineage: Bacteria > Bacillati > Actinomycetota > Actinomycetes > Kitasatosporales > Streptomycetaceae > Streptomyces > Streptomyces sp. NPDC001868. Next base: position 59,849 of record NZ_JBEOYO010000033.1, on the reverse strand, counting down.
TCCGCGAACAGGGCACCTACGACGAGCGGTTGTGGGGCGTGGGCACCTTCGACTCCGGACTCGGCCTGTACGTACGGCCGTCGGTGCTGAAGGACGCCGGGGTCCGGGTGCCGAAGGGCGTCGACGACGCCTGGACCGCCGACGAGCTGACGGAGATCCTGCGCAAGCTGCGCGCGGAGGGCTACGAGGCGCCGCTCGACCTGAACTTCACCGACTCCAAGCTCGCCGACGAGTGGAACACCTACGCCTTCGCGCCGGCCGTGTGGTCGGCGGGCGGCGACCTCATCGACCCCGAGGAGTTCCGCACGGCCGACGGGTTCCTCAACGGCCCGGAGTCCGTCGAGGCGCTCAGCACCATGCAGAGGTGGGTGGAGGAGGGCTATGTCGACCGGGACGAGAAGGAGGACAAGAGCGCCTTCGTGAAGGGCCGTACGCCCATCTCCTGGATGGGGCACTGGAAGTACGGCGAGTTCAGCGAGGCGTACCCCGGCGACGTGGCGATCGTGCCGCTGCCCGACTTCGGTACGGGTACCGTCACCGGCATGGGTTCCTGGCAGTGGGGCATCCCCTCCGGGGGCGCCGACGGTGACGCGGTGTGGCGTTTCCTGGAGTACCTGCTGCGGCCGGAGCAGGTGGCCAGGATGAGCGAGGCGAACGGCGCGATCCCGGCGACGGAGGGGGGCGTGAAGCTGTCCCCGCTGTTCGACGAGAACGGCGCGGAGCGGCTGTTCATCGAGCAGCTGCGCAGCGGCGCCGCCCGGCCCCGGCCGCAGACACCGGCGTACCCGGCGGTCACCGTCGCCTTCTCGCACGCGGTCGCCGACATCGTCTTCTCCGGGGCACCCGCCCAGAAGACCCTGGACGAGGCGGTCGCGGCCATCGACCAGGATCTCGCCGCCCACGACGGTTACCCGAAGAGCGGACCATGACCCGCGCCGCCGGACCCCGGCGCAGCACTCCCCGGGTGCCCGGTCGGATCAGCGCTTCGCGGCCGCGCCGCCGTGCCCGGTCGGCGCTGCTGCTCTGCATGGCCCTGCTGCTCGCGGGCTGCGAGGCGGGCGGAGACGGCGGCGAGCGCACCCGGCGGACCTCCGACGCGACCTGCGACGGCCGGATCGACGCCCCCGCGCAGATCACGATGTGGTTCCACGACCCGTCGGCACACGGCGAACTGGAAGCTGTGCGGGCCCAGGTGCGGGCGTTCAACACCTCCCAGGACGAGGTGAAGGTCCGGCTCGTCCGCGTCCCGGAGGGCGACTACGACGACCTGGTCCGCGCGGCGGCGGCCGACGGCGAACTGCCCGACCTGCTCGACTTCGACGCCCCGAAGCTGTTCCACCACGCCTGGGCCGGTGACCTGAGGCCCATCGACTCCTGCGTCCCGGAGTCCCTGCGCGCGGACCTGCTGCCCTCCGTCCTCGAACAGGGCACCTACCGGGGCAGGCTGTGGGGTCTCGGCACGTTCGACTCCGGACTCGGCCTGTACGTACGGCCGTCGGTGCTGGAGAAGGCGGGCGTACGCATCCCGAAGGGCATCGGCGACGCCTGGACCGCCGACGAGTTCACCGGCATCCTGAAGAAGCTGCGCGCCCTCGGCTACGAGAGGCCGCTGGACCTCCAGCTGCCGTGGGCCGGCACCGAATGGGGAACGTACGGGTTCGCACCGGCCCTGTGGTCGGCGGGCGGCGACCTGATCGAACGCTCCACCTATCGAACGGCCGAAGGTGTGCTCAACGGGCCGCAGTCGGTCGAGGCGCTGACGACGCTGCAGGGCTGGGCGAAGGCGGGATACGTGGACGAGAACAAGGACTTCGGGGCCTTCCAGAAGGGCAGAAGTCCGGTGTCCTGGAACGGCCACTGGAAATACGGCGAGTTCAGCGCGGCCCACCCGGGCGATGTGACGCTCGTGCCGCTGCCCGACTTCGGCACGGGCAGCGCCACCGGAATGGGTTCCTGGCAGTGGGGCGTCCCCGCGGGCGGGGCCGACGGCGACGCCGTCTGGCGCTTCCTGGCCTTCCTGCTGCGCCCCGACGAGATCCTGCGGATGACCGACGTCAACGGCGGGATTCCCGCCACGGGCACCGCGATCGAACGCACCGACGCGTTCGCGGAGGGCGGCCCCGAGCGCCTCTACATAGATCAACTGCGCAACGGCACCGCCCGCCCCCGGCCGCAGACCCCCGCCTACCCGGCGATCACCGACGCCTTCGCCCACGCCTTCGCGAAGATCATGCGGGGAGGGGCCGTGCGGCCCGCCCTGGACGAGGCGGTGCGCGCCGTCGACAAGGACCTGGCGGACCACGGCCACTACCCCCCGACCGGACCGTGAGGCCCGGCCGTGCTCCGCCCACCGTCCCGCCGACGACCCCCCGCTCCGAGCCCCGCCCCGAGCCCCTCCCCGGCGGGAGTCCGCCGCGCCGCGACCGCGGGTACCGTCACCGTCCCGTTCCTGGCGCGGCTGCGCGTCGGCCCCAAGCTGATGCTGCTCGTCCTGCTGCCGGTCACCGTCCTGCTGGCCTTCACCGCGTTCGCCGCCGTGACCCAGTGGGCGGAGGCGCGGACCCTGCGCGACTTCGACACCGCGATCGAGGTGTCGTTCGTGACCAGCGAGGTCGGGAGCGCCGTCGCACGCGAGCGGATCGCCGCGGTCGAGGCCCGGCTGAGCGCCGAACCGGACACCCTGCGCGGCCGCGCGGAGGCCCAGCGGATCACCGACGACGCGCTGCGGCGGGCCTTCGCCGAAGCCCTCGACCGGCAGCCGGAGGCCGATGTCGCCGGGGACCTCGACGCCGTACGCCGTCAACTGCACGCCCTGCGGGTCCAGACGGGCACCGGTTCGCTGGACACGCGGGCCGTGGCCCAGGGATACGAGGTCATCGAGAACAAGGTGCTCGACACGGTCGACGCCCTCGAATCCGGGCGCCCCACCCGGGCCTCGGGCCGCGCGGCCGACGCCCATATGGCGATGCTGCGGGCCGTCGCCGCCACCGAGAGCGAACGGGCCGAACTCGCCGTCCTCTTCCACGCACCCGGCGAACGGCACACCACCGCCGCGGCGGGCCGCTGGACCGAACTGGAGAAGGCCCAGCTCAGAGCGTTCCAGCAGACCGCGTCGGACGAGCTGAAGGCCGAACTGCACGCCGTGATCTTCGAGGTCCCCGGACGCGAGGTCCGCAAAGTACGCGACCTGCTCGCCGACACCGCCGCCCGGCCCGCCGACTGGCCCTCGTACGACAAGTGGCTCGGCGACTCCGCTCAGTACGTCGACGCCCTGCGCGGCATCCAGTACCGGGCCGCCCGCGAACTCGACGCCACCGCCCACCGCGACCTGCGCGCCACCCGGGCCCGGGCCTTCACCGAACTGGCCGTCTCCCTCGCCGTCCTGGCCCTGGTCACCCTTCTCGCGCTGGCCCTGCGCCGCTCGATCACCCGCCCCCTCGGACAGGTCTCCGAGGGCGCCCGCGCCCTGTCCGACGGTGACCTCTCGTACGACATCCGCTACGCGGGACGCGACGAACTCGGCGATGTCGCCGACACGTTCCGCGAGCTGCGGGTGACCAGCGAGCGGCTGGCCGGCGAGATCCGGGACATGAACACGGCGATCGACGCGGGCCGGCTCGGACACCGGGCCGACGTGGACTCCTTCGACGGCACCTGGGCCCAACTGCTCGGCGGCATGAACGGCACCATGGCGTCCTTCGCCGCGGCCCACGGCCGGCGCAGACGGGCCGAACAGGAACTGGAGGGCATCTTCAACCTCTCCCTGGACCTGCTCTGCATCAGCGGCGTCGACGGCTACTTCAAGCGTGTCAACCCGGCCTTCGAGCGCACCCTGGGCTACCCGAGCGAGACCCTGACCTCCCGGCCGCTCCTGGACTTCGTGCACGAGGAGGACCGGGACAGAACCAGCGACGCCGTGGCACGGCTGGCGGGCGGCGCCGAGGTCGCCGAGTTCGAGAACCGGTACGTCCGGGCCGACGGCACCGAGCGCTGGCTGCAGTGGAGCGCCCGGTCGGTCCCCGAGGAGGGCCTCATCTACGCCGCCGCCCGCGACGTCACCGAGAGCCGCCGGGCCTCCCTCGAACAGACCGCGCTGCGCCGGGTCGCCACCGCGGTCGCGCGCGGTGTGCCGCCGTCCGAGGTGTTCGGGAAGGTCGCCGAGGAGGTGGCGTCCCTGCTGGGGACGGCGGCGGCCGTACTGCGCTACGAGCCCGACGACAGCGTCACGGTCCTCGGGATCGCGCACGCGCGCGTGGACGCGAAGGACGAGGCCGCCCGTATGACCCGCCGTGAGGCGACACGGAAGACCATCGACGAGGTGGCCCGCACCCGGTGCGCCGCCCGGGCGGGCACCTGTGTGGGCGCCCCCATCGTCGTCGAGGGACGGCTGTGGGGCGTCGTCGTGGCGGCCTCGCTCCTCGACCCGCTGCCCGGGGGCACCGAGTCCCGGCTCGCCGACTTCACCGAACTGATCGCCACCGCGATCGCCAACGCCGACAGCCGCGCCCAGCTGACCGCCTCACGCGCGCGCGTGGTGGCCGCCGGGGACGCCTCACGCCGCCGCATCGAACGCGACCTGCACGACGGTGTCCAGCAGCGCCTGGTCTCCCTCCAGCTGGAGCTGCGGATGACGGAGACGCTGGTGACCGACCGTTCCTCGGAACTCGCCCGGCAGCTGGACCAGCTGGCCAAGGGCCTCGACGACACCTTCCACGACCTGCTCCAGGTGGCCCGGGGCATCCACCCGTCCGTCCTGTCCAGGGGCGGCCTGGGCCCCGCCCTGCGCTCCCTGGCCCGTCGCTCCGCCATCCCCATGGAACTCGACCTCGCCTTCGCCGGGGCCCGCTTCCCGGAACAGGTCGAGGTGGCGGCCTACTACGTCACCTCCGAGAGCCTCACCAACGCCGTCAAGCACGCGCGCGCGACCGTGGTGACGGTGGCGGCCGAGGAACGCGCGGGCGTGCTGGAGCTGGTCATCCGCGACGACGGCGTCGGGGGAGCGGAACCCGACAAGGGGTCGGGGCTGATCGGGCTCATCGACCGGGTGGAAGCGATCGGCGGCAGGTTGACGATCGCCAGTCCGCCCGGGAGCGGGACGACGCTGAGCGTGCGCCTGCCGCTGAGCCTGCCCGAGGAGGCCGCGGCGGTCGTCCCGCCGCGTGCGTGACCGCCCGAAGCGTACGCGGTGAGGCCCGTTCAAAGGGGGGAGTTCGGGTCTCGGTACGGGCGCACGTTCCGGGCGGTCGAATCGGACGGCGGAGACGGCCGCCCGGTTCTTGGGCAGCCGGATGTCTCGCCGTCTCTCGTCAGAGGCGCCGGTTCCACCCGCGGCTGCACTTCTTCGAGCATTGCGGGCAAACGTTCAGGTGTCTTCACGGCCCGCCCCCAACTAGGCTTCCGGCTAGCCGTAAGACCCATGTTCAGGCAGGCTGTTGGGACGAACGGGACAGGTCGGGCAAGGGGGAGGCCGAGACCATGGAGGCCGATCAGCATCCGGTGCGCGGACGGGTGGTGCTCGCGGACGACGACGTGCTCCTGCGGGAGGGGGTCGCGAGCCTCTGCGAGCGCGTCGGGTACGAGGTGGTGGGGCAGGCCGGCGACGCCGGCGGGCTCATGGACCTCGTCGAGACACAGCTCCCGGACATCGCGATCGTCGACATCCGGATGCCGCCGACGCAGTCCACGGAGGGGCTGAAGGCCGCCTGCGCCATCCGGGAGGGGTATCCGTCGGTCGGGATCCTGGTTCTGTCGGCTTTCGTCGAGGTCGAGGACGCGTTGGAGCTGCTGGCCGGGGGGCGGGCCATCGGGTATCTGCTCAAGAGCCGGATCACCGCCGTCGACGAGTTCCTGGAGACGCTGGACCGCATCCGGCGGGGCGGGTCGGTGGTGGATCCGTCGCTGGTGCAGGAGCTGGTGGCGGCGCAGCGGCGGGACGATCCGCTGTCGATGCTCAGCAACCGTGAGCGGGAGGTTCTCGGTCTGATGGCCGAGGGGCGGTCCAACGCGGGGATCGGGCGGCGGCTGTGGGTGACGGAAGGGACCGTGGAGAAGCATGTGCGGAGCATCCTGGGGAAGCTGAGGTTGCCCGAGGAGCCGGATGATCATCGGCGGGTTCTGGCCGTACTGACGTTTCTGGAGACGCGCTAGAGCTCGGGGAGTGCGGTCCGTCGGCGGGTGCGGTTTGTCTGTGGCTGGTCGCGCCCACGCGGCGGAGCCGCACATCGATACAGCCCCGCGCCCCTTACGGCCGCTGCCCCTCAGCTCTGTCCACAGGCCCCCCGCGCTGTCACTCCTCGCCAGTAGGGTGTGGAGCATGGCCGATCCCTCCAGCTACCGCCCCAGTCCGGGGCAGATCCCGGACTCTCCCGGGGTGTACAGGTTCCGTGACGAGCACCGTCGGGTGATCTACGTCGGGAAGGCGAAGAGCCTGCGTCAGCGCCTGGCCAACTACTTCCAGGACCTGGCGGGCCTCCACCCGCGCACCCGCACGATGGTCACCACGGCCGCCTCCGTGGAGTGGACCGTGGTGTCCACGGAGGTCGAGGCACTGCAGCTGGAGTACTCCTGGATCAAGGAGTACGACCCCCGGTTCAACGTCAAATACCGCGACGACAAGAGCTACCCGTACCTCGCGGTCACGATGAACGAGGAGTACCCGCGCGTGCAGGTGATGCGCGGTCACAAGAAGAAGGGCGTGCGGTACTTCGGGCCGTACGCGCACGCGTGGGCGATCCGGGACACCGTCGACCTGCTGCTGCGCGTCTTTCCCGTACGCACCTGCTCGGCCGGGGTGTTCAAGAACGCGGCCCGCACCGGCCGCCCCTGTCTCCTCGGCTACATCGGCAAGTGCTCGGCCCCCTGCGTCGAGCGGATCTCCGCCGAGGACCACCGCGAACTGGCCGACGAGTTCAGCGACTTCATGACCGGCCGCACCGGCACGTACATCCGGCGCCTGGAGAAGCGGATGACGGACGCGGCCGAGGAGATGGAGTACGAGCGGGCCGCCCGGCTGCGCGACGACATCGAGGCCCTGAAGAAGGCCATGGAGAAGAACGCGGTCGTGCTCGCCGACGCGACCGACGCCGACCTGATCGCCCTCGCCGAGGACGAACTGGAGGCGGCCGTCCAGATCTTCCACGTACGCGGCGGACGCGTGCGCGGCCAGCGCGGCTGGGTCACCGACAAGGTCGAGGCCGTCACCACCGGTGACCTCGTCGAACACGCGCTGCAGCAGCTGTACGGCGAGGAGACCGGCGACTCCGTGCCCAAGGAGGTCCTGGTCCCGGCGCTGCCCGACCCCGTCGGGCCCGTGCAGGAGTGGCTCACCGGGCGCCGCGGGGCCAATGTCTCCCTGCGCATCCCGCAGCGCGGCGACAAGAAGGCGCTCATGGAGACCGTCGAGCGCAACGCCCAGCAGTCGCTCGTCCTGCACAAGACCAAGCGCGCCTCCGATCTCACCACCCGCTCCCGGGCGCTGGAGGAGATCGCCGAGGCCCTCGACCTGGACAGTGCCCCCCTCAGGATCGAGTGCTACGACATCTCCCACCTCCAGGGCGACGACGTCGTGGCCTCCATGGTCGTCTTCGAGGACGGACTGGCCCGCAAGAGCGAGTACCGCCGCTTCCAGATCAAGGGCTTCGAGGGCCAGGACGACGTCCGCTCCATGCACGAGGTGATCAGCCGCCGCTTCCGCCGGTACCTCGCGGAGAAGGAGAAGACCGGCGAGTGGGTGGAGGAGGACGCCGCCGAATCCGGTGACGGGGCCGGCGGCCCCGCGGGCGGTCTCAAGGATGACGACGGCCGTCCCAAGCGGTTCGCCTACCCGCCCCAGCTCGTCGTCGTCGACGGCGGACAGCCGCAGGTCGCCGCCGCCCGGCGGGCACTCGACGAACTGGGCATCGACGACATCGCCGTGTGCGGCCTCGCCAAGCGCCTGGAGGAGGTCTGGGTGCCCGGCGAGGACGACCCGGTGGTCCTGCCCCGCACCAGCGAGGGCCTCTATCTGCTCCAGCGCGTCCGCGACGAGGCCCACCGCTTCGCCATCACCTACCAGCGGACCAAACGCGCCAAGCGTTTCCGGGCGAGCCCCTTGGACGACGTGCCCGGCCTCGGGGAGGCTCGCAAACAGGCTCTGCTGAAGCACTTCGGTTCGCTGAAGAAGCTGCGTTCCGCGACGATCGACCAGATCTGCGAGGTCCCCGGCATAGGCCGCAAGACGGCCGAGACGATCGCCGCGGCCCTCGCGGGGGCGGCTCCGGCCGCACCCGCCGTGAACACGGCCACTGGAGAGATCATGGAGGAAGAGGAGCCCGGTACGACGGCGGACCCCTCTGGGGAGCCCGTGGCCGCGGGCTCCCCGGACCGGCGGCGAGGGCAGGAGACATGACCGAGCACGACGAGCGCCCAGAACTCCCGGAGCGTCCAGAACCCCCGGAGCACTCGGAGCGTCCAGAAGAACAGCACCACGAGCACACAGCGGAGCGCGGGGCAGCCCACAGCGCGGCGGGCGACGATCCCCCGCGGCACCCAGCGCCACAGGAAGACGGAGCACACGTGAGTACGGGCATCGAAACAGCCGGGGTCCCCGAGGCGGCCATCCCCGAGCTGGTCATCATCTCCGGCATGTCCGGCGCCGGACGGTCCACGGCCGCCAAGTGTCTGGAGGACCTCGGCTGGTTCGTCGTCGACAACCTGCCACCCGCGCTGATCCCCACCATGGTGGAGCTCGGCGCCCGCTCCCAGGGCAATGTGGTGCGGATCGCGGTCGTCGTCGACGTCCGCGGCCGCCGCTTCTTCGACAACCTCCGCGACTCCCTCGCCGACCTGGAGACGAAGAACGTCACCCGGCGGATCGTCTTCCTGGAGTCCTCCGAGGACGCCCTGGTGCGCCGCTTCGAGTCGGTGCGCCGCCCGCACCCCCTCCAGGGCGACGGCCGCATCGTCGACGGCATCGCCGCCGAGCGGGAGCTGCTGCGCGAGCTGCGCGGCGACGCCGACCTGGTCATCGACACCTCCAGCCTGAACGTGCACGAGCTGCGCGCCAAGATGGACGCCCAGTTCGCCGGCGACGAGGAGCCCGAGCTGCGGGCCACCGTCATGTCCTTCGGCTTCAAGTACGGCCTCCCGGTCGACGCCGACCTGGTCGTGGACATGCGCTTCCTGCCCAACCCGCACTGGGTCCCCGAGCTGCGCCCGTACACCGGCCTCAACGAGGAGGTCTCCGCGTACGTCTTCAACCAGCCCGGCGCCAAGGAGTTCCTCGACCGCTACACCGAGCTGCTCCAGATGATCGCCGCCGGCTACCGCCGCGAGGGCAAGCGGTACGTGACCATCGCGGTCGGCTGCACCGGAGGCAAGCACCGCTCGGTCGCCACCTCCGAGAAGCTCGCCGCCCGCCTCGCCTCCCAGGGCGTCGAGACCGTGGTCGTGCACCGGGACATGGGGCGCGAGTGACCGGACGTACCGCGTCGCGGCTGAGCAGGCTGCGCCGGGTCGCCCCCGAGGGCCGCGAGGGCAGGCCCGTCGAGGCCCGCGGGGCGAGGCCGCGCCGCCGGGGCGCCCAGCCCAAGGTCGTCGCGCTCGGCGGCGGCATGGGCCTGTCCGCCTCGCTCGCCGCACTGCGCCGGATCACCGGCGACCTCACCGCCGTCGTCACCGTGGCCGACGACGGCGGCTCCAGCGGACGCCTCCGCGACGAGCTGGGTGTCCTGCCGCCCGGCGACCTGCGCAAGGCGCTGGCCGCGCTGTGCGGCGACGACGACTGGGGCCAGACCTGGGCACGCGTCATCCAGCACCGCTTCCAGTCCCAGGGCGACCTGCACGAACACGCCGTCGGCAATCTGCTGATCGTCGCCCTGTGGGAGCAGCTCGGCGACCACGTCCAGGCCCTCGACCTGGTCGGCAGGCTGCTGGGCGCCCAGGGCCGGGTGCTGCCCATGTCGGCCGTCCCCCTGGAGCTGCAGGCCCTGGTCAAGGGGCACGATCCGGCGCGCCCGGACGACGTCGACACCGTACGGGGGCAGGCGACCGTCGCGCTCACCCCCGGCGAGGTGCAGTCCGTGCACGTCGTGCCGCACGACCCGCCCGCCGTGCCCGAGGCCGTGGCGGCGGTCCGCGACGCCGACTGGGTGGTCCTCGGCCCGGGCTCCTGGTTCTCCTCGGTGATCCCGCATCTGCTCGTGCCCCAGCTGCTCGACGCCCTCACCGAGACCAAGGCCCGGCTGGTGCTGTCGCTGAACCTCGCCCCGCAGCCGGGAGAAACCGATGGCTTCTCCCCGCAGCGTCATTTGGAGGTTTTGGCACGACACGCCCCTAAACTCGCCCTGGACGTGGTGCTGGCCGACGAGGCCGCCGTGCCCGACCGCGATTCCCTGACCGAAGCCGCCAAACGGTTCGGTGCCGCGGTCGAGCTGGCGCCGGTGGCCCGGACCGATGGATCTCCGCGGCACGACCCGGAGCTGTTGGCCGCCGCGTACGACCGTATTTTTCGGATGCATGGAAGGATCGGCCCATGGCGATGACGGCAGCGGTGAAGGACGAGATCTCCCGGCTACCCGTCACCCGGACCTGCTGCAGAAAGGCGGAGGTCTCGGCGATCCTGCGGTTCGCGGGCGGGCTGCACCTGGTGAGCGGACGCATCGTGATCGAGGCGGAGCTGGACACCGCCATGGCGGCCCGCAGACTCAAGCGGGACATCCTGGAGATCTTCGGCCACGGCTCCGAACTGATCGTGATGGCACCCGGCGGACTGCGCCGCGGCTCGCGCTATGTCGTACGGGTGGTCGCGGGCGGCGACCAGCTGGCCCGGCAGACGGGCCTGGTGGACGGCCGCGGTCGCCCCATCCGCGGCCTGCCCCCGCAGGTCGTCTCCGGGGCCACCTGCGACGCCGAGGCGGCCTGGCGCGGCGCGTTCCTGGCCCACGGCTCGCTGACCGAGCCCGGCCGCTCGTCCTCCCTGGAGGTGACCTGCCCGGGCCCGGAGGCCGCCCTCGCGCTGGTCGGCGCCGCCCGCAGGCTGTCGATCGGGGCGAAGGCCCGCGAGGTCCGGGGCGTGGACCGGGTCGTCGTACGGGACGGGGACGCGATCGGCGCGCTCCTGACCCGCCTCGGCGCCCACGAGTCCGTGCTGGCGTGGGAGGAGCGGCGGATGCGCCGCGAGGTCCGGGCCACCGCGAACCGGCTCGCCAACTTCGACGACGCCAACCTGCGCCGCTCGGCCCGTGCCGCCGTCGCCGCCGGGGCCCGGGTGGGCCGCGCCCTGGAGATCCTCGCCGACGACGTGCCCGAGCACCTCGCGGCCGCCGGACGGCTGCGCATGGAGCACAAGCAGGCCTCCCTGGAGGAGCTGGGCGCGCTCGCCGACCCGCCGCTCACCAAGGACGCCGTCGCGGGCCGGATCCGCCGGCTGCTGGCCATGGCCGACAAGCGCGCCTCGGACCTCGGCATCCCGGGCACCGAGTCCAGCCTCACCGAGGAGATGGCCGAGAACCTCGTGGGGTGACAGGACGTCAGAAAGCGCAACTCGCCGGTGCCGACGCCCATTTGGGTGCTTTCGGCACCGGCTTTCGGCTTTCCGCGTGAATTCCGTGTGTGGCCTGTGAGGCGCCCTTGACGTGGCTCATGTCTGACATGAGCCTGGCGTCTGTTCGCCGCTGTGGCGGACCACTGCAAGGGGGGCTCATGAGACGAAGAGCGAGATCGATCCTCGCCGCGGGCGCGCTCCTGCTGGGCGGAGGCGCGGGACTGGCGCCGCTCGCCCAGGCGGCCGAGAACGAGGGGTCCGAGGCGGAGGAAGTCAAGGTCTTCCGCGCCGAGGTGACGAAGAAACAGATACCGCTGCTGCTCGCGGCCGGGCAGGACGGCCACGAACTCAGCGAGCAGGCGCCGGAGAAGGGCACCGCCTCGGTCGAGGTCTACCTCACCGACAAGCAGGCGGACGCCCTGGAGGAGCAGGGCGTCGAGCTCAAGGAGCACCGGCTCACCAGTAAGGCGGAGGCACGGGTCGCCGCCGCCGGTGACGGTGTCTACCGCCCCTACAGCGGCGCGGGCAACATCAAGGAGGAGATCCTCCGGACCGGCCAGGAGAACCCGTCCCTGACCAAGGTGGTCTCCCTCGGCAAGTCCCTGCGGGGCCAGGACATCCTCGCGGTCAAGCTGACCAAGAACGCGAAGAAGACCAAGGACGGCGTCAAGCCGTCCGTGCTGTACATGTCCAACCAGCACGCGCGTGAGTGGATCACACCGGAGATGACCCGGCGGCTGATGCACCACTACCTGGACAACTACAAGACCGACAAGCGGATCAAGAAGATCGTCGACACCACCGAGCTGTGGTTCGTGATCTCCGCCAACCCGGACGGTTACGACTTCACCCACCAGGCCGCCGCCAACCGCCAGTGGCGCAAGAACCTGCGGGACGTCAACGGCGACAACGCCATCACCGTCGGCGACGGCGTCGACCTCAACCGCAACTTCGCCTACAAGTGGGGCTACGACAACGAGGGCTCGTCCCCGTTCCCCACCAGCGAGACCTACCGCGGTGCCGGCCCCGCCTCGGAGCCCGAGACGAAGGTCCTGGACGCCTTCGAGAAGCGCATCGGCTTCGAGTTCGGCATCAACTACCACTCCGCCGCCGAACTCCTCCTCTACGGGGTCGGCTGGCAGGTGGCGTCCCCGACGCCGGACGACGTCCTGTACAAGTCCCTCGCCGGTACGCCCGAGAACTCCGCGATCCCCGGCTACCGCCCCCAGCTCTCCTCGGAGCTGTACACCACCAACGGTGAGGCGAACGGCCACGCGTCCAACGTCAACGGCGCGGCGTTCTACACCCCCGAGATGTCGACCTGCCAGACCGCCTCGAACATCGACCCGGCCGACGCCTGGAAGCCCGAGGACTGCGCCTCGGTCTTCACGTTCCCGGACGACGAGAAGCTGATCCAGCAGGAGTTCGAGAAGAACATCCCGTTCGCGCTCTCCCTCGCCGAGTCCGCGGCCAGGCCCGACCGGCCGAAGTCCTCGGTGGGCGTCGACGCCCCCGACTTCACCCCGGCCGAGTTCACCACCTCCTACTCGCGCGGCGGCGACCAGGAGATCTCCGTCGTCGCCCGCAAGTCGGTGCGCGACAAGGAGCTGCGGTACCGGATCAACGGCCGCGGCCGTACGTACGACCAGACGCTCAGGGCCTGGAAGGGCGGTGAGACGTTCGGCGGTGCGGACAACCTGTACTTCGACGAGTACCGGGCCAAGGTGCAGGACGGCGAGCCGGGCGACAAGGTCGAGATCTGGTTCACCGGCGAGACGAAGAGCGGCAGGCCCACCAAGAGCGAGCGCTTCACCTACACGATCGCCGAACGCCCCAAGGCCGACACGCTCGTCCTCGCCGAGGAGGGCGCGACCGCGACCCAGACGCAGGCCTACGTCGACGCGCTGAAGGCCAATGGCAAGAAGGCGCTCGTCTGGGACGTCGCGACCCAGGGCGCACCCGACGCGCTCGGCGTGCTGAAGCACTTCAAGCAGGTCGTGCACTACACGGGCGCCGTCCGGCCGGGCGTCGCCACCCAGCTCGAACTGCGCGCCTACCTCAACGAGGGCGGCAAGCTGATCGAGGCGGGCGAGAGCGCCGGCGGCTCCGTCGACCTCGGCGGCGGCACCCTGTCGAACGACTTCAGCCAGTACTACCTGGGCGCCTACAGCCGTACCTCCCTGCCCGACGCCAAGGCCTTCGCGGGCCTGAGCAAGCTCGGCGGCTTCACCGGAACGCTCGGTGACGCGCCCGGCAACCCGCTGAACACCGCCGGATCGTTCGGTGTCACCTCGGACGCGCTGCCCGTGGAGACGTTCCCGCAGTTCAAGAGCGCCGGCGCGGGCCAGTACCCCGGCACCGTCAACCCGTACGGCCCCTACGCGGGCGCGTCCATGGCGGCCGCCACGCACACCGACTACGCCTGGAACCGTCTCACCCGCACCATCGACCTCACCTCGGTGACCGCGGCCGACAGGCCCACGCTGCGCACCCAGCTGCTGTGGAGCACCGAGGAGGGCTACGACCACGCCCTCCTGGAGGCGCACACGGCCGGGGCGGACGACTGGACGACGCTGCCGGAGGCCGGCGGCGCCACCTCCACCGCCGTGCCCGTCGAGTGCGAGGCCGGGTACTTCATCCAGGGCCACCCGGCGCTGAAGCGGTACCTCACCCTGGGCTCCGGGGGCTGCACGCCCAGCGGCACCAGCGGTGCCTGGAACAGCTTCACCGGGGCCTCCGACGGCTGGCAGCAGGTCGAGTTCGACCTGTCGGCGTACGCCGGCAAGACGGTCGAGGTGGCGCTCAGCTATGTCACCGACCCCGGCAGCGGCGGTCGCGGTGTCCTCGCCGACAACGCCACCGTCGTCATCGGCGGCACGGCCGGCGCCGTCGAGGGCTTCGAGACGTCGCTCGGTGCCTGGACAGTCCCCGGCCCGCCCGCGGGCAGCCCGGCGGTCGTGAAGGACTGGGGCCTGTCGGGTGAACTGTTCAAGACCTATGGCGCGGTCACCACGGACGACACCGTGCTGCTGGGCTTCGGCCTGGAGCAGGTCCCCGCAGCGGCCGACCGCAAGGCACTGCTCGGCAAGGCGCTGGCGGCTCTGAGGAACTGAGCGCCGACTGCGCCGAACGAGTGAGGAAAGGCCACGTGAGCGGCCCTCCGGACGTCTGGAATCAGATGATCGGGGGGCCGCTCAAAAGGTAATCACCTTGCAAAACCAGGGCGGTCCCTACCCCTACTGGCGAGTATGGACCGCACCGGCATGTATAGGGCATCTCGATGTCACTCGACGGGCCCCGGGGAGGTAGGGTCGTAGGCGGTCGGGGACATCCCATACAGCTCGCCGGCACTGAGCCGGCGTACCAACGAGGAGATCGGTTCGTGACGATCCGCGTAGGCATCAACGGCTTTGGCCGCATCGGTCGTAACTACTTCCGCGCGCTGCTGGAGCAGGGTGCTGACATCGAGATCGTGGCTGTCAACGACCTGGGTGACACCGCGACCACCGCTCATCTGCTCAAGTACGACACCATCCTGGGCCGCCTCAAGGCCGAGGTGTCGCACACCGCCGACACGATCACGGTCGACGGGCACACCATCAAGGTGCTCTCCGAGCGCAACCCCGCCGACATCCCGTGGGGCGAGCTGGGCGTCGACATCGTCATCGAGTCCACCGGCATCTTCACGAAGAAGGCCGACGCCGCGAAGCACCTCGCCGGCGGCGCCAAGAAGGTCCTCATCTCGGCTCCGGCCAAGGACGAGGACATCACGATCGTGATGGGCGTCAACCAGGACAAGTACGACGCGGCCAACCACCACGTCATCTCCAACGCCTCCTGCACCACCAACTGTGTGGCGCCCATGGCGAAGGTCCTCGACGAGAACTTCGGCATCGTCAAGGGCCTGATGACGACGGTCCACGCGTACACCAACGACCAGCGCATCCTGGACTTCCCGCACTCGGACCTGCGCCGCGCCCGCGCCGCCGCCGAGAACATCATCCCGACCACCACGGGTGCCGCGAAGGCCACCGCGCTGGTTCTGCCGCAGCTCAAGGGCAAGCTCGACGGCATCGCGATGCGCGTCCCGGTCCCGACCGGCTCGGCCACCGACCTGGTCGTGACGCTCCAGCGCGAGGTCACCAAGGACGAGGTCAACGCCGCGTTCAAGAAGGCCTCCGAGGACGGCGCCCTCAAGGGCTACCTGGCCTACACCGAGGACGAGATCGTCTCCTCGGACATCGTCAGCGACCCGGCCTCCTGCACCTTCGACTCCTCCCTGACCATGGTCCAGGAGGGCAACACGGTGAAGATCCTCGGCTGGTACGACAACGAGTGGGGCTACTCCAACCGCCTCGTCGACCTCACGGTCTTCGTCGGCGACCAGCTCTGACCGACAGAGCAGGCACCTCCGTGTGAAGGCAGGGCTCGGGCGGCGCAGCGACGCGCCGCCCGGGCCCTGACTCACGTACAAAGCGGTCCTCCTACGATCACGAGCACCACAAGTACTCCTCGGGAGCCCTCTCCATGAAGACGATCGACGAACTCCTCGCCGAGCCAGTCGCCGGCAAGCGGGTCTTCGTCCGCGCCGACCTCAATGTGCCGCTGGACGGCACGACCATCACCGACGACGGCCGCATCCGCGCCGTGCTGCCCACCGTCAAGGCGCTGGCCGAGGCGGGCGCGCGTGTCGTCGTCGCCTCCCACCTGGGCCGCCCCAAGGGCGCCCCGGACCCGGCCTTCTCCCTCGCCCCGGCCGCCGCGCGCCTCGGTGAACTCCTCGGCGCCGACGTGGCGTTCGCGACGGACACGGTCGGCGAGTCCGCCACCGCCACGGTCGCGGGCCTGACCGACGGGCAGGTCGCGGTCGTCGAGAACCTCCGCTTCAACGCCGGTGAGACGAGCAAGGACGACGCCGAGCGCGGCGCCTTCGCCGACCAGCTGGCCGCCCTCGCGGACGTCTACGTGGGCGACGGCTTCGGCGCGGTGCACCGCAAGCACGCCTCGGTCTTCGACCTCCCGGCCCGGCTGCCGCACTACGCCGGGTACCTCATCGCCACCGAGGTCGGCGTCCTGCGGAAGCTCACCGACGACGTTCAGCGCCCCTATGTGGTCGCGCTCGGCGGCGCCAAGGTCTCCGACAAGCTCGCCGTCATCGACCAGCTGCTCGGCAAGGCCGACCGCATCCTCATCGGCGGCGGCATGGCCTACACGTTCCTCAAGGCCAAGGGGTACGAGATCGGCAGCTCCCTCCTCCAGGAGGACCAGCTGTCGGCGGTCACCGAGTACGTGGAGCGCGCGGAGAAGACCGGTGTCGAACTGGTCCTGCCCGTCGACGCCGTCGTCGCGCCCGCGTTCCCGGACCTGAAGAGCAAGGCTCCGGCCGACGCCACCTCGGTCGCCGCGGAGGCCATGCCCGCCGACCAGATGGGCCTGGACATCGGTCCGGAGTCCCGCAAGCTGTACGCCTCGAAGATCGCCGACGCCGCCACCGTCTTCTGGAACGGCCCCATGGGCGTCTTCGAGCACCCCGATTTCGCCGAGGGCACCAAGGCCGTCGCCCAGGCACTCCTCGACTCGGACGCCTTCACGGTCGTCGGCGGCGGCGACTCCGCCGCGGCCGTGCGCATCCTGGGCTTCGACGAGAACGCATTCGGCCACATCTCGACCGGTGGCGGCGCCTCCCTCGAATACCTAGAGGGCAAGACGCTCCCCGGCCTCGCCGCACTGGAGGACTGACCCTCAATGAGCACGCGTACGCCCCTGATGGCGGGCAACTGGAAGATGAACCTCAACCACCTCGAGGCCATCGCACACGTCCAGAAGCTCGCCTTCGCCCTCGCCGACAAGGACTACGAGGCCTGTGAGGTCGCGGTCCTGCCGCCCTTCACCGACCTGCGCTCGGTCCAGACCCTGGTCGACGGCGACAAGCTCAAGATCAAGTACGGCGCCCAGGACCTCTCGGCCCATGACTCCGGTGCCTACACCGGCGAGATCTCCGGCCCGATGCTGGCCAAGCTCAAGTGCACGTTCGTGGCGATCGGCCACTCCGAGCGCCGCCAGTACCACGACGAGACCGACGAGATCGTCAACGCCAAGGTCAAGGCCGCCTACAAGCACGGCCTCACCCCGATCCTGTGCGTCGGCGAGGAGCTGGAGGTCCGCGAGGCGGGCAACCACGTCGCCCACACGCTCGCCCAGGTCGAGGGCGGCCTCAAGGACGTCCCCGCCGAGCACGCCGAGACCGTCGTGATCGCCTACGAGCCCGTCTGGGCCATCGGCACCGGCAAGGTCTGCGGCGCCGACGACGCCCAGGAGGTCTGCGCGGCCATCCGCGGCAAGCTCGCCGAGCTGTACTCCCAGGAGACCGCCGACCAGATCCGCATCCAGTACGGCGGCTCGGTCAAGGCCGGCAACGTCGCCGAGATCATGGCCAAGGCCGACATCGACGGCGCCCTCGTGGGCGGCGCCTCCCTGGACGCGGACGAGTTCGTCAAGATCGTGCGCTTCCGCGACCAGTGAGTAGGCCTTAGCGGCGTAACGTCGTACTCTTGCGGGGGGCCGAGGCCCAGTAAGCGAGTGTCGAGCTCGCCGACCGGTCCCGGCCCTCCCGTCGTCTATCCAGATCCGAGGAAGTTGGTCCAGCCGTGGTTATGGGGTTCTCGATCGCCCTGATCGTGTTCAGCCTGCTGATGATGCTGCTGGTGCTGATGCACAAGGGCAAGGGCGGCGGCCTCTCCGACATGTTCGGTGGCGGCATGCAGTCCTCCGTCGGCGGCTCCTCGGTCGCCGAGCGCAACCTCGACCGGATCACCGTCGTGGTCGGTCTGCTGTGGTTCGCGTGCATTGTCGTACTCGGCATCCTGATGAAGGTCAACAACTGACCCTCGGGCCGACACCGGCACGACAAGGCGTCACGGACGCACCAATCCGCACGTAAAGCCCCATGCTGGGTACGCGACTTCGAACGCGGCCTATCATGGGGCTTGCGTCTGTGGGCGGGATGTAACTCCAATCACTGGACGCGCGTTGGGCCTTACGTAGACTGAGGCGCTCGCAGCGAAGCGAAACGCCGACTCGCTTCGCCGCACCATCACGCAGGGAGTTACGACCGTGGCAAGTGGCAACGCGATCCGAGGAAGCCGGGTCGGGGCGGGGCCGATGGGCGAAGCCGAGCGCGGCGAGTCCGCACCCCGGCTGCGCATCTCCTTCTGGTGCTCCAACGGACACGAGACCCAGCCGAGCTTCGCCAGCGACGCACAGGTCCCCGACACCTGGGACTGCCCGCGCTGCGGCTTCCCGGCCGGACAGGACCGGGACAACCCCCCGGCTCCACCACGCACCGAGCCCTACAAGACGCACCTCGCCTATGTGCGGGAGCGACGCAGCGACGCGGACGGCGAGGCGATCCTCGCCGAGGCGCTCGCCAAACTGCGGGGCGAGATCTAGAAGTCGACACCGGCCGGGCACCAAGAGTGCCCGGCCGGATGTGTTTGGGGGCGCTCCGCTCGTCGCCGCCTTCCTCGTTCTGTCCGCCGCCGCGCTGATACCGCCGCCCGAGCCGGACGTATCTGTTGTTGTGCCGGACGACGACACGGCGACAGCTCGTGTTCCGTCGTGATCAATTAGGTTGGGACCGGCAGCGGGGCACGCTACGCAGGCAGGACCAGGTAGGAAAGAAGGCTGAAGTCCGAGATGAACGCAGAAAGCCGTACCAGGCTCAACCAGACGCCCGAGTGGACCGCGCTGGCCCGGCACCGGGAGCAGCAGGGTGAGGTGCAGCTGCGCGAGCTGTTCGCGGCCGACCCGGGGCGCGGCGCCGGATACACCCTGGAGGTCGGCGATCTGCACGTCGACTACTCCAAGCATCTGGTCACCGACGAGACGCTGCGGCTGCTGCGTGAGCTGGCCGCCGCGACCGATGTGTTCGGCCTGCGGGACGCCATGTTCCGCGGCGAGAAGATCAACACCACCGAGGACCGCGCCGTCCTGCACACCGCGCTGCGCGCCCCGCGCGACGCGGTGATCGAGGTCGACGGCGAGAACGTGGTGCCGGGTGTGCACGCCGTCCTCGACAGGATGGCCGGCTTCGCCGAGCGCATCCGCTCCGGCGAGTGGACCGGCCACACCGGCCGGCGCATCAAGAACGTCGTCAACATCGGCATCGGCGGCTCCGACCTGGGCCCGGCGATGGCCTACGAGGTGCTGCGCTCCTACACCGACCGCGATCTGACCGTCCGCTTCGTGTCGAACGTGGACGGCGCCGACCTGCACGAGGCGGTCCGGGACCTGGACGCGGCGGAGACGCTGTTCATCATCGCCTCGAAGACGTTCACCACGATCGAGACGATCACCAACGCGACCTCCGCGCGCGACTGGCTGCTCACCGAGCTGAAGGCCGGCCCCGAGGCCGTCGCCAAGCACTTCGTGGCGCTGTCGACGAACGCCGGGAAGGTGTCGGACTTCGGTATCGACACGGCCAACATGTTCGAGTTCTGGGACTGGGTCGGCGGGCGGTACTCGTACGACTCGGCGATCGGCCTGTCGCTGATGATCGCGATCGGCCCGGACCGCTTCCGGGAGATGCTCGACGGGTTCCACCTGGTCGACGAGCACTTCCGTACCGCGCCCGCCGAGTCCAATGTGCCGCTGCTGCTCGGCCTGTTGGGCATCTGGTACGGCAACTTCCATGACGCCCAGTCGCATGCGGTGCTGCCGTACAGCCACTACCTGTCCAAGTTCACGGCCTATCTGCAGCAGTTGGACATGGAGTCCAACGGCAAGTACGTGGGCCGCGACGGGGTGCCGGTGGAGTGGCAGACCGGGCCGGTGGTGTGGGGCACGCCGGGGACGAACGGGCAGCACGCGTACTACCAGTTGATCCACCAGGGCACGAAGCTGATCCCGGCGGACTTCATCGGCTTCGCCGAGCCGGTCGCCGAGCTGAGCGACCCGCTCAAGGCCCAGCACGACCTGCTGATGGCCAACTTCTTCGCCCAGACCCAGGCACTGGCCTTCGGCAAGACGCCGGACGAGGTGCGGGCCGAGGGTGTGGCGGAGGAGCTGGTGCCGCACAAGACGTTCAAGGGGAACCACCCGACGACCACGATCCTGGCGAAGGAGCTGACCCCGTCGGTCCTCGGCCAGCTGATCGCGCTGTACGAGCACAAGGTGTTCGTCCAGGGTGCCGTCTGGAACATCGACTCCTTCGACCAGTGGGGCGTCGAGCTGGGCAAGGTCCTCGCCAAGCGGGTGGAGCCGGCGCTGACGGAGGGCGCCGATGTCCCGGGGCTCGACGCGTCCACGAAGGCCCTGGTCGCCAAGTACCGGACGCTGCGCGGGCGTTAGCAGCCGTGGGGGGTGGGGAGGCGGGCGGCCGCGCGACGTCCGCCTCCACACCCGGTTCCGGGCGGCGGGCCGGGTGGTTCATGGCCCCGCCGGTCCTCAGTGACCCAGCCCGGCGCCCCCGTCTACCGGGATCACGGCGCCGCGTACGTATCCGGCGCCGGCGAGGAAGGCCACCGCGTCGGCGACCTCCTCGGGGGTGCCCTGGCGCCCGGCTGGGGTGGTGCGCAGCAGTTCGCGCCGCTGTTCCGGCGTGAGGGCGCGGCTCATGTCGGTCTCGGTGAGGCCGGGGGCGACGACGTTGCAGGTGATGTCGCGGGGGCCCAGCTCCTGGGTGAGGGAGCGGGCGAAGCCGACGAGGCCGGCTTTCGCCGCCGCGTAGTTGGTCTGGCCGGGGGCGCCCCGCAGAGCGGCCGTGGACGAGATCAGGACGATACGGCCGTGGCCCGCGCGGAGCATGCCCCGCACCGCCCGCTGGGCTACCCGGAAGGCGCCGGTGAGGTTGGTGTCGATGACCGAGGCGAAGTCCGCCTCGGTCATCCGCACCAGCAGGCGGTCCTGGGCGGCGCCGGCGTTGGCGACCAGGACGGTGACCGGGCCGTGTGCCGCCTCGGCCTCCTTGAAGGCCTGGTCGACCTGGCCGCTGTCCGTCACGTCGCAGCGGACGGTGAGGAAGCCGTGGGTGGTGGGGGGTTCGGTGCCTCGGTGGGTGACCGTGACCCGGTCGCCGGCCGTCGCGAAGTGTCGGGCGACGGCTAGGCCTATGCCTCTGTTGCCGCCGGTGACGAGGACCGAGCGGGGGGTGGGCTGTGTCATGGGGTGCTCCCTCTTTGTGCGGGGGCGGTTCGGGGGTTCGTTGTCGGGTGCGGGTTCGGTGGGGCTTCTCGCGCAGTTCCCCGCGCCCCTAGAAGATTCAGGCCCTAGCGGGCCTGAAGGACCACGGTCGCGCGCGTGGCCTGGCAGGCCAGCTTCTGGGGGTCTGGAAGGCCAGCCCTTGCGGGTCTGACGAGTGTGGGGCGTGGCACTGGCTTTCAGGTGTTCTTGTGTTCGGGGGTGGTGTGGGTGCGTAGGCCCGTGGCGGCTACCGCGCAGCCGATTAGGGCGAGGGCTGCGATGGCGAGGGTGGTCGTGTGCATGGCGGTGAGGAAGGCGTGGTCGGCCGTGGTCGTGAGGTCGGGCAGGTTCAGGGAGTCGGCCAGGGAGCGGGCGGCCTCGGGGGAGGTGCGGGCCTGTTGCTCGGCTGCCGGGGACAGAACCTGTCCGGTGCCGGGCAGTTCGGCGTCGGCCATGCGGTCCCGGTAGACACCGGAGAGGATCGAGCCGGCCATCGCGACACCGAGGGTGCCGCCGACCTGCCGGGTGACGCTGTTGACGGCGGAACCGGCGCCCGCGAGCTGCGGGGGCACCCCGCGCATCATCACGGCGGTCACCGGGGTGCCGACCAGGCCCATGCCGAAGCCCTGGATCCACAGCAGTACGGCGACGAACCAGAGAGGGGTCCGTCCGTCGAGCCAGGCGTAGGCGACATAGGTGACGGCGGTGGCCAGGACGCCGGACGCGACCGTCCAGCGGTCCGACAGCCGACGGCTCAGCGCCGGGGAGGCCTGACTGCCCAGGACGATGCCCACCGCCGCGGCGATCATCACGGTTCCGGCGTCGGCGGGGGAGAGACCGCGCGGGCCCTGGAGGTAGAAGGCCGCGTAGAACAGGTGACCGGCCAGCGCCATGAAGGCGATCAGCAGGACCACGCTGCCCGCCGTGAAGCCGGGCTGCCGGAAGAGCCGCAGGTCCAGGCTGGGCGTCGCGGACCTGCGCTGACCGGCGACGAAGACGGCCAGTACGACACCGCCCAGCACCAGGGGCAGGAGCACGTGCGGGCCGTACCAGGCGCTGCCGCCGCCGAGTTCGATGATGCCGTAGACCACGCCGCCCAGGCCGAGCACCGACAGGGCGAGGCCCGGCAGGTCTAGGACCCGGCGGCGGGAACCACCCAGGTCGGGGACGACGGCCATGACCGCCAGCAGACACAGGGCGACGATCGGCACATTGACGAGGAACACCGAACCCCACCAGAAGTGGCTGAGCAGCGCCCCGCCCGCGACGGGGCCGACGGCCACGCCGAGACCGCTCGACGAACTCCAGATCGCGATCGCCCGGGTGCGCTTCTCCTCCGGGGTGCTCTGCATGATCACCGTCAGCGTCGCGGGCATCAGCAGACCGCTGCCCGCGCCCATGAAGGCCCGCGCCACGATCAGCCACGCCGGACTGTCCACGAACGCGCCCGCGCCGGAGGCCACACCGATCAGCGCGAGCCCGGCGAGCAGCGTGTTCCGGGGGCCGAAGCGGTCGGCGAGCGCACCGCCCGCGAAGAGGGTGCCGGCGACGACCAGGGTGTAGGCGCTCGCCACCCACTCCAGTTCGCCGGGGGTCGCGCCCAGCCCGTCCACCGGGTCGGCGAGGGTGGTGACGGCGACATTGAGGATCGAGGTGTCCAGCCAGATCAGCATCTGCGCGCAGACCACGACCAGGAGGACCGGCCAGGAGCGGGTGGACGGTGCGACCTCCGGGGTCCCGGTCGTCCGGCTCACGGTGCTCACAGGGTTCCTCCGCCGGTCGTCTCGTGGTCGCGCACGTCCTCGTATCTGTGCAGCGCGCGGTCGATCAGGGCGTCGGCCGCGCCCGTGTAGTGGGCCGGGTCGAGCAGCTCCGACAGTTCGGCGGGGCTGAACCGGGCAGACAGGTCCGGGTCGGCGACCAGTACCTCGCGGAGGGGCCGCCCGGTGTCGGCGGCCTCGGCCGACGCGGCGGTCAGCAGCTTCTTCGCGCGGACCTTGCCGAGCACCGGGGCCAGGGCCACGGCCAGCCGTTCGGTGACGATGGCACCGCCGGTCAGATCGAGGTTGGTCCGCATACGCTCCGGGTGGACGATCAGCCCTTCCGCGAGCTCCACGGCGGTGTGCGCGGCGCCGCCCGCCAGCCGCAGCGCCTCCCGCAGCGGCTGCCACTCGGCGTGCCACGCCCCGGCGGGCCGTTCGTCCTCGGCGAGCAGACACTGCGCCAGCACGAGCGCGTGCGCGGGGACCTGCCGGGCGGCCGACAGGATCAGCGTGGCCAGCGCGGGGTTCCGCTTCTGCGGCATGGCCGAGGACGCACCGCGCCCGGCCCCCGCCGGCTCGGACACCTCACCGATCTCCGTCCCGGACAGCGTCCGCACATCCAGCGCGAACTTCCCGAGCGCCCCGGTGACGAGCTGGAGCACGGCCCCGAGCTCGGCGACGGGCGTACGGACGGTGTGCCAGGGGAGGGTGGGCTCGGCGAGGCCCAGGGCCGAGGAGAAGGGGCCGAGCAGCTCCAGACCGCCCGGGTCGGCGGTGCCGGTGCCGCTTCCGGCCCGCTGCGGCGCCCCCTCAGGGGCGCGGGGAACCGCGCGAGAAGCCCCACCGGACCTGCGGCTGCCCACCTCCTGATGCCCGCCACGATCCACCACCGCATACTCCCGGTACGCGGCCAACGTCCCCGCCGCTCCCCCCAGTTGCGCCGGCAGTCCCGCCCCCACCGCCCGCACTCGCACCATCGCGTCGACGACCAGCTCCAGCCACCCCGCCGCCTTCAGCCCGAAGGTCGTCGGCACGGCGTGCTGGGCCAGGGTGCGGCCGGCGAGGAGGGTACGACGGTGGGTGTCGGCCAGGGAGGCGAGCGCGGCGGCCACCAGGGAGAGATCCGCCGCGATCAGACCGAGCACCCGACGGCCGATCACCATCGCCGCCGAGTCGAGGATGTCCTGGCTGGTGGACCCCCGGTGCACATACTCCGCGGCGGCCGGATCCCCCGAGGCGACGACCTCCGTGAAGGCGGTCACCAGCGCGACCACCGGATTCGCGGCGGCCCGGGCCGCGTGCGCCAGGGCGACCAGGTCGAGCCGTTCCACCCGGGCCGCCGAGGCGATCGCCTCCACCGCCGAGGCCGGTGTCAGCCCGACCGCGTGCTGGGCGCGGGCCAGCGCCACCTCGACGTCCAGCATGGCCTGCAGCCACGCCTCGTCGGTGACCTCGGCCGCGACGGGCGTACCGGCCCAGGTGGGGGCGAGCAGGCCCGCATCGGTACCCACGGACATCGCGTTCACGTTTCCCGACTCCCTGTGCCTGATCTCCGATGTACCGCCGACTCCGGCTCCGGCTCCGGCCCCATCCCCTGCGCCAGTCCCGGCCGTAGCCCCACTCCTGGCCCCAGCCCCAGCGCCGCCCGCGCGATCGCGTCCGAGTCCTCCAGCGTCACCGAGCCGACGCCCGGTCGGATGCCGACCGCCGTCACCCAGCGCACGCCCTCCACCGGCACCCCGAAGGCGAACCGGCGCGGGTGCGGCCGGCCCGTCGCGTCCACCAGCCGGGGCGCGCCGTCGGTCACCGCCAGCCCGCCGGGCTCGTGGCCCGCGTCGCCCCCCAGCCGGTACGGCGCGCACGCCCCGGCCCCGAACAGCGCCCGCAACAGCGGGTTGGCGCTGCGCCGCAGATCGACGGCGGGCAGCCGTGCCTCGATCAGGGCCTCGACCCGGACCGGCGGTTCGTCCACCAGCTCCGCGTCCACGAGGAAACCGCCCCCGCCGATGCCCGTTTCGCCGATGCCCCCCGCGCCGAGGCCCCCTCCGGTGTCACCGCCCGGCGCCCAGGCCCGTACCCGCATCCCCGGGCCGAGGACATGCAGGACGTCCGCCTCGATCAGCGCGATCAGCTGCTCGATCCGGAAGGCGGGCGGGCCGATCGAGGTGAAGGCGTTCAACGGGGTGTACCAGCCGTCGAGTTCGGCGCGGTACGACTCACCGGAGACTCCGCCGTGGTCGACGACGAGCCGGATCTCGTTGCGCAGATCCCGCAGGGCGTCCAGGGCGGCCTTCAGCGGTCCGTTCACATTGCCGAGGCGGGCCTCGGCGACATCCCGGCGCAGGTACGCCAGCAGCCAGTGCCGGAAGTCGGCGCGGTCGGTGAACATCCGCTCCCCGTAAGGGAGTTCGATCCGCGTCCAGTCCCAGCGCCCGGCGGGCGGGACGGCGTGGCGGTCGAGCAGGGCCGTCTCCGCCCCGTCCCCGCCCGCCAGGTACGACCGTACGAACTCCTCGGCCGCCTCCGGTCCTCGGGCGGCGCGGATCCACGCCTCGTGGTGGACGGTCCGTATCTCGCGGTCGATCAGCGGCCAGAGGTCGTGGCGGAAGTCGAGGGGATGCCCCTCGGCCACGCGGCGCCGCAGTCCCGCGATGACGTCCGGAGTCAGGAAGCGCGGCTCGTGGCGGCCGAGCGCGCCCTTCTCGTTCTCGCCCCGGGCGTGGTACGGGACGCCGCGCCGCGAACCGGCGTACAGCACGGGCTCGTTGCCGCTCGGGAGGTAGACGAGACCGGACTCGCCCTCCTTGAACGTGCCGCCGCGTCCCTCGGTGAGGAGGGCCAGGCAGTCGAAGAAGTTCAGGCCCAGTCCGCGCAGCGCGACCGGGGTGCCCGGCGCGATGCCGCTCAGGGCGGTGTCGGCCGGGTTGGCGGGGGCCACGTAGGTGAGGCCGTGGCGGTCGGCGAAGGAGCGCAGCGCGCGTTCCTCCGGGGACGGGGTCAGCTCGCCGTGGCCGAGGGCCAGCACCACCGCGTCCAGCCCGGTCAGCCGGTCGCCGTTCGCCAGGGTCACCGTCTGCGGCCCGCCCGGAACGTCGTCGTCCAGCGCGACCGCCGTCGTCCGGTGGGTGCGGACCGTCAGATGGGCGGGGGCCGTGCGTAACAGGTGCCGGAAGACCCACTCCAGGTAGTGGCCGTGGAACGCGCGGGTCGGATAGGTGTCGGGGCCGAGCCGCCGGGCCTCGTCCACGGCCCGCGCGGGCAGGTCCTGGTCGATGGCCCGGTCGCGGACCGCGCACGCCCACTCGTACAGGCTGGGGCCCGGCACCGACGGTCCCGCGCAGTCGACGCTGTCGTCGGTGAACAGGGTCACCTGGGAGGCGACCGTGTTCATCAGCAGCTCGCCCGGCTGGTCCGTACGCCAGACCGCGCCCGCGCCCGGCGGACACGGATCGACGAGGTGGACCTCGACCGGCCGTACGGTCCCGCCGGCGTTGGCGTGGAGCCGCTCCAGCACGGAGAGGCCGCGCGGACCGGCGCCGATCACGCAGACGGCGAGGGTGCCATCGGCACGACCGACGTCGAGGACGTCATCGGCACGACAGACGGACAGGGCGTCATCGGCACCGGTCATTCCTGGCCCAGCCCGTCGCGCCAGCTCGGTCGGACCGGCTTCCAGCCCAGTGCCGTACGGGCCCGGTCGTTGGCCGCGCCGTGCGCGGACATCAGCTGGTGGGCCATGAACCAGCCGAGGAGCCGGGGCGCGAGGGCCGCCGGGACCGAGCGCGGGGAGGGGGCGGCGAGCATCCGGGCCAGGTGCGGCAGCCACTGCGCGGCGGGCGCCGGGTCGTCGTCCGTCACATGGAACACCCCGGTGGCCTCGGACTCGACGCCCGCCACGGCCGCCCCCACGGCGTCCTCGACGTGCAGGAACGACATGATCCCGGCCCCGCCGCCGGGCAGCGGGAGCCGTCCGGCCAGCACGGATCGGGCGGTTGTGCCGGTGCGGGCGTACGCGGTACGGGGGCCGTACAGCGTGCCGTAGCGCAGCACCACCCCCTCCAGGCCGCTGCCCGTCACCTGCCGTTCCAGCTCGGCGACGGCCCTCACGGTCGAGGCCCAGCCGAGGTCGGGCGCGTCCAGGTACAGGGGCGCGTCCTCGTCGAGGACCGGGTCGCCGGCCGGAGCGGCGGCGAAGGCGATGGACTGGGCGACCAGGCGGCGGGCACCGGCCGCGCGGGCGGCCTCGATCAGATGGGCGGTGCCCTCGGTGCGCAGCCGCGCGGTGAGGGCGAAGGCCGCCGGCGGGTCGTCGCGCAGCAGCCGCAGGGCCGACATCTGGTGGACGACCACCTCGGGCCGGGCCGACGACACCGCCGCGAGCACGGCGTCACGGTCGAGGGCGTCGGCGACCACGACCTCGTCCGCCTCCGGGGCCCGGCCCTCGGACCCCCGCCGTACCAGCGCGCTCACCCGGTGGCCCCGCGCCCGCAGCGCGCCCACCAGCGGATACCCGACCACTCCGGTGGCCCCGGCGACAAGTACGCGCATGCCTCAGCCCTCCCCGTCGGCGGTGAGCGGGGTCGCGACACGCATCAGCAGCCGGCACGCCTTGTCGCCCTCCCGCAGACAGCTCTCGGCGCGGTTCTCCGTGAGGGCCACGCCCAGCCCCTCGGACCAGCCGGCGTGGACGGCGGTGCACGGGCAGCGGTAGCCCTCCAGCGAACCGGCCATCCGGACCATGGTGATCGCGAAGCTCCGCTTCAGGGTGAGGACGATCAGGCCGTCGTCCTCGACCTCGGTGGAGGCGTTGCGCAGCTCCGGCGGGAACATCCGGTCGCCGCAGTCGTCGTAGCGGCGGCGCAGCTCCTCCAGGTCCTTGCGGCCGTCGCCGGTGTCCGGGAGCGGCCCGTACAGCCGGGCGACCCGCTGCCCGACGTGCAGGGCGACCTTCCCCATCGCCTCCGCGTTGATCTCGTTCGCGGCCTCCTGCCCGAACCGGGCGGCCACCCCCTGGTACCAGTGGGCGTCGTGCTGCCACCACAGCCGGTACGCCTCACTCGCGCGGGCGCGGTGATTGACGCCGTCGGCGTCGGTGCTCGTGGTCATGCGTGCTGCTCCTCGGCGGCGACCGCGGCGGCCATGTCGGCGGCGAACCGGTCGCGCATCACTCGTTTGAGAACCTTGCCGGTGGCGCCCTTGGCCACGTCGTCGGGCTTCATCCGCAGGGCGCGGGCCACCGGCGGGAACCCGGCCGCCGTCAGTACCGCGTTGACGCGCCCGGTCCACGCCCCGTCGTCGCTCCCGCCCGGCTCGTCGACGAGCTGGAGCAGCGCGTACGCCTCGGCCTCGCCGTCGCCGTCCCAGTCCGCGCGTACGCCGTCGGGGGCGACGCCGACGACCGTGCAGTCGGCCAGCTCGGGCAGCTCGGCCAGGAGCAGTTCCTCGGTGCGGGTGCTGAAGACGATCCCGGCGGAGGTGCGGACGGCGTCCGGCACCCGGTCGAGGTGGTAGAAGTTGCCCTCCTCGTCCTGCTGGGCGAGGTCGCCGGTGAGCCAGTAGCCGCCGAGCCGCATCCGGTTCCAGGTCAGCGAGTCGTTCCAGTAACCGGGCGTCAGGGTGGGCGACTTGAGGCCCAGGCGGCCGATCCGTCCGGGCGGCAGCGGGGTGCCGTCCTCGGCCAGCACCGCGGCCTCGGCGAAGCTGATCGGCTTGCCGACGCGGCGGGAGTAGGCCGAGGTGTCCTTGGTGTGCCGGTTGTGGAAGACGGAGTAGCCGGCCTCCGAAGAGCCGAGCCCGTCCACGAAGACCGAGCCGTCGACGCGGACCCGGCTCAGGTCGCGCCGGATCTCCAGGTGGCTCCCGTGCTGGACGAGCGCCCGGATGTGCGCCTCGTGCGCCGCGTCCCCGGTGTTGAACCACACCTGCACGCTGGACAGATCACGCGCCGTCAGATCCTCCGCCGCCATCTCGCCGAAGGTCCCGGCGAAGGCCAGCACGGTCGTCGGCCGGAACTCCTCGACGGCGTCCAGCACATCCGGGCCGCGCTGGCTGGAGAGCAGCTTGATGTCCGTGCGCAGCAGCAGGCAGTACAGCAGCGTCGCCACCATCGCGTTGTGCGCGCCGGGCAGTCCCACCAGCGTGCGCTCCATGTCGGCGCCGGTGGAGAAACGCAGCCGGTGCAGCTGGGCGTACATCAGCGTCCGGTGCGTGTGCGGCACCCCCTTGGGCAGGCCGGTGGTGCCCGACGAGTGCGAGATGAGCACGGGGTCGGTCGGGTCGTGCCGGTAGGGGTACGACGCCGGCAGCGACGCGCGGTGCTCCGGCCGGATCTCGTCGGCGGTCACACAGAAACCGAGCCCGATCCCCGGGTCCCCGGCCAGCACCGCGCGGTGCGCCTCGTCGGTGAAGGCACCCACCGCGCCCTGCCGGCGCACGTACTCCCGCGCGATCTCCGGGGACAGATTGCCGTTGACGAACGACGGGATCGCGCCGAGCGACGTCAGCGCCAGGAAGTTCACCGCGAACTCGGCCGCCGAGAAGGAGTGGACGGCCACCGGGTCGCGGGGCCGCACACCCCGGGCCGCGTACCAGCCCGCGTACGTCTCGACCACCTCGTACAACTGCCCGAGCGTCAGTACCTCGGGGCAGCTGCCGTCGGGGGCCGACCAGGTGCCGTCGGTCCGCAACACCGGCTCGTCGAGCGGGCGTTCGTACGCGCGCAGTCGGCGCAGGACGTTGCCGGCGCCGAGTTCGGGGTCGGAGCAGATCCGCGCCCGTTCCTGCCTACTGATGAGCATGGGTCTCCGTCTCGTCTCTTCGCGATGGTTCCGGGAGCCGCTCGGCGCCGAGGAGGAAGGCGGGCGCCCGGGGGTCGGTGACCAGGAGGTGGGTGCCGCCGTCCCGCAGCAGCCGCCGATGGGCGGCGGCCAGGTCGATCAGGCCCTGGACACTGCCGGGGTGCGGGGCGGCCACCGGCCGCTCGCCGTCGTCCGTCCGCGCCGACCGGACGGTCACGAGCGCGTCGGCGCCCGGGCGGCCCAGCAGCGCGGCCACCGCCAGAGCGGCCGATCCGGGGAGGTCCGGCTCCGGGCGGCCGGTGCCGGCGGAGAGCTCCCGGTGCACGGCGGCCAGCCGCTCCCCGCCGCCCAGTTCCACGCCCAGCACCAGGACCTGGTCCAGCTCCGGGTCCTCCAGGAGCAGATCCGCCATGGCGAGCAGTTCGGTCACCGGGTCGTCGAGGGTGGAAAGGCTGAACATCTGCCCGGTGATCCCGAACTCCCGGCTGATGTGCCCCAGCACGGAGTTGGCGGTGGCCTGCATGAACAGCAGCGGGTTGTGGACCCGCCCGGACACCACCCGCCGGCTCGCCAGATCGGCCGTGGTGGTGTCGCCCATCAGACTCGCCAGCGCGACGGCCGTACGGGAACCGAGCCCGGGCCGCTCGGTCAGACACCGTGCGGCGACCTCGTACGCCAGCGGGCTGAACGCCGACTCCACGAACCCCGGCAGCCGCGGCAGCGGGATGTCGGTGTCCCGCCCGGTGCCGTGGCTCGCGGTGGCGGTGGTGAGGACACCGAGCGGCGAACGCAGGAGTGCCTTCCCGGCCGGCGCGGGGATGCCCGCACCCTCCGTCGTCCTGGTGTTCTCCGTCGTGGTCACGGCCGCTCCAGGACGAGTGCGGTGTTGGCGCCCCCGAAGGCGGCGTTGATGGTCAGGGCCCGGCGGAGGTCGGCCTGCCGGGACAGGTTCGGCACATAGTCGAGGTCGCACTCAGGGTCCGCCCGCGTGAAGTTGGCGGTCGGCGGCAGTACGCCGTCCATGAGGGCCAGCATCGTGATCACGAACTCCACGACTCCGGCCGCCTCCAGAAGATGGCCGGTGGTGCTCTTCGTGGAGCTGACCGGGATCGACTCGGCCCGCTCCGGGAGGGCGGCGCGCAGGCCCCGGGTCTCGGCGCCGTCGTTGTACTTGGTGCCGGTGCCATGGGCGTTGACATAGCCGAGGGCCGCCCCCTCGGGGTCCCCGGCCAGCCGCAGCGCCTGGCGTGCCGCGCGGGCCAGACCGACGCCCTCCGGGTGCGGCTGGGCGATGTGGTGGGCGTCGGTGGCCGCGCCCCAGCCCGCCACGCCCACCAGCGGCCGGGCCCCACGCCGTCGCGCGTGCTCGGCGGACTCCAGCACCACGGCCGCGACCCCGTCGCCGAGCAGCAGCCCGGTACGGTCGGCGCTGAACGGCCGCACCATGCCGTCGCGGGACAGCGCCCGCCCCGAGTCGAACTTCCCGAACGTCTCCTCCTCCACGAGATAGCCGCCGGCACACACCGCCACGTCGATCCGGCCGGACGAGATCAGCCGGCAGGCATGGATGATCGCGGCGGCGGAGGCCACACAGGCGTTCGTGAAGGTCAGCCGGGGGCCGGTCAGGCCGAGACCCCCGGCGAGCGACTCGGCGAGACGCGCGGGGACGGCGTCGGCGAGAGAGGCCCCCGACCCCTCGGCGCCGCGACCGGGCGCCGCCGCGCCGGCCCTCGCGGTGTCTCTTCCGGGGCCGGGCTCCGCCGCGTCGGCCCGCGAAGGGTTCCTTCCCGTGCCGGGCTCCGCCGCATCGCCCCTCGCCGTGGCCTTTCCGGGGCCGGGCTCCGCCGCGTCGACCCGCGCGGGGTCCCCTCCGCTGCCGGACTCCGCCGCCTCCCGCCAGTACCGGGTGATGCTCGTGCAGTCGCCCGCGATGCCCAGCAGGACCGCCGCCCCGGTGCCCCGTGGCAGGCCCGCCATGGCGAGGGCTTCGTCGCCGCACCGGTCGAGGGCGGGACGCAGGGCCCAGCCCTCGACCGCGTCGGGGCCGTCCGGGGCGGCGCCTGCCATCGGCGTACGGTACGGGCCGGTGTCGAAGCGGGAGGTGGGGACGAAGGAGGGGATGCCGGCGAAGACACCGCGCCTCAGGGCGTCCGCGCCCGTACCGAAGGCGGTGCGTACGCCGAACCCGGTCACCGTCACATCAGCGCTCAACGCGGCCACCCCCGTCCGCCGCACCCGTCCCGGCCGCGCCCAGGAACTCGGTGAGCCGCCGGAGCGAGGTCAGGCCCGCGATGTCCTCGTCGCCGGGCTCCACCACCAGCCCGTACCGCTCCTCCACCACATGCAGCAGCCACACCAACCCCAGCGAGTCCAGGACCAGTTCGGCGTCGTCACCGAGGTCCTCCGGGACGCCGGGGAAGATCTTGCGGTCGGACAGCAGTTCCCGGACGGTGTCGACGGTGATCGCGGACGGCGCCGGGGCCTCCGTCGAGGGCGGCGCGGAGGCTTCCGCGCTCATGCCTTCGCCCCGCGCCCGACGACCTCGGCGACGAGCCCGCCGAGGGTCAGGGAGGCCAGCGGCTCGATGTCGGTGTCCGGGATCTCCACGCCGAACCGCGACTCCAGCCGCAGCGTCAGCTCGATCAGACTCAGGGAGTCCAGCTCCAGGCCGCCGACGGTCACCGGGCTCTCGTCCGTGATGCCGTCACGGCTCAGCAGGATGTTCATCTCGTCGATGACCGTGGTCAGGACGAACTCGCGGATCTCGTTGTCCAGGGTGGACGTGCTCATGATCGCCATCTCCATGGGGAATGTCGTGCGAGGGTCGTGCGAGGTTCATACGGAAAGCCGGACGAGGGGCCGCCCGGCGAGCGGCTACGCGCCGCCGGCCGCCGCCTGGAGCGTCGCCGCCTGGCGGACCAGCTTCCCGTTGGACGTACGGGGCAGGGCCTCCAGCAGCCGGATCACGCGGGGCAGCTTGTAGTCGGCCAGCCGCTCCCGGCACCAGCGCAGCAGCTCCTCCGCCGACGGGCTCCCGGCCCCGGCGGCGACCGCCACATACGCCTCGGTCACGTCCTCGTGGACCAGGACCGCCTGTTCGACGGCCGGGTGCGCGCGGAGCACCTGCTCGACCTCGGTGAGGTCGACCTTGAGGCCGCCGACGACGACGAGGGAGTCGGCGCGACCGCCCACGGTGACCGTCCCGTCGGCGCCGACCGTGGCCCGGTCGCGGGTGTGGAGCCAGCCGTCCTCGTACTGGGTGCCGCCGGAGTCGAAGAGATACGGCGACTCGGCGAGCGCGACGTCCAGTTCGCCCTTGTGCTCCCGGAGCAGCACGCCCGGCGCGGGCCGGCCGACCGAGGGCCGGAGCGTGCCGCCGACGTCGATGGCGACGATGCCGGTCTCGGTGGTGCCGTAGGCCTCGCCGACCGTGACGCCGTACCGCTCGGCGAACCGCGCCGCGACCTCCGGGGGCATCAGCTCGCCGCCGGAGACGGCGATCCGCAGCTCGGGCAGCTCCGGCGGATCGAGGGCGGCGGCGAGCAGCTCGAAGTGCATCGGCACCCCGAACAGATGGGTGGTCCGGTGCTCGACCGAGGTCCGCAGGATGTCGCGGGCCGAGACCCGGGGCGCGAAGACGACGGAGACCCCGGCCGCCAGCGCGTGCAGCAGCCCGCCGAGCAGACCGAAGCTGTGCGCGGTGGAGCTGAGCAGCAGCAGCCGGTCGCCCTCGACGGGCATCCCGGGCACGGCCGCGAACGACTCGACCTCGGCGGCGATCGACCCGGCGGTCCTGCCGATCACTTTCGGCCGCCCGGTGGAGCCCGAGCTGAACTGGACCAGCCGATGCCCGCCCGTGGCCGGCCGCCCGGCCCTGCGGCACTCGGTGGCGACCTCGTACTCGGGCCGGAAGCCGAACGCCGCCCGGACGTTGGACCCGGCGCGCACCATGAACTGCGGCCGGCAGCCGGCGCAGAGCGCGTCCACCTCGGCGGGTTTCAGCCGGAAGTCGAAGAGCATCACCTGCGCGCCCAGCCGCCACAGCGCGAGCAGCACCTCGACCTGGGTGAAACTGGGCGGCGTCTGGAGCCCGACCGTGCTGCCGGGCCCGATGTCGTACCCGGCGAACACGGCGGCCTGTTTGGCCACCCGCTCCCGTAACTCGCCCCGGGTGACGGTCTCCTGTCGATGGGTCAGATACGGCAGGCCGTCGTCCCGCGCGTCGAACAGCCGCTGGACCAGGACGCCCATCCCGTCCTCGCCGGCCGCGGCCGCCACGAGTTCGCCCATGAGGCCTCAGACCTCCTTGCAGAACTCGCCGATGGGCAGGCCGACATGACGCTTGTCCTGCGCCAGATAGCCGAGCAGCTCATCACCCGCCCGCAACTCGGTGACATTGAGGACCTTGCCGCCGGGACCGAGCACCCGTACGTGCCAGTCGTCCTGCACGGTCAGGCTGACCAGCCGCCCGTCCTCCGCGTGCGTGCGGATCTCCAGCAGCGGCCGGGACTCCAGCTTGGCCCGCCCGACCACCACCCGCCGGGTGCGGCCGTCCGCGCCGACCGCCAGCAGGGCGCTGCCTGAGCCGACCTCGCTGAGGTAGTTGGTGCGGTTGTCGGGGCCCAGCGTGTACGAGTGCAGGGCACCGGCGTTGACCCGGAACGGCCGGGTCGGCATGTACGGCAGCGGGTGGGTCTCGCTGCAGCAGAGCACGAAACCGGACGAGTACGAGCCGACGAGGATGCCCTCGTCCTCCTCGAAGTGCGAGCAGGTGTCCACACAGACCCGGTCGCCGAGCCCGACGTGCCGGATGCTCTCGACCGTCAGTGTGGACAGTTCCAGCTGTGGGGTGGTCGCCTCCAGCAGCCGGGCCAGCGCGAACACGTCGTCCGCGCTCCGGGGCGTGAACAGGATGCCGTCCGAACCGCGTTCGAGCACGTCGAAGACGATGGCCGCCTCCTCCAGGTCCCCGACGACCGTCACCAGCTGCCCCTCGGCCGGCTCGGCCGCCGCGAGCACGATCTCCAGCGGGATCTTCGTCGGATCGGCGAAGTGGATCACCGTGTACGGCAGCGCCATCGCGCCCGCGCACGACAGCTGGAGGGTGCGGTCGTCCCGTACGTCGACGAAGCCGCTGACCGGGGCGCCGGTGCCGGCCCGGTTCTCGGCGGCGAGGGCGTCCAGCTCGTCCTGGGTGGTGAACTTCCGCAGCAGCAGGTCGAATCCGGTGCCGGCGGACGACCTGCCGTCGGCCGCCGCCCTGGATTCGCCCTTGGCGTCCTTGTCCCCCTTGCCGTCGGCCTTCTCGCCCGCCTTCTCGCCCGACTTCTTCGCGGGAGCCACGGCCGTGGTTGTCGTGGCCAGCACCCGGGTCACCGTCGGCGGCAGTGTCCCCAGCAACTCGGCGTCGGCGGAGACCACTCCGGCCATCCGGGCGTGGACGGCCGCGTCCACCACCGCCTGGAGCTGCGGACGGGGGACTTCACGGAGATCGATCCACGCGAACCTCATGCGACACCTGCCACGATCGTCGAGTAATGGGTATCGGTAGTCATGCTCATGTCACTAGTGAGTCCGTCGCGACCGGGTCCGTGCACCACCGTGGCGAGCCGGGACACCAGGGAGGCGGGGGAGGGGGAGGAGAAGATCCGGCGGCCGACGGCGAGGCCCCGGCAGCCGGCCGCCATCACGGCGGTGCCGTACTCGATCAGGTCGGAGCCGTCCGGTGGGCCGCCCGCCGCGAGGACGGGGATGGGGCTGTGGGCCACCACCTCGGCCATCCGGTCGAGCGGCAGGGCGACGGTGGTCTTCACCATGTCGGCGCCCAGATCGGCGGCGACGTTCACGATGTGCGACAGAAGGGCCGGATCGTGCGGGTTCTCGATCCGGGGGCCGCGCGGATAGACCATCGCGATCAGCGGCATGCCCCAGGTGTCGCACGAACGGGCCACCGCGCCCAGGTCGGAGAGCTGCCGCCCCTCGGTGTCCGAGCCGATGTTCACATGGACGCTGACCGCGTCCGCGCCGAGCGCCACCGCCTCCTCGACATCGCCGACCAGCACCTTGGCGTCGACATCGGCGGAACAGGCCGTACTGGCGCTCAGATGCACCACCAGCGCGCAGTTGCCGAGGACGTCCGGGGCGAGGGTGCGGGCCCGTCCCTTGTGGACGATGATCCCGTCGGCCCCGCCGGCGACCAGCTCCCTCAACAGGCCTTCCCACTGACCCGGAGGGGCGACCGGACCGTCCGAGACGCTGTGGTCGAGCGGTATGAGCAAATGCCGGTCGTCGCCGGCCAGAGAAAGTCTTCTCCAACGTAATGGCTTGCCAGTTTTCAGCATGGGTAAAGCGCCTTCCACATGTCCGAAAAACGATGGTCGTAGAACTTTCAAGTTCGGCCGGACGTCAGCATTCCGTGCGTGATCGGGAGTTGGCAAGGCGTGACCGGCGGCAAATTTTTATGCGGCGAAACACATGAATATTGACAGGGACTTGACAGGATCCCCTGGGTTGACTGCACTCAGGAGTGGTGTTCGTCGCATATTCCACCGTCCTGTCCGCACGCATAGCGGGATCACATGGGATCACTCGGGATCACATGCTTTAAATGTCGTTGTCGCGTGTAATCGACGCCAGGTGTTCCGTCGAAACAATTCGTCGAAGTTTTCGGGCGGTCTTTCCGAGGCTTCCTTGTGGCAATCGAATTTCCCGGCCTAGGGTGACAGCCACACTCCGGTTCGTGTTTCATGCGTGGCCGTCCCCACTGGGCCCGGACCATTCTCGTCCGGGCGTACCGGAAGCGAGTCCCCCCATGCCCGAATCCCCGTCCGAGACCGTCACCGAGGCCGTGGGCCCCAGACCGGTCGCGTTACCGTCCTCGCCGTCGTCCCCGTCCTCGTCGCCGTCCTCGCCCTCGTCGCCGGCCGAGTCAGCCAAGGCGTCCAAGGTCGCCGCCGCGAGCCTCATCGGCACGACGATCGAGTACTACGACTTCGCCGTCTACGGCACGGCCTCCGCGCTCGTCCTCGGCCCCGCCTTCTTCCCGTCCGGCAACGCGACCGTCTCCTCCCTCGCCGCGTTCCTCACCTTCGCCGCGGCCTTCCTGTCCCGCCCGCTCGGCGTCGTCCTCTTCGGCACCATCGGCGACCGGCTGGGCCGTCGGCGGGCCCTGGTCGCGTCCCTCCTGCTCATGGGTGTCGCGACGGTCGGCGTCGGCCTGCTCCCGACCTACGAGACCGCCGGACTCCTCGCCCCCGTCCTACTGGTGACCCTCCGGCTGCTGCAGGGCGTCAGCATGGGCGGCGAGTGGGGCGGCGCGGTCCTGCTGGCCGCCGAGCACGCCCCGCCCGGCCGCCGCGCGCTCTACGCCGCCGTCCCGAACGTCGGCCCCTCCCTGGGCTTCCTGCTCTCCAGCGCCGTCATCCTGCCCACCCTCAACATCGT
The DNA here is from genome assembly GCF_040297125.1 of Streptomyces sp. NPDC001868. Classification (NCBI taxonomy): domain Bacteria; kingdom Bacillati; phylum Actinomycetota; class Actinomycetes; order Kitasatosporales; family Streptomycetaceae; genus Streptomyces; species Streptomyces sp. NPDC001868. The sequence continues at coordinate 22,146 of NZ_JBEOYO010000033.1, read as the reverse complement.
GGGCCGCGACGGCTTCACCGAGTGGGCCTGGCGGGTGCCGTTCCTGCTCAGCGCGGTGCTCGTGATGGTCGGGCTGTGGGTGCGGGCGACGGTGTCGGAGTCGCCGGTGTTCAAGAGCACGTCCTCGGCGGCGACATCGCCGGACTCCTCGGCGTCCCCGGTGCCCTCGGCGTCGCGCTTCCCGCTCGGCACGCTCCTCACGCGGTACCCCGGGCGGCTGTTGCTCGGGACGGGGGCGGCGATCGGTGGGTCGGCCGTGTACTACCTCACGATCGTCTACAGCCTCTCCTACGGGCCGAAGTCGCTCGGCATCCCGCAGAACACCATGCTCACCGCCGCGAGTGTGGGGGCGGCGGCGGGGATCGCGATCACCCTGCCGGTCGCCCGGCTCGCCGACCGGGTCGGACGGCGTCCGCTGATGCTGGCGGGGGCGGCCGGCTGTGTCGTCTGGGCCGTCCCGATGTACGCGTCCCTCAGCACGGGCAACGCGTACGTCATCACCGGGGCGTACACCGTCGGGCTCATGTTGCTCGCGTTGATGTTCTCGCCGGTGGCGGCGTTTCTCGCGGAGCTGTTTCCGGCGAGGTTGCGCTACACCGGTGCGTCGGCGGCGTTCATTCTGGCCAACACGTTGGGGGGCGGGTTCGCTCCGCTGGTCGCCACGTGGTTGAACAGTCAGTGGTCGTCGCCGTTGGTGCTCGGGTTCTACACGGGTGGGTTGTGTCTGGTGAGCCTGCTGTGCCTGGTGGCGCTGCCGGAGACCCGTGAGGACGACTTCGCGGCCTAGGGATTCACAGCGCGGGCCCGGTGGGGGCTGGTCGCGCAGTTCCCCGCGCCCCTGAAAAGCAGGGGCTGCGCCCCGTGCTTTTCACCCCGCAGCCCCGTCGCCTTTCAGGCCGACGGGGCCGTGGTGTCTCAGGCCCGCAGGGCCTGATCTTTCAGGGGCGCGGGGAACTGCGCGAGAAGCCCCACCGGACCCGCACCCGACCGACAACCCCGTCAGCGCGGCGCCGACCCGTCAGGGCGACGCCGGAGGATACAGCGAGCGCGGCAACCGCGACGCCGCCGCCGCGTCCAGCAGCCACAACGTACGGGCCCGCCCCCGCGCCCCGGCTGCCGGCGCCTGAATCTCCCCCGCACCGGACAACGCGATGGCCGCCGCCCCTGCCTTGTCCTCCCCGGCGGCGAGCAGCCACACCTCACGCGCCGCCCGGATCGCCGGCAGCGTCAAGGTGACCCGGGTCGGCGGCGGCTTCGGCGCCCCCCGCACCCCCACCACCGTCCGCTCGGTCTCCCGCACGGCGGGCAACTCGGGGAAGAGCGAGGCCACATGGGTGTCCGGCCCGACCCCGAGCATCAGTACGTCGAACGTCGGCACGGAGCCATGGTTCTCGGGCCCCGCCGCCCGCGCCAGCTCCTCCGCGTAGGCCGAGGCCGCCGCGTCCACATCGGCACCCCACGGCCCGTCCGACGCGGGCATCGCGTGCACCCGCTTCGGGTCCACCGGCACCGAGTCGAGCAGCGCCTCCCGGGCCTGGGTCACATTGCGCTCGGGGTCGCCCTCGGGCAGGAACCGCTCGTCGCCCCACCACAGATCCAGCCGGCCCCAGTCGACGGCGTCCCGGGCGGGCGCCGCCGCCAGCGCGGCGAGCAGCCCGTTGCCGTTGCGGCCACCCGTGAGGACCAACGAGGCGTAGCCGCGCGAAGCCTGCGCGTCCACGACCTTGGTGATCAGCCGAGCCGCCGCGGCCTGAGCCATCAGCTCCTTGTCGTGGTGCACGACCAGCTGCGGAGTACTCACGGCGTGGTCGCCTTCTTCACGGGCGGCATCTGCGCCGGAGTGGGCCGCTCGGAGTCGTCGTCACCGACCGACCCGGCGGCACCGGCCGACCCGACCGACCCCGACGGAGCCGCCGGCGGCAACGCGGGCGCGGACGAACGGGCCGGAGCGGCAGCCGACGAAACCCCCGAACCCAGCCCGGAGCCGGAACCAGAGCCCGATCCGGAACCAGAGCCAGAGACCGACCCGGAACCAGTGTCAGACCCGGAGACCGACCCGGAACCGGACCCCACCCCGGAACCCGAAGCACCCCCCGAAGCACCGGCCGATGCCGTGGCAGCCGCAGTCGCAGTCGCAGCCGGAGCAGCCGCCGAGGCCGTCGCAGCCGTCAACGCGCTCCCCGCCGAACCCCCCAACCGATCCACCCCGAACCGCAGCGCCGAAGCGTACGTGTCGTCGGGGTCGAGCCTGCGCAGCTCCTCCGCCAGCAGCTCGGACGTCTCGCGGCGCTTCAGCGCGACCGCCCGGTCCGGCTGGTCCTCCAGCGTGAGGAGGGCGAGGCCCCCGTTGGGCCGGTACAGCCGGATGGGACCGGTGCTGGTCAGCATCCGCACCTCGTTGAGGCCGGGCCCGGCCGACACCCCGCGCCGTACATGGACGTGGAGCCGGTCCGCCAGCCACATCGCCAGCAGTTCCACGCTCGGGTTGTACTGCTCGCCCTGCACCTCCGCCGAGATGACCTCGCAGTCGACCTGGTCGAGGGCGGCGGCCAGCATGGAGCGCCAGGGGGTGATCCGGGCCCAGGCCAGATCCGTGTCGCCGGGCTCGTAGTTGTCGGCGCGGACCCGCAGCTCGTCGATGGGCTTCTCGGCGGCGTAGCTGTCCGTCACCCGGCGCTGGGCGAGCGCGCCCAGCGGGTCCTTGGCGGGGTCGGCCGGCGCGTTGACCGGCCACCACGCCACGACCGGCGCGTCCGGCAACAGCAGCGGAAGCACCACCGACTGGGCGTGGTCCGCGACCTCGCCGTACAGCCGCAGCACGACCGTCTCACCGGTGCCGGCGTCCGCGCCCACCCGTACCTCGGCGTCGAGGCGGGACTTCGTACGGTCGCGGGGGGAGCGGGAGACGCGCTTGATGACCACGATCGTGCGCGAGGGGTGCTCGCGGGAGGCGTCGTTGGCGGACTTGAGCGCGTCGTACGCGTTCTCCTCGTCCGTCACGATGACCAGGGTGAGCACCATGCCGACGGCCGGGGTGCCTATCGCCCGGCGGGCTTTCACCAGCGCCTTGTTGATCTTGCTGGCCGTGGTGTCCGTGAGGTCTGTCTTCATGGCCGACGCCAGCTCCGTCCGTCTCGTTCGAGCATCTCGTCCGCCTCGACGGGACCCCACGTGCCCGCCTGGTACTGCGCGGGCCTGCCGCTCTTGTCCCAGTACTCCTCGATCGGGTCGAGGATCTTCCAGGACAGCTCGACCTCCTCGGTGCGCGGGAAGAGGTTCGAGTCGCCGAGCAGGACGTCCAGGATGAGGCGCTCGTACGCCTCGGGCGAGGACTCGGTGAAGGACTCGCCGTAGGCGAAGTCCATGGACACGTCCCGGATCTCCATCGAGGTGCCCGGCACCTTGGAGCCGAAGCGGACCGTGACGCCCTCGTCGGGCTGGACGCGGATGACGATCGCGTTCTGGCCCAGTTCCTCGGTGGCGGTGGAGTCGAAGGGGGAGTGCGGGGCGCGCTGGAAGACGACCGCGATCTCGGTGACCCGGCGGCCCAGGCGCTTGCCCGTCCGCAGATAGAAGGGGACGCCCGCCCAGCGGCGGTTGTCGACCTCGACCTTGATCGCCGCGTAGGTGTCGGTCTTCGACTTGCGGTCGATGCCGTCCTCTTCGAGGTAGCCGATGACCTTCTCGCCGCCCTGCCAGCCGGCCGCGTACTGCGCGAACACGGTGTTCCGGCCCAGGTCGTTCGGCAGCTTCACCGCGCCGAGGACCTTGGTCTTCTCCGCGGCGAGCGCGTCCGCGTCGAAGGAGGCGGGCTCCTCCATCGCGGTCAGCGCCATCAGCTGCAGCAGGTGGTTCTGGATGACGTCACGGGCCGCGCCGATGCCGTCGTAGTACCCGGCACGGCCGCCGATGCCGATGTCCTCGGCCATCGTGATCTGCACGTGGTCGACGAAGGACCGGTTCCAGATCGGCTCGAACATCGTGTTGGCGAAGCGGAGCGCCAGGATGTTCTGGACGGTCTCCTTGCCGAGGTAGTGGTCGATGCGGAAGACCTGGTCCGGGGCGAAGACCTCTTCCACGGTCGAGTTGAGCTCCTCGGCCGACGCCAGGTCGTGGCCGAACGGCTTCTCGATGACCGCGCGCCGCCACGAACCCCTCGACTGATCGGCCAGCCCGTGCTTCTTCAGCTGCTGGATGACGACCGGGAACGCGGACGGCGGCACGGAGAGATAGAAGGCGAAGTTGCCGCCCGTGCCCTGGGCCTTGTCCAGCTCCTCGATGGTGTCGCGCAGCCGCTCGAAGGACTCGTCGTCGTCGAAGGTGCCCTGGACGAACCGCATGCCCTGGATGAGCTGCTGCCAGACCTCCTCGCGGAAGGGCGTACGGGCATGCTCCTTGACCGCGTCGTGGACCTCCTGCGCGAAGTCCTCGTTCGCCCATTCACGACGGGCGAAGCCGACGAGCGAGAAGCCCGGCGGCAGCAGTCCGCGGTTGGCGAGGTCGTACACGGCAGGCATCAGCTTCTTGCGTGACAAGTCGCCTGTGACGCCGAAGATGACCAGGCCCGACGGCCCCGCGATACGCGGGAGCCGTCGGTCCGCGGCGTCACGCAGCGGATTGCTGCTCGACAAGGTGTTCAGCCCTCCGAGGGTGCGAGGCGCTGAAGCTCCGCCTCGGTCGACTTGAGCAGGTCGTTCCAGGACGCCTCGAACTTGTCGACGCCCTCGTCCTCCAGCAGCTGCACGACCTCGTCGTACGAGATCCCGAGCTTCTCGACCGCGTCCAGCTCGGCACGCGACTGCTCGTACGTCCCGGCGATCGCGTTGCCGCGGATCTCACCGCTCGCCGCGGTGGCCTCCAGCGTGGCCTCCGGCATGGTGTTCACCGTGTTCGGCGCGACCAGCTCGTCGACGTACAGCGTGCTCTTGTACGCCGGGTCCTTGACGCCGGTCGAGGCCCACAGCGGACGCTGCTTGTTGGCGCCCGCGCTCTCCAGGGCGGCCCAGCGGCCGTCCGAGAAGACCTCCTCGTACGCCTGGTAGGCGAGCCGGGCGTTGGCGACACCGGCCTTGCCGCGGGCGGCCTTGGCCTCGTCGGTGCCGAGCGCGTCGAGCCGCTTGTCGATCTCGGTGTCCACGCGGGACACGAAGAAGGACGCCACCGAGTGGATCTTGGAGAGGTCCAGGCCGCGCTCCTTGGCCTTCTCCAGACCGGCCAGGTAGGCGTCCATGACCGCGCGGTAACGCTCCAGCGAGAAGATCAGCGTGACGTTGACGCTGATGCCGAGACCGATGGTCTCGGTGATCGCCGGCAGACCCGCCTGCGTCGCCGGGATCTTGATCAGGGTGTTGGGGCGGTCCACCAGCCAGGCCAGCTGCTTGGCCTCGGCGACGGTCGACTTGGTGTTGTGCGCCAGGCGCGGGTCGACCTCGATGGAGACCCGGCCGTCCTGGCCGCCGGTCGCGTCGAAGACCGGGCGCAGGATGTCGGCGGCGTCACGGACGTCCGCCGTCGTGATCATGCGGATGGCCTCTTCGACGGTGACCTTGCGGGCGGCGAGGTCGGAGACCTGCTGCTCGTAGCCGTCACCGCTGCTGATCGCCTTCTGGAAGATCGACGGGTTGGTGGTGACGCCCACGACGTGCTGCTGGTCGAGCAGCTCGGCGAGGTTGCCGGACGTGATGCGCTTGCGCGACAGGTCGTCCAGCCAGATCGCGACGCCCTCCTCGGAGAGGCGCTTGAGTGCGTCTGTCATGGAATTACATCTCCTACGTGTCGTGTGTAAGCGTCAGCGCTGAGCGGCGGCCAGGGATTCCTGGGCGACCGAGGCCACGTTCTCGGCAGTGAAGCCGAACTCGCGGAAGAGGACCTTGCCGTCGGCCGAAGCGCCGAAGTGCTCCAGCGAAACGATGCGACCGGCGTCACCGACGTACTTGTGCCAGGTGAGCCCGATACCGGCCTCGACCGCGACCCGCGCCTTGACGGACGGCGGCAGAACGCTGTCCCGGTACCCCTGGTCCTGCTCCTCGAACCACTCCACGGACGGCATGGACACCACCCGCGTGGGCACACCCTGCGCCTGGAGCCGCTCGCGCGCCTCCACGGCCACGTGCACCTCGGACCCGGTGGCGATGAGGATCACCTGGGCGTCGCCGGCCTCGGCGTCGAACAGGACGTAACCGCCCTTCGCCGCCTCCTCGTTGGCCTCGTACGTCGGCACACCCTGACGGGTCAGCGCCAGACCGTGCGGGGCGCCCTTGCCGAACTCCTTGGTCCAGCGCTTGAGGATCTCGCGCCAGGCGATGGCGGTCTCGTTGGCGTCGGCCGGGCGGACCACGTTCAGACCCGGGATCGCGCGCAGCGCGGCCAGGTGCTCGACCGGCTGGTGCGTCGGGCCGTCCTCGCCGAGACCGATGGAGTCGTGCGTCCAGACGTACGTCACCGGCAGGTGCATCAGCGCGGACAGACGGACGGCGTTGCGCATGTAGTCGGAGAACACGAGGAACGTGCCGCCGAAGATCCGGGTGTTGCCGTGCAGCGCGATGCCGTTCATCTCCGCGGCCATGGCGTGCTCGCGGATACCGAAGTGGATCGTGCGGCCGTAGGGGTTCGCCTCCGGCAGCGGGTTGTCCGCCGGCAGGAAGGACGACGTCTTGTCGATCGTCGTGTTGTTCGAACCGGCGAGGTCGGCGGAGCCGCCCCACAGCTCGGGGATGACGGCGCCCAGCGCCTGGAGGATCTTGCCGGACGCGGCACGGGTGGCGACACCCTTGCCCGTCTCGAACTCCGGCAGATGCGACTCCCAGCCCTCGGGCAGCTCGCCCGCGCTGATCCGGTCGAACTCGGCGGCCCGCTCGGCGTTGCCGTTGCGCCACTCCTGGAGCTGCTTCTCCCAGGCGGCACGGGCGTCACGGCCGCGCTCGCCCAGGGCGCGCGTGTGCGCGATGACCTCGTCCGTGACCTCGAAGCTCTTCTCCGGGTCGAAGCCGAGGACCCGCTTGGTGGCGGCGACCTCGTCCGCGCCGAGCGCCGAGCCGTGCGCGGCCTCGGTGTTCTGCGCGTTCGGGGCGGGCCAGGCGATGATCGAGCGCATCGCGATGAACGACGGCTTGTCGGTGACCGCCTTCGCGGCCTCGATCGCCGCGTACAGCGCGGCCGGGTCGAGGTCGCCGTTCTCCTTCGGCTCCACCCGCTGCACATGCCAGCCGTACGCCTCGTACCGCTTGGCGGTGTCCTCGGAGACGGCCGTCTCGGTGTCGCCCTCGATCGAGATGTGGTTGTCGTCCCACAGCATGACCAGGTTGCCGAGCTTCTGGTGACCGGCCAGCGAGGACGCCTCGGCGGAGATGCCCTCCTGGAGGCAGCCGTCACCGGCGATCACGAAGACATGGTGGTCGAACGGCGACTCGCCGACGGCGGCCTCCGGGTCGAACAGACCACGCTCGTAGCGGGCGGCCATCGCCATGCCCACGGCGTTGGCGACACCCTGGCCGAGCGGCCCGGTCGTCGTCTCGACGCCCTTGGTGTGCCCGTACTCCGGGTGACCCGGGGTCTTCGAACCCCAGGTGCGGAAGGACTCCAGGTCCGCCAGCTCCAGGCCGAAGCCACCCAGGTACAGCTGGATGTAGAGGGTCAGGGAGGAGTGGCCGGCGGACAGGACGAACCGGTCACGGCCCACCCAGTCGGGGTCGGCGGGGTCGTGGCGCATCACCTTCTGGAAGAGGGTGTACGCGGCGGGCGCGAGGCTCATCGCCGTACCCGGATGGCCGTTGCCGACCTTCTGTACGGCGTCGGCTGCCAGGACTCGGGCGGTGTCGACGGCCCGCTGGTCCAATTCGGTCCACGCGAGGTCTGAAGTGGTCGGCTTGGTGCTCACCCTGGGTCAGGGCTCCTCTCCACATGTCTCGTGCCGGTGTTCTCAACGGCACCGGCCGTTGTCGAGCCTACCCCCGTAGGAACGCGCATTTTTTCGAGTCATTCCAGACTGCCGGGACTATGTCCGGTCCGCCTCCCGACCAGTGGTTCCGCATGCTGAGACCAGGGGGTTCCGCTGTTCGACATCTGAATACGGAGCCGCTCATCCGACTGCTCAACCGAAGTGTGTTCGGCTCGCCGGGAGGTGCCCGCCAACACGACCCCACCCCCTTGAAAGGCTGGCTCTGGGCAACGTCTACAGTGGCGTGGTACGCGCGGGCCGTCACGGGGAGTTCACAACCGAAAGGCTCGCTGGGAGTCTCTGTCAGGGGTGTGCGTGACGGCCGTCGAATCCCGTCCACCGGGAGTGCTGGGCGCGAGCAACACGAGCAGCAGCCGGGGTCAGCGGCCGATCGGGGCCCGCGTCAAGGCGTTCGTGGCGCTGACGAAGCCGCGGATCATCGAGCTTCTGCTGATCACCACCGTTCCGGTGATGTTCCTCGCCGAGCAGGGCGTCCCGGACCTGTGGCTGGTGCTCGCCACCTGCGTCGGCGGCTATCTCTCCGCGGGCGGCGCCAACGCGCTCAACATGTACATCGACCGCGACATCGACGCGCTCATGGAGCGCACCTCGCAGCGTCCGCTGGTCACCGGCATGGTCACCCCGCGTGAGGGCCTCGTCTTCGGCATCACCCTCGCGGTCGTCTCCACCCTCTGGTTCGGGGCCCTCGTCAACTGGCTGTCCGCCTGGCTGTCGCTCGGGGCGCTCCTCTTCTACGTCGTCGTCTACACGATGATCCTCAAACGGCGTACGTCCCAGAACATCGTCTGGGGCGGTATCGCCGGCTGTATGCCGGTCCTCATCGGCTGGTCCGCCGTCACGAACTCGATGTCGTGGGCCGCGGTCATCCTCTTCCTCGTCATCTTCTTCTGGACCCCGCCGCACTACTGGCCCCTCTCCATGAAGGTGAAGGACGACTACGCCCGCGTCGGCGTCCCGATGCTCCCGGTGGTCGCCTCCAACAAGGTCGTCGCACGGCAGATCGTCCTGTACAGCTGGGTGATGGTCGCGGTCTCCCTGATGCTGACCCCCCTCGGCTACACGGGCTGGTTCTACACCTCGGTCGCCCTGGTGACCGGCGGCTGGTGGCTCTGGGAGGCCCACGCCCTCCAGACCCGAGCGAAGAACGGCGCGACCGGCGGCAAGCTCAAGGAAATGCGCCTGTTCCACTGGTCGATCACATACGTCTCACTGCTCTTCGTAGCGGTGGCGGTGGACCCCTTCCTCCGCTGAGGCGCGCCCCGTGAGGGGCGCGGGGAACTGCGCGAGCAACCACGACGCACCCGCACGCCCCCCCCACTCACCGCACCTGCGACGGCGAGTGGCAAAGCCCACTGCCCCGCCCGTCGCACCCACGCATACCCCTCGGTAGCATCCTGACCATGTCAGACACCAAGCAGGCAGACGAGGCCAAGGAAGCCAAGACCGCCGCCAAGGCCGACCGCAGGGCGGCCAAGCTGGCGAAGCAGATCGGCGCCTTCGCCAAGGCCCACGGCGGCGCCGAGGCCCAGGTCGCCTACATCGGCGAGCAGGGCGCCCGCATCGTCCTGGTCGGCGAGGACGGCGGCTGGGGCGACCTCGTGGCCCCCACCTACGCCATCGCCGAGGCGGCCGTCACCAAGGCCGGCGTCACCGTCCACGAGGACTTCGACGGCGAGTTCGCCGCCAAGGTCACCACCGGCCCGTACGAGTGGTCGCGGATGGCCGGAATCCAGGTCGGCGGCCCGAGCAACAGCAACACCTGAGCCCGGCTCACCCGTTAGGACCTGTGGGAGTTCACAGGTCCAGCCTCGGGAGCCCGGATGATCGAAACGCCGTCCCTCGTGGACCAGTACTGCCACGGCGTACTGCGCACGGAGCTGGGCCTCGGCACCTTCGAGGCCCACCTCGCCCGCAGCGAGGGACCCCCGGCGCCCGGCACCACCTTCTTCGACACCCAGACGGGCTTCGCCGTACGCCGCTGGTGCCCACCCCTGCTGGGCCTCGAACCGCACTGCCCACCGGCCCGCTATCTGGCCCGGCGCCGCGAACTGGGCGTCCTGGAGGCCGGCCGCAGACTGCTCCGGGGCAGCGGCATCACGACCTACCTCGTCGACACGGGACTGCCCGGCGACCTCACCGGGCCACGCGAGATGGCCTCCACCGGGGACGCGGACGCCCACGAGATCGTCCGCCTCGAACTCCTCGCCGAACAGGTCGCCGACACCTCCGGCACCGTCGAGTCGTTCCTCGCCAATCTCGCCGAGTCGGTGCACGCCGCCGCCGCGAACGCCGTCGCCTTCACATCGGTGGCGGGCGTACGGCACGGCCTGGCGTTCGCGCCCGAACCGCCCGGCCCGGGGGAGGTGCGGGGCGCGGTCGGGCGCTGGCTCGCGCACCGGCCGGTCGGCGGGGCGCTCACCGACCCGGTCCTCCTGCGCCATCTGCTGTGGATCGCCGTCGCCTCGGGCCGCCCCCTCCAACTCCACGCGGGCCTCGGCGAACCCGGCCTGCGCATCGACGCCACCGACCCCGTCCTGCTCACCGACTTCGCCCGCTCGACGGCGGGCCTCGGCACCGACCTGGTCCTGCTGCACGGCTATCCGTACCACCGCCACGCGGCCCACCTCGCCGGTGTCTTCCCGCACGTCTACGCGGACCTCGGCGCCGAACTCGTCCGCACCGGCGCCCGGGCCACCGCCGTACTCGCCGAGGTCCTCGAACTCGCCCCCTTCGGCAAGCTCCTCTTCTCCAGCGGCGCCCACGGCCTGCCCGAGCTGCATGTGGTCGGGGCCCGGCTGTTCCGGGAGTCGCTGGCCCGGGTGCTGGGGACCTGGGTGGCGGAGGGCGCCTGGTCCCTGGTGGACGCGCAGCGCGTGGCGGGGCTGATCGCGGCGGGGAACGCGCGGCGGGTGTACGGGCTGGAGTGAGCCGTCGGCTGTACGGCGCCCGCGCGGACTGGACAGACTGGGCGCATGACACACAGCGACGCGACCGCCGGTTTACCCGGCTCCGCCACCGACACGCGGGCCCTGGGCGACCGCTTCCTCGACGAACTCCGGGAACTCGCCCCGCTCGCCGTCTGGGCCCACGGCTCCCTCGGCGGAGGCGACTACCAGGAGGGCCGCAGCGACCTGGACCTGATCACCGTCCTGGACGGTCCGGTCACCGCCCGGACGGCCTGGCGGGCGGGGCGGCTCCACGCCCGCCTGCGCGACGAGCCGCTCGCCGCCCTGCTGCACTGCACCTATCTGACCCCCGGTACGGCGGACGACGCCGAGCGCAAGCACCTCACCTGGGCGCACCGGCAGCTGTTCCGGCGGACGGTCACCCCGGTCACCCGGCGCGAGCTGCACACCTTCGGCCTGGTCCTGCACGGCGAGGCGCCCAAGGCCCTGCTCCCGCCGGTCTCCGACATCGAGCTGGACGCCTTCGTCGTCCGCGACCAGAAGGAGTACCGGCGCCTGGTGGCCGACCGGGCCGACCTCTGGGACCAGGACGTCTGGGTCGACCTCGGACTGCTCACCTTCGCCCGCGCCACCGCCAGCCTGCGCGACGGCCGGCTGATCACCAAGCACGAGGCCCTGGACCTGCTGCCCACCCTGGGCGCACCCGGCGAGGTGGTCGAGGACATCAGGCGGCGCCGGTACGGGCAGCCGGCCGAGGAGGTGCCGTACCGGGGCGAGCTGACCCGGCTGTTCCTGGGACCGGCGATCGACGACCTCGTACGGACGTACGGCTGACGCGGCGGGCACCGGCCCGTCCCGGCCTCAGCCGTGCGCGGCGACCGGTGTCTCCGTGACGGTCGGACCCTGTACGTCCACCTCGTCCGCCGGGCGCTCGCGCAGGGCCAGCAGCACCCGGAGGGTGGCGATCCACACCAGGCAGGAGCCGAACATATGGGCGCCGACCAGGACCTCGGGGAGGTCGGTGAAGTACTGGACGTAGCCGATGACGCCCTGGGCGAGAAGCACCAGGAACAGATCACGTGTGCGGTTCAGCGGGTCGCGCGGGGCGTCGACCGCCTTCAGGACGAACCACAGGGCGAAGGTGAGCGTCACCACGATCCAGGCCAGGACCGCGTGCAGCTTGGTGACGTTCTCCCAGTTCAGCGGGATGCGCTCGACCTCGCTGGAGTCACCGGCGTGCGGACCGGCGCCCGTGACGACCGTGCCCACCGCGATCAGCAGCAGCGTGACACCCACCAGGACCCACACCAGCTGCCCCACCGCCTTGCCGACCAGCGGACGGGGAGCGGTGTCGGCCTCGCCGGTGCGGTGCCACATCACGGCGGCGACGGCGATGAGCGCGGTGGAGAGCATGAAGTGCGCGGCCACCGTGTACGGGTTGAGGCCGACCAGCACGACGATGCCGCCGAGCACCGCGTTGCTCATGACGACCCAGAACTGCGTCCAGCCCAGCCGGGTGAGGGACCGCCGGTACGGCTTCTGGGAGCGCGCGGCGATGATCGCCCAGCCGACCGCCGCGCACAGCACATACGTGAGCAGGCGGTTGCCGAACTCGATGTAGCCGTGGACGCCCATCTCCCGGGTCGCGGTGAGCGAGTCGTCGGTGCACTTGGGCCAGGTCGGGCAGCCGAGGCCCGACCCGGTGAGCCGTACGGCACCGCCGGTCACCACGATGGCCACCGCCATGACGAGGGCGGCGAGGGCCGCGCGCCGGACCGTTCGGGGGTCCGGGGTCCAGCGGTCGGCGATGAAGGCGAGCGGGTTGCGCGCAGCGGAGGCGAGGTCGTCGCGGGTCACTTTCGGCACGCGCACCATCGTAGGCCGCCGCTTGTGCACGTATTCACGAGGGGTGGGGCCGTGGCTGTGACCCGCGGTCACTCCCAGCGGAAGAAGCGTGCCGCCGCGCCGAGCCCGAGTACCGCCCAGACCGCCAGGATCCCGAGGTCGCCCCACGGCATCCCGGCCCCGTGCTGGAGGACGTCCCGCAGCCCGTCCGACAGGGCGGTGATCGGCAGCAGTCCGAGCACGCTCTGTGCCGCGTCCGGGAACTTGTCCAGCGGGACGACGACACCGCCGCCCACGAGCAGCAGCAGGAACACCAGGTTGGCCGCCGCGAGCGTCGCCTCCGCCTTGAGCGTGCCCGCCATCAGCAGACCGAGACCGGAGAAGGCGGCCGTGCCGAGGACGAGGAGCAGCAGGACGGCGAAGGGGTTGCCGTGCGGGTTCCAGCCCATCGCGAAGGCGATCACCGTGAGGAGGACGACCTGGAGGATCTCCGTGACCAGCACGGACAGCGTCTTCGCGGTCATCAGGCCCCAGCGGGGGAGCGGCGAGACCGCCAGCCGCTTCAGCACGCCGTAGCGGCGCTCGAAGCCGGTGGCGATGGCCTGGCCGGTGAACGCCGTCGACATCACGGCGAGCGCGAGGATCCCGGGGGCCAGGAAGTCGACCGCCTCGCCCTCACCGGTGTCGACGATGTCCACCGAGCCGAACAGCACCAGCAGCAGGGTCGGGATGACGACCGTCAGGAGCAACTGCTCGCCGTTGCGCAGCAGCATCCTCGTCTCCAGCGCCGCCTGCGCCGCGATCATGCGGGAGAGGGGGGCGGCGCCCGGCTTCGGCGCGTAGATCCCACTGGTCACGAGCGCAACTCCTTGCCGGTCAGCTCCAGAAAGACGTCTTCGAGGGTGTGCCGTTCCACCGAGATCCGGTCCGGCATCACCCCGTGCTGGGCGCACCAGGAGGTGACGGTCGCGAGGAGCTGCGGGTCGATCTTGCCGGTCACGCGGTAGACACCGGGCGTCAGTTCGGCGGCGGTGGAGTCCGCGGGGAGGGCCTTGAGCAGGGAGCCGACGTCGAGGGCCGGGCGGCCGGTGAAGCGCAGGGTGTTCTCGGCGCCGCCCCGGCACAGCTCCTCGGGCGTGCCCTCGGCTATGACCCGGCCGGCGTCGATGATGGCGACGCCGTCCGCGAGCTGCTCGGCCTCGTCCATGTAGTGCGTGGTGAGGATGACCGAGACCCCGTCCGTGCGCAGGTCCCGGATCAGCTCCCAGGTGGCCCGGCGGGCCTGCGGGTCGAGTCCGGCGGTCGGTTCGTCGAGGAAGACCAGCTCGGGGCGGCCGACCACGGCCATCGCGAGGGCGAGCCGCTGCTGCTGGCCGCCGGAGAGCCGCCGGTAGGCGGTCCGGCCGCAGCTCCCGAGCCCGAGGCGCTCGATCAGGGCGTCCACGTCGAGGGGGTGGGCGTGCAGCTTGGCCACATGGCGGAGCATCTCGTCGGCGCGGGCGCCGGAGTAGACGCCGCCGGACTGGAGCATCACGCCTATCCGGGGGCGCAGCGCGGCGGCCTCGCGGACCGGGTCGAGGCCGAGGACGGACACCGAGCCGGAGTCCGGCTTCCGATAGCCCTCACAGGTCTCGATCGTGGTCGTCTTGCCCGCGCCGTTGGGGCCGAGTACGGCGGTGACGCCCGCCCCGGCCGCCAGATCGAGTCCGTCCACCGCGGTCTTGTCGCCGTATCGCTTCACCAGGGACCGGACCTGGACCACGGGGTCGCTTCGCATGGGCCCGAGTCTAGGTACGCGGCCGGGTGCCGAGGTGGGCGGGTCCGGAGATCTCCTCCTCACGGGGACGGTGCACCGGGAGCCAGCGCTCGGCGTACGCCACCGCGTCGGCCACCGGGAACAGACGTACGTCCGCCGCGCCCACGCGGGTCCGGAGGATCCCGTGGTCGCGCTCGAAGTCGTACCCCAGTTCGTCGAACCGGTCCGAGTCGATCGACACCTCGGTCACCACCTCCCAGCCGTCCGGACCCGGCCGGCCGACCTCGACCAGTGGTGCGGGTATCCGGTACTCGGCCAGGTGGAAGCTGGTGCAGGCGTCGTAGCCCGCGCCGAGCAGGAGCACCCGGGCGCCCGCCTTCTCCAGCCGGGCCAGGGGGCTGCGCTCACCGAGGCGGCAGTCGGGGGCGTGGTCCGCGAGGACGGCCGCCGCGCCCGGGCCGATCGCCGCGAAGGAGGTCTGGGGGTGGGCGCTGCGCAGGGCGCCCGGCCAGGTCCGCACGGTCTCGGGAATGACGCCGACCCCGCGGGTGGGTGTGAGCGCGGGGTCGTAGAGGGGCATGGTGGCGCGGATCGGCTCCCACCAGGCCTCGGGCACCGGCGGATTTCCCCACAGCGCGGGGTCCGAGAGGTCGCCGGACTGGCTGGGAACCACCAGGGTGCCGTCCGGACCGAGTGCGTCGAGCAGTGCTTGGACGACCGCGACGGCTCCTCCGTTGACCCAGCCGAGCGCGCTGAGCGAGGAGTGCACGAGGAGGGTCTCGCCGGGTTCGACACCGGCGGCCCGCAGGTCCGCCGCCAGGCCGGCGCGGGTGACAAGAGGGCCGGTGGGAGGGGTTGTCGACATGGTGTGGCAGTCTTCCGGAGCGGCCCTCGCGGCGCCACCGGTTTGATCGATCAGTGATCGTTTCCGCAGGTCATCTTAGGTATACCTAAGTGATGCACGGCACCGTTCGCCCGTCCGGGCGCGGCTTGCCCCTGTCTGAGGAATTACGCAACAATGGCGTTGTGAAAAACGTTGGCGAGGCTCCGCAGGAGGAACTCGCGACCGGAGAGCGGTCGACACGCAACCGGGTCGCGCGGTCCATCCTGTCCCACGGCCCCTCCACGGTGGCCGACCTCGCCGGACGCCTCGGGCTCACCCAGGCGGCCGTCCGCCGGCACCTCGACGCGCTCGTGGGCGACGACGTCGTACAACCCCGTGAGCAGCGCGTCTACGGCGCGCGGACCCGCGGACGCCCGGCCAAGGTGTTCGCCCTGACGGACTGCGGACGGGACGCCTTCGACCAGTCGTACGACAAGCTGGCCGTGGACGCGCTCCGCTGGATAGCGGACCAGGAGGGCGGGGAGCAGGCCGTCGCCGCCTTCGCTCGCGCCCGGGTCGCCGCCCAGGCCGGTGCCTACCGCGCGGCGGTCGAGACCGCGGACCCGGAGCACAGGACCGAAGCCCTGGCCAAGGCCCTGAGTGCCGACGGGTACGCTGCTACGGCACGCAGTGCCCCCCACCCCCACCAGGGTGAGCAGCTCTGCCAGCACCACTGCCCGGTAGCCCATGTGGCCGAGCAGTTCCCGCAGCTCTGCGAGGCCGAGACCGAGCTCTTCGCCGAACTGCTCGGTACACACGTCCAGCGGCTGGCCACCATCGCCCACGGCGACGGCGTCTGCACGACGTTCATCCCCAGAGTTTCCAAAACAGCCACCGACACCGCATCTGCAAGCACCGCCGGGAGGAACCCCGCATGACGCTCCCCATTGAGGAGACTGCCCACCCCGAGCTGGAGGGCCTGGGTAACTACGAGTACGGCTGGGCCGACTCCGACGTGGCCGGTGCCTCTGCCAAGCGCGGTATCAACGAGGACGTCGTCCGCGACATCTCCGCGAAGAAGAACGAGCCGGAGTGGATGACCAAGCTCCGTCTCAAGGGCCTGCGCCTGTTCGAGAAGAAGCCCATGCCGAACTGGGGCTCGGACCTGTCGGGCATCGACTTCGACAACATCAAGTACTTCGTGCGCTCCACGGAGAAGCAGGCGGAGTCCTGGGAGGACCTGCCCGAGGACATCAAGAACACGTACGACAAGCTCGGCATCCCCGAGGCGGAGAAGCAGCGCCTCGTCGCGGGCGTCGCGGCCCAGTACGAGTCCGAGGTCGTCTACCACCAGATCCGTGAGGACCTGGAGGAGCAGGGCGTCATCTTCCTCGACACCGACACCGCGCTCAAGGAGCACCCGGAGCTCTTCAAGGAGTACTTCGGCACCGTCATCCCGGTCGGCGACAACAAGTTCGCGTCGCTGAACACCGCGGTGTGGTCCGGCGGCTCCTTCATCTACGTGCCGAAGGGCGTGCACGTGGAGATCCCGCTCCAGGCCTACTTCCGTATCAACACGGAGAACATGGGCCAGTTCGAGCGGACGCTGATCATCGTCGACGAGGACGCCTACGTCCACTACGTCGAGGGCTGTACGGCCCCGATCTACAAGTCGGACTCCCTGCACTCCGCGGTCGTCGAGATCATCGTGAAGAAGGGCGCCCGCTGCCGCTACACGACCATCCAGAACTGGTCGAACAACGTCTACAACCTGGTCACCAAGCGCGCCGTGGCGTACGAGGGCGCGACCATGGAGTGGATCGACGGCAACATCGGCTCCAAGGTCACCATGAAGTACCCGGCCGTCTACCTGATGGGCGAGCACGCCAAGGGCGAGACCCTCTCCATCGCCTTCGCGGGCGAGGGCCAGCACCAGGACGCCGGCTCCAAGATGGTCCACATGGCGCCGAACACCTCCTCCAACATCGTCTCCAAGTCGGTGGCGCGCGGCGGCGGCCGTACGTCCTACCGCGGTCTCGTCGAGATCGGCGAGGGCGCCCACGGCTCCAAGTCGAACGTGCTGTGCGACGCGCTGCTCGTCGACACCATCTCCCGCTCCGACACCTACCCCTACGTGGACGTCCGCGAGGACGACGTGTCCATGGGCCACGAGGCGACCGTCTCCAAGGTCTCCGACGACCAGCTCTTCTATCTGATGAGCCGCGGCCTGAGCGAGTTCGAGGCGATGGCGATGATCGTGCGCGGCTTCGTCGAGCCGATCGCGAAGGAGCTGCCGATGGAGTACGCGCTGGAGCTCAACCGGCTGATCGAGCTGCAGATGGAAGGCGCGGTCGGTTAACACCCGCGCCTTTCGGATACAGCTAGCGAAATCTGACGTAGGAAGAGAGCAGACCGACAGCCATGGCTGAGGCTCAGAACATTCCGGTGGGGTCCACCACCGCCGGCGCGGTGGCCGTTGCCGCCGAGTCGACCGTCGCCACGCGCATGAGCGCGCCGCCGTCCTTCGACGTGGCGGACTTCCCCGTGCCGCACGGCCGCGAGGAGGAGTGGCGGTTCACCCCGCTGGAGCGGCTGCGCGGGCTGCACGACGGCACCGCCGTCGCCACCGGCGACGGCCTGAAGGTCGACATCGTGGCGCCCGAGGGCGTCACGATCGAGACCGTCGGCCGCGACGACGCGCGCCTCGGCAAGGCGGGCGCCCCCGTGGACCGCGTCGCCGCCCAGGCCTACTCGGCGTTCGAGAAGGCCGGCGTGATCACCGTCCCCAAGGAGACGGTCCTCACCGAGCCGATCCGGATCGCCGTGCACGGCGAGGGCGCCACCGCCTTCGCCCAGCAGGTCGTCGAACTGGGCGCCTTCGCCGAGGCCGTCGTCGTCATCGACCACACCGGTGACGCCGTGCTCGCCGCCAACGTCGACTACATCCTGGGCGACGGCGCCAAGCTGACCGTCGTCTCCGTCCAGGACTGGGACGACAAGGCCGTGCACGTGGCCCAGCACAACGCCCTCATCGGCCGGGACGCCTCCTTCAAGTCCGTCGTGGTCACCTTCGGCGGCGACGTCGTACGCCTCCACCCGCGCGTGACCTACGCCGGCACCGGCGGCGAGGCCGAGCTGTTCGGGCTGTACTTCACGGACGCCGGCCAGCACCAGGAGCACCGTCTCCTCGTCGACCACAACGTCCCGCACTGCAAGTCCAACGTCGTCTACAAGGGCGCGCTCCAGGGCGAGGGCGCCCACGCCGTGTGGATCGGCGACGTGCTGATCGAGGCCAAGGCCGAGGGCACCGACACCTACGAGCTGAACCGGAACCTGGTCCTCACGGACGGCGCCCGGGTCGACTCGGTGCCGAACCTGGAGATCGAGACCGGCGAGATCGTCGGCGCCGGCCACGCCTCCGCGACCGGCCGCTTCGACGACGAGCAGCTCTTCTACCTGATGGCCCGCGGCATCCCGGCCGACGAGGCCCGTCGCCTGGTGGTCCGCGGCTTCTTCGCCGAGCTGGTCCAGCAGATCGGTGTCGACGACATCCAGGAACGCCTTCTCGTGAAGATCGACGAGGAGCTGGAGGCCACGGTCTGATGGCTTTCGTACGCGCCTGTGGGCTGAGCGAGCTGGAGGACGACACCCCGAAGCGGGTGGAGCTCGACGGCACGCCGGTCTCGGTCGTACAGACCGAGGGCGAGGTGTTCGCCATCCACGACATCTGCTCCCACGCGAACGTCTCGCTCTCCGAGGGCGAGGTGGAGGACTGCCAGATCGAGTGCTGGCTGCACGGCTCCGCGTTCGACCTCAGAACCGGCAAGCCGTCCGGCCTTCCCGCGACGCGCCCCGTCCCCGTATACCCCGTAAAGATCGAAGGGGACGACGTGCTCGTCTCCCTCACCCAGGAGTCCTGAGGCACCCATGGCAACGCTTGAAATCCGAGACCTGCACGTCACCGTCGAGGCCGACAACGCCACGAAGGAGATCCTCAAGGGCGTCGACCTCACCGTGAAGCAGGGCGAGACGCACGCCATCATGGGCCCCAACGGCTCCGGCAAGTCGACCCTCGCCTACTCCCTCGCGGGTCACCCCAAGTACACGATCACCGGCGGCACCGTGCTGCTCGACGGCGAGGACGTCCTGGAGATGTCCGTCGACGAGCGCGCCCGCGCGGGCCTGTTCCTGGCGATGCAGTACCCGGTCGAGGTCCCCGGCGTCTCGGTCTCCAACTTCCTGCGCACCTCCGCCACCGCCATCCGCGGCGAGGCCCCCAAGCTCCGTACCTGGGTGAAGGAGGTCAAGGAGGCCATGCAGCGCCTCAACATGGACCCCGCCTTCGCCGAGCGCAACGTCAACGAGGGCTTCTCCGGCGGTGAGAAGAAGCGCCACGAGATCCTTCAGCTCGAACTGCTCCGGCCGAAGGTCGCGATCCTCGACGAGACGGACTCCGGTCTGGACGTCGACGCGCTGCGCATCGTGTCGGAGGGCGTGAACCGCGTCCGCGAGACCGGTGAGGTCGGCACCCTGCTGATCACCCACTACACGCGCATCCTGCGCTACATCAAGCCCGACCACGTCCACGTCTTCTCCGGCGGCCGGATCGTCGAGTCCGGCGGCCCCGAGCTCGCCGACAAGCTGGAGAACGAGGGTTACGAGGCATACACGAAGGGTGGCGCATCCGCGTGACACAGCTGCCGGGCCTCCTCGACACCGAGGCGATCCGCAAGGACTTCCCCATCCTGGACCGTCAGGTCCACGACGGTAAGAAGCTCGTGTACCTGGACAACGCGGCGACCTCGCAGAAGCCGCGCCAGGTGCTCGACGCCCTGAACGAGTACTACGAGCGCTACAACGCCAACGTCCACCGCGGTGTGCATGTGCTCGCCGAGGAGGCCACGGCGCTGTACGAGGGCGCGCGGGACAAGGTCGCGTCGTTCATCAACGCGCCCAGCCGCGACGAGGTGATCTTCACCAAGAACGCCTCGGAGTCGCTGAACCTCGTGGCGAACATGCTCGGCTGGGCCGACGAGCCCTACCGGGTGGACTCCGAGACCGAGATCGTCATCACGGAGATGGAGCACCACTCCAACATCGTGCCGTGGCAGCTGCTCTCGCAGCGCACGGGCGCGAAGCTGAAGTGGTTCGGGCTGACCGACGACGGCCGCCTCGACCTCTCCAACATCGACGAGATCATCACCGAGAAGACGAAGATCGTCTCCTTCGTGCTGGTGTCCAACATCCTGGGCACGGTCAACCCGGTCGAGGCGATAGTGCGCCGGGCGCAGGAGGTCGGCGCCCTGGTCTGCATCGACGCCTCGCAGGCCGCGCCGCACATGCCGTTGGACGTACAGGCCCTCCAGGCCGACTTCGTGGCCTTCACCGGCCACAAGATGTGCGGTCCGACGGGCATCGGCGTCCTGTGGGGCCGGCAGGAACTCCTGGAGGACCTGCCCCCGTTCCTGGGCGGTGGCGAGATGATCGAGACGGTGTCGATGCACTCGTCGACGTACGCTCCCGCCCCGCACAAGTTCGAGGCGGGCACCCCGCCGATCGCGCAGGCGGTCGGTCTGGGGGCGGCGATCGACTATCTGAACTCGATCGGCATGGACAAGATCCTCGCCCATGAGCACGCGATCACCGAGTACGCCGTGAAGCGGCTGACGGAGGTCCCGGGCCTCAGGATCATCGGCCCCGCCACGGCCGAGGAGCGGGGCGCGGCGATCTCCTTCACGCTCGGCGACATCCACCCGCACGACGTGGGCCAGGTCCTCGACGAGCAGGGCATCGCGGTCCGGGTCGGCCACCACTGCGCCCGCCCCGTCTGCCTGCGCTACGGAATTCCCGCGACCACCAGGGCGTCGTTCTATCTGTACTCCACGCCGGCCGAGATCGACGCACTGGTCGACGGCCTGGAGCACGTACGGAACTTCTTCGGCTGAAGGGCGTGAGCTGAGACCGTGAAGCTGGACTCGATGTACCAGGAAGTCATCCTGGACCACTACAAGCACCCGCACGGGCGGGGCTTGCGGGATGGCGACGCCGAGGTGCACCACGTGAACCCGACGTGCGGCGACGAGATCACCCTGCGAGTGAAGTACGACGGCACCACCATCCAGGACGTCTCGTACGAGGGCCAGGGCTGCTCGATCAGCCAGGCCTCGGCCTCCGTACTGAACGACCTCCTCGTCGGCAAGGACCTCGTGGACGCGCGGAAGATCCAGGAGACCTTCCTGGAGCTGATGCAGTCCAAGGGGAAGATCGAGCCGGACGACGCGATGGAGGAGGTGCTGGAGGACGCGGTCGCGTTCGCCGGTGTCTCCAAGTACCCGGCCCGGGTCAAGTGCGCCCTCCTCAGCTGGATGGCGTGGAAGGACGCGACGGCCCAGGCGCTGGGCGCCGACGCCGACGTCGAAAGGAAGACGGCATGAGCGAGACCCTGGAGATGAAGCCGGCCTCCGAGGAGGAGGTCCGCGAGGCCCTGTACGACGTCGTCGACCCCGAGTTGGGCATCGACGTCGTCAACCTCGGCCTGATCTACGGCATCCACATCGACGACGCGAACATCGCGACGATCGACATGACCCTGACCTCCGCGGCCTGCCCGCTGACGGACGTCATCGAGGACCAGGCGAAGTCGGCCACCGACGGCATCGTCAACGAACTCCGTATCAACTGGGTCTGGATGCCCCCGTGGGGCCCCGACAAGATCACCGACGACGGCCGCGAGCAGCTCCGGGCGCTCGGGTTCAACGTCTGAGATCCACCGGACATGGGTGTGGGGGCCGGGGGCAGAGCCCGGGGGCCCCCACCCGTGGGGGGGGGTTGGGCCGGGGAGGGGGAGACCGGGAACAGG
>NZ_JBEOYO010000032.1:0-103416 GCF_040297125.1 Streptomyces sp. NPDC001868 | reverse complement strand
CGTGGGTGCCCCTTCGTCGTGGGCGGGTGCGGGTCCGGTGGGGCGTCTCGCGCAGTTCCCCGCGCCCCTGAGAAGCCGGGGCTGCGCCCCGTGCTTCTCAGGGGCGCGGCTCCGGGGGTCCGGAGGTGGGGAAAACCCCCGGATCGAGACGCCTACCTGCTCCATGGTCCGGGGGGACGGGGGCCAGCAGGGTGGGAGTACGACATCGGGAGTGCGGACCAGTGAAGGCGGGGCGACGGTGATGGCCACGGAGTACGGGCACGGGTACGGGAGTTGGGGCGAGGAGCGGCGGCGTCGGGTGCCGGCCGGGCTGCGGGCTCCGTTCGAGGGGCGCAGCTGGCGGGAGTTCGGGTATGTGCTGCTGGGGCTGCCGGTCGGGATCCTGCTGTTCACGTACGCCGTGACGATGGTGTCGGTCGGCGCCGGGCTGCTGATCACGTTCCTCGGGGTGCCGGTGCTGGCGGCGGGGCTGGCCGGGTGCCGGGCGTTCGGGGCGATGGAGCGGGCGCGGGCGCGGGTGCTGCTCGGGGTGGAGATGGACCGGCCGGAGCCGCTGCGCATGAAGGGGCGCGGGGCGATGGCGTGGATGGGGGCCGTGCTGCGCAGCGGGTCCTCCTGGCGGCAGTTGCTGTACTCGGTCGTGCAGTTCCCGTGGTCGGTGTTCTCCTTCGTGGTGGCGGTGACCTTCTGGACGTACGGGTGGGCGCTGCTGACGTATCCGCTGTGGTTCTGGGTCTTCCCCGTGTGGGCCGGGCAGGACGGGTTGCAGTTGTACGGGGACGAGACGCACTCGGTGTACCTGAACAACCCGTTCGAGGTGACCGTGACCGCGCTGGTGGGGCTGCTCTTCACGATGGCCACGCCATGGATCGTGCGGGGGCTGACGACGGTCGACCGGGTGATGGTGGGCGCGCTGCTCGGGCCGTCGCGGCTGGGGGCGCGGGTCGTCGAGCTGGAGTCGGACCGGGGGGTCGTGATCGACACGGCGGCGGCCGATCTGCGGCGGATCGAGCGGGATCTGCACGACGGGGCGCAGGCCCGGCTGGTGGCGCTGGCCATGGATCTGGGGCTGGCGAAGGAGAAGCTGGCGGAGGACCCGCGGGCGGCGGCGGTCATGGTGGACTCGGCGCACGGTGAGGTGAAGACGGCGCTGCAGGAGCTGCGGGATCTGGCTCGGGGCATTCATCCGGCGGTGCTGACGGACCGGGGGCTCGACGCGGCGCTGTCGGCGGTGGCGTCGCGGTGTGCGGTGCCGGTGGTGGTGGAGGTGG
Source organism: Streptomyces sp. NPDC001868 (assembly GCF_040297125.1). Taxonomy (NCBI): domain Bacteria; kingdom Bacillati; phylum Actinomycetota; class Actinomycetes; order Kitasatosporales; family Streptomycetaceae; genus Streptomyces; species Streptomyces sp. NPDC001868. The sequence goes on along the minus strand of NZ_JBEOYO010000032.1, from coordinate 102,145 downwards.
ATCTGCCGGCCCGGCCGGTGCCGGCGATCGAGGGGATCGCGTACTTCACCGTGTCCGAGCTGTTGCAGAACGTCAGCAAGCATGCGGGGGCGTCGCGGGCGACGGTGGATGTGTGGCGGGTGGAGAACCGGCTGATGCTTCAGGTCATCGATGACGGGGTCGGTGGGGCGGATACGGGGAGTGGGTCCGGGTTGGCGGGGCTTGCTGAGCGGATCGGGGCGGTTGACGGGATCCTGGTTGTCGATTCGCCGGCCGGGGGGCCGACTCGGGTGACCGCGGAGTTGCCCTGGCGGGCGGCCTGAGGCGGGGGCCTGGGGGGCCTTGGGGGGCTTTGGGGGGACTTGTTGCCGGGGGTGCCTGTTCGCTGGGGCGCCTTCACTGGGTGCCTGGTTCGTCGGGGGCGCCTTCGCCGTAGGGCCTCTTCGCCGTAGGGGCCTTGGGGTTGTGGGTGGGGCGCCTCATCGCCGTGGGGGCCTCTTCGGTGTGGGCGGGTGTCGGTTCGTTGTGGTTGCTCGCGCAGTTCCCCGCGCCCCTGACGGGGCGCGGCTGTAGGGGCTCGGGGGTGAGTGGGTACCCGGAGGTCGAGGCTCTGGGCCCCACACGGCACCGACTCCCGGCCCTGGCCCCCCGGGCCCCGGCCCCTCGGACCCGACCCCCCGTACGTTGCGCGGAAGTGTCTCGGTGCGTGCGTCCAGGGTTGTCGTCCTGGGCGCGATTTCGTGTTTCGTTCGGCCCGCGCTCAGCGATCAGCGCGCCGGTCCCCCTCTCGGGACGTGCTCAACAATGTCCCCGCCCCGCAGCCTGCCCGAGCACGTCCTACGTCCCAGCTCCGCCCCGCGCACCCCGCCCCAGCCGCGCCGCGAGCCGCCCGAAGCCCCACGCGCCCAGCCCACCCGAAGTCCCCGCACCCCCCTGACAGCCCCAGCCCACCCCCTCCCCGTAGACCCGCCTGTCGTCGCCCCCTCCCCATGGAGCCCCCTCGCCCCTCCCCCTCCCGGAGTCGCCCGTCGTCGCCCCCTCCCCCTCCCGGAGTCGCCCCTCATCGCCCCCTGTCAAGCGGGTTGACGGCGGCATTCGGCCAGTTCGGGGGTTGTTCCTGCCCCTATTTTCTTGTCGGGGCGGCGCTGGGGCGGTCGGATGCTGGAATGCTGGGGGCGGTTGTACGGGCCGGGCCGGGAACGGTCGGTCGACGGGGGTGTGTCGTGGGGGGACAAGGCGTGGAGGACAGAGTGCGGGTGGTCATCGCCGAGGATTCGGTGCTGCTGAGGGAGGGGCTGACGCGGCTGCTGACCGACCGGGGGCACGATGTCGTGGCGGGGGTCGGGGACGGGAACGCCCTGATCAAGACGATCACGGAGTTCGCGGCACAGGGAGATCTCCCGGACGTGGTGGTCGCCGATGTGCGGATGCCGCCGACGCACACCGACGAAGGCGTACGGGCCGCCGTACAGCTGCGGAAACACCATCCGGAGCTGGGCGTGCTCGTCCTGTCGCAGTACGTGGAGGAGCGCTACGCCACCGAACTGCTCGCGGGGTCCAGCCGCGGCGTCGGGTACCTGCTGAAGGACCGGGTCGCCGAGGTGCGGGAGTTCGTGGACGCGGTGGTGCGGGTCGCCCAGGGGGGTACGGCGCTGGACCCCGAGGTGGTCGCGCAGTTGCTCGGGCGGAGCCGGAAGCAGCATGTGCTCGCGGGGCTCACCCCCCGGGAGCGTGAGGTGCTCGGGCTGATGGCGGAGGGGCGGACCAACTCGGCGGTCGCCCGGCAGCTGGTCGTCAGCGACGGAGCCGTCGAGAAGCACGTCAGCAATATCTTCCTGAAGCTCGGCCTGTCCCAGAGTGACGGGGACCACCGGCGTGTTCTGGCGGTGCTCACCTACCTCAATTCATGACCATCTGACACCGTGTCAGAAAGCCATCCCAAGCCCGCCTTCCATCTCGATCCCGTCCGTCCCCGACCCGTCCCCGGTCCGTCCCCAACCGTCCTCGCCCCTCCACCACCCCACCCCCCCTCCGCCCTCTCACCGTCCCGGCCGAGAACCATCGGCCCCCCGTGCGCGTCCTCCAAGGAAGCCGCAGGGGCGGGTAAATCCTGACAAGTCAGGGCGTTCGGCAGTCTCGGAAACAGAATCCATCAGTCGAACGCTCAAGGGAAGGCCACCCTCGCCGACGTAGGGTTGGTCTTGGGAGGGCCGGCGGGACGGCCGTTCCCGGACAGCCGCCTCAAGGGAGGTCCAGTTCAGTGACCAGCCAGGTCAGCAGCCCAGCGGAGCAGGCCGACGAGGCCGCTCTGGGAGAACTGAGAGAACAGCGCAAACCGGCCGTGACGAAGGACGTCCGCCGACTCGATCGGGTGATCATCCGGTTCGCCGGCGACTCCGGTGACGGCATGCAGCTCACCGGCGACCGCTTCACCTCCGAAACGGCCTCCTTCGGCAACGACCTCTCCACCCTGCCGAACTTCCCCGCCGAGATCCGCGCCCCCGCCGGCACCCTCCCGGGTGTGTCCAGCTTCCAGCTGCACTTCGCCGACCACGACATCCTCACCCCGGGTGACGCGCCCAATGTGCTCGTCGCCATGAACCCGGCCGCCCTGAAGGCGAACATCGGGGACGTACCGCGCGGCGCGGAGATCATCGTCAACACGGACGAGTTCACCAAACGGGCGATGCAGAAGGTCGGGTACGCGGTCAGTCCGCTGGAGGACGGGTCACTGGACGGATACAGCGTCCATCCGGTGCCGCTGACCACCCTCACCGTCGAGGCCCTCAAGGAGTTCGACCTCAGTCGCAAGGAGGCCGAGCGCAGCAAGAACATGTTCGCGCTGGGCCTGTTGTCCTGGATGTACCACCGGCCGACCGAGGGCACCGAGAAGTTCCTGGCGGCCAAGTTCGCCAAGAAGCCCGAGATCGCCGCCGCCAACCTCGCCGCCTTCCGCGCCGGATGGAACTTCGGGGAGACGACGGAGGACTTCGCGGTCAGTTACGAGGTCGCGCCGGCCTCAACCGCCTTCCCGGTCGGCACGTACCGGAACATCTCCGGGAACCTGGCGCTGTCGTACGGGCTGATCGCGGCCTCCCGGCAGGCGGATCTGCCGCTCTATCTGGGCTCGTACCCGATCACCCCGGCCTCGGACATCCTGCACGAGCTGAGCCGGCACAAGAACTTCGGGGTGCGGACCTTCCAGGCCGAGGACGAGATCGCCGGGATCGGGGCCGCGCTGGGGGCCGCGTTCGGGGGGTCGCTGGCCGTGACCACCACGAGTGGTCCGGGTGTGGCGCTCAAGTCGGAGGCCATCGGGCTCGCCGTCTCGCTCGAACTGCCCCTGCTCGTCATCGACATCCAGCGCGGCGGGCCGTCCACCGGGCTGCCGACCAAGACCGAGCAGGCGGATCTGCTCCAGGCGATGTACGGGCGCAACGGCGAGGCGCCGGTGCCGGTCGTCGCGCCGCGCACTCCGGCCGACTGTTTCGACGCGGCCATCGAGGCCGCCCGGATCGCGCTGACGTACCGCACGCCCGTGTTCCTGCTGTCGGACGGCTATCTGGCCAACGGCAGCGAGCCCTGGCGCATCCCCGAGACCGACGAACTGCCGGATCTGACCGTGCAGTTCGCCCAGGGTCCCAACCACACGCTCGACGACGGCACCGAGGTCTTCTGGCCCTACAAGCGCGACCCCCAGACCCTCGCCCGCCCCTGGGCGATCCCGGGCACCCCGGGGCTCGAACACCGGATCGGCGGCATCGAGAAGCAGGACGGCACGGGCAACATCTCGTACGACCCGGCCAACCACGACTTCATGGTGCGCACCCGGCAGGCGAAGGTCGACGGGATCGACGTGCCCGACGTCGAGGTCGACGATCCGCACGGGGCCCGCACCCTGGTGCTGGGCTGGGGGTCGACGTACGGGCCGATCACGGCGGCGGTACGGCGGCTGCGGACGGCCGGGGAGTCCATCGCGCAGGCCCATCTGCGGCATCTCAACCCGTTCCCGCAGAATCTGGGCGCGGTGCTGGAGCGTTACGACAAGGTGGTGATCCCCGAGATGAACCTCGGGCAGCTCGCCACGCTCGTCCGGGCGAAGTACCTGGTCGACGCCCACTCGTACAACCAGGTGAACGGCATGCCGTTCAAGGCGGAGCAGCTCGCCACGGTTCTCAAGGAGGCCATCGATGGCTGACATCGGCAACGAGTTGCTGCAGCTGGTCCCCAAGGCCGCCGCCCGGCAGTCCATGAAGGACTTCAAGTCCGATCAGGAAGTGCGCTGGTGCCCCGGCTGCGGTGACTACGCGATCCTCGCCGCCGTCCAGGGTTTCATGCCCGAACTGGGGCTGGCGAAGGAGAACATCGTCTTCGTCTCCGGCATCGGCTGCTCGTCCCGTTTCCCGTACTACATGGACACGTACGGGATGCACTCGATCCACGGGCGGGCGCCGGCCATCGCGACCGGGCTCGCCACCTCGCGGCGTGACCTGTCCGTGTGGGTGGTGACCGGTGACGGGGACGCGCTCTCCATCGGCGGCAACCATCTGATCCACGCCCTGCGGCGGAACGTGAACCTGAAGATCCTGCTGTTCAACAACAGGATCTACGGCCTGACCAAGGGGCAGTACTCCCCCACCTCCGAGGTCGGGAAGGTCACCAAGTCGACGCCGATGGGGTCGCTGGACGCGCCCTTCAACCCCGTCTCGCTGGCGATCGGGGCGGAGGCGTCGTTCGTGGCGCGGACCGTGGACTCCGACCGCAAGCATCTGACCGAGGTGCTGCGGCAGGCCGCCGCCCACCCGGGCACGGCGCTCGTCGAGATCTACCAGAACTGCAACATCTTCAACGACGGCGCCTTCGAGGTCCTCAAGGACCGGCAGCAGGCGGAGGAGGCCGTGATCCGGCTGGAGCATGGTCAGCCGATCCGGTTCGGGGCGGACGGCGCGCGGGGGGTCGTACGGGACCAGGCGACCGGGGATCTGGAGATCGTCACCGTGACGCCCGAGAACGAGTCCCGGGTGCTGGTCCACGACGCGCACGCCGCGTCGCCGACCACCGCCTTCGCGCTGTCGCGGCTCGCCGATCCGGACACCCTCCACCACACCCCGATCGGTGTCCTGCGGTCCGTTCAGCGGCCCGTCTACGACACCCAGATGTCCGACCAACTGGACTCCGCCATCGAGCAGTTCGGCAAGGGTGACCTGTCGGCGCTGCTGGCGGGCGGGGACACCTGGACGGTCGTCGGCTGAGTACGGCCGCTTTCGGGGCCCGGGGCTGACTGGTTCAGGCCCGGGCCCCGTCGTACGCCTGGCGGGCCTGCTGCACGTCGTCCATGCGGTCCTTGGTCCAGGTCGCCAGGGCGCGCACCTGTTCGGCGGCCTCGCGGCCGAGGTCGGTGAGGGAGTAGTCGACGCGGGGCGGGATGACGGGCTTGGCGTCGCGGTGGACGAGGCCGTCTCGCTCCAGGGTCTGGAGGGTCTGGGTGAGCATCTTCTCGCTGACACGGCCGATGGCCCGGCGCAGCTCGCTGAAGCGGTACGGCCGCTCCAGCAGCTCGATCAGGACGAGGACGCCCCAGCGGCTGGTGACGTGCTCCAGGACGAGGCGGTAGGGGCACATCCCCTCGCCGTCCATGTCGTACTTGCTCGCGGGTCGCGTCGCCTTCTCACTTACGGCCATGCCAGTACCTTACTTCAAAGTGGGTACTTTCGCAGAGTTAGCGCACCCCCTAGGGTTAGTGGCGCACCCGCCCCCCTGGAGGAGTTTCACCATGAGCATCGTCGTCACCGGAGCCACCGGACACCTCGGCAAGTTCGTCGTCGAAGGGCTGCTGGAGAAGGTTCCGGCCGAGCAGATCACGGCCGTCGTCCGCAGCGAGGAGAAGGGCGCCGGGTTCGCGGCGCGCGGGGTGAAGATCGCCGTCGCCGACTACAACGCCCCCGAGACCTTCGACGGCCTCTTCGCCGCCGGTGACAAGGTGCTGCTGATCTCCGGCAGTGAGATCGACAAGAACCGGGTCGCCCAGCACCAGGTCGTGATCGACGCCGCGAAGGCGGCCGGGGTCGCGCTCCTCGCGTACACCAGCGCGCCGGGGAGCCTGACGGCGGCGCTCGCGAACGACCACCGGGGCACGGAGGAGGCGCTGCTCGCCTCCGGTCTGCCGTACGCCCTGCTGCGCAACGGTTGGTACAACGAGAACTACACCGAGCAGCTCGCGCCGGTGCTGCAGTACAGCGCCGTCACCCACGCCGCCGGTGAGGGCCGGGTCTCCTCCGCGGCCCGCGCGGACTACGCCGCCGCCGCGGTCGCCGTGCTGGCCGGCGAGGGCCACGAGAACAAGACGTACGAGTTGGGCGGCGACACCGCCTGGAGCTTCGCCGAGTACGCGGCCGAGCTGAGCGGGCAGACCGGCAAGGAGATAGCGAACAACGCCGTCCCCGTCGAGGCGCTCACCGGCATCCTGACCGGCGCCGGGCTGCCCGAGCCGCTGGCCGCGATCCTCGCCGGCGTGGACGCGTCCATCGAGAAGGGCGAGCTGGTCGTCTCCTCCGGCGACCTCTCCCGCCTCATCGGCCGCCCGACCACGCCGATCGCCGACTCGATCGCGGTGGCACTGAAGGCGTGACCTGACGGGCCCGAAACCCGGGGCCGCGCCCCCGGGACCACGGCCCCGGGACCCCTGAGCCACGGGGCCGCGCGCCCCGGATGCCGGCCCCAGATACTGGCCCCGAACTCCCCCTCGGGGTCGCCACCCCCGGCTGTCATGACCGTATCCCGATACGGGCATGACAGTCGGGGGTGCTCGGCGTTACCTTCGGGAGGCTGAGGGTTTGGGGGTCGCGGTGGCGCGGCCGGGTGAGGAGGAGGGGCCGTGGCGGCGCAGTCGAGGGGCGAACACCGGATAGGACTGCTGAACGGATTCGCCGCGTACGGGATGTGGGGGCTCGTCCCGCTCTTCTGGCCCCTGCTGAAGCCCTCCGGCGCGGTGGAGATCCTCGCCCACCGCATGGTCTGGTCCCTCGCGGTCGTCGGCGGCCTGCTGCTGGCGCTGCGGCGCTGGTCGTGGGCGCGTGAGCTGCTGCGGCAGCCGCGCCGGCTCGTCCTGATCGCGGTCGCGGCGACGGTGATCACCGTCAACTGGGGTGTCTACATCTGGGCCGTGAACGCCCACCAGGTCGTCGAGGCCTCCCTCGGGTACTTCATCAACCCGCTCGTCACCATCGCCATCGGCGTCCTGCTGCTGAAGGAACGGCTGCGGCCCGTCCAGTGGACGGCGGTCGGCGTCGGCTTCGCGGCCGTCCTCGTCCTCACGATCGGGTACGGCCGGCCGCCGTGGATCTCCCTCTGCCTCGCCTTCTCCTTCGCGACGTACGGGCTGGTGAAGAAGAAGGTCAACCTGGGCGGCGTCGAGTCGCTCGCCGCGGAGACCGCGATCCAGTTCCTGCCCGCGCTGGCCTATCTGCTGTGGCTGGGATCGCGCGGGGACGCCACCTTCGGCGCGGAGGGCACCGGGCACGCCCTGCTGCTCGCCGCGACCGGACTGGTGACCGCCCTGCCGCTGGTCTGCTTCGGGGCGGCGGCGATCCGGGTGCCGCTGTCCACGCTGGGGCTGCTGCAGTATCTGGCGCCGGTCTTCCAGTTCCTGCTGGGCGTCTGGTACTTCGGCGAGGCCATGCCGCCCGAGCGGTGGGCGGGCTTCGCGCTGGTGTGGCTGGCGCTGTCGCTGTTGACGTGGGACGCGCTGCGGACGGCGCGGGTGACGCGGAGGCGGCTGGAGGAGCTGACGCTCGTCACCGAGACCACCGAGACCACCGGGACGGCCGGGGCCGCCGAGGGCACGGAGAACACCGGGACCGCCGGGACCACCGGGACCACCGAGGCGCGAACCCCGCTGGCCAAATAGCACCCTTGACGGAGAGTCAGTCCCCACCGCACCATCCAGGCACCTCATTCGCCGAGATCGCCATGGACACATCAACAGTGTCGTCCATGGCGATCCTCATGGAATTCGGAGCCCCCCACTATGAAGCTCTCTGTTCCAGCCACGGGACGCGCCGCCGTCGCCGTCGCCGTCACGGTGGCCACGCTGTTCACCACCGGGTCCATGGCAGGGGCGGCACCCGCCCCGGACGCGACGATCGCCGCGGCGCCGGACCTCCCCGTGGCCAACGTCAAGGCCCACCTGACCCAGTTCCAGTCCATAGCCGCCGCCAACGGTGGCAACAGAGCGCACGGCCGGGCCGGTTACCTCGCGTCACTGAACTATGTGAAGGGCAAGCTCGACGCGGCGGGTTTCGTCACCACCACGCAGTCCTTCACGTCCGGCGGCCGGACCGGCTACAACCTGATCGCGGACTGGCCCGGCGGTGACACGAATCAGGTTGTCATGGCCGGTTCACATCTGGACAGTGTCTCCTCTGGCGCGGGCATCAACGACAACGGCTCGGGTTCCGCCGCCGTACTGGAAGCCGCGCTGGCCGTGTCCCGCACGAACTACCAGCCCACCAAGCATCTGCGGTTCGCCTGGTGGGGCGCGGAGGAGCTGGGCCTCGTCGGCTCCCGCTACTACGTCAACAACCTGTCCTCCGCGAACCGGGCCCGCATCAGCGGCTACCTCAACTTCGACATGATCGGCTCGCCGAACCCCGGGTACTTCGTCTACGACGACGACCCCGTCATCGAGAAGACCTTCAAGGACTACTTCACGGGGATCGGCGTCCCGACCGAGATCGAGACCGAGGGGGACGGCCGCTCGGACCACGCGCCCTTCAAGAGCGCGGGCGTTCCCGTGGGCGGCCTCTTCACGGGGGCGAGCCGCACGAAGACGGCCGCGCAGGTCACCAAGTGGGGCGGTACGTCGGGCCAGGCGTTCGACCGCTGCTACCACTCGTCCTGCGACAACACGTCCAACATCAACGACACGGCGCTCGACCGGAACGGGGACGCGCTGGCGTACGCGGTGTGGGAGTTGTCGGAGTAGGGCGACGTTTCTTGTGGGTGACGCCTCTCGTAGACGGCGCCTCTCATAGGCAGAGGTTCAGGTGATGTGGTTCCGGGGTCGGTCAGCGGCGTAGGCCTGCGGCCGGCCCCCGTCGAGGGTGCCTCCGGCTCCGGCTTCGATTTTGGCTTCGGCTTCAGGGGCGTTCGCCGTGACCGGCCGGGGGTTCCGGCCGGTCCGGTCGTCCTCGCCTGCCCTGGCGGGCCGCCGGGGTGGCGGTCCCGGGCGGGGTCATTGGCCGTGGGCGTACGGGGTGGAGTCGAGGGCGCGGGCCCGTTCGGTGAGACGGGTCATACGGGTGCGGGCCTTTTCGAGTTGTTCCACGTCCTCGGCGGCGGGGCCGGCGTCGTTGGCGAGGTCGCTCCAGACGGCGATCAGGTCGCGGCCCAGGTGCAGGCCCTGGAGCGGGTCGCGGACCGCGCGCCAGGCGGCCGCCGCGCTCTGGATGTTGCCGTACGCGGCACGCTGGTCGCGCATGCGGTGACGGAGGCCGGCCAGGTCGAGGGAGAGGTGGAAGGAGCGGAGGGCGTCGCCGGCCAAGTAGGCGATGTAGGCGGTCAGTTCGCGGAGCTTCAGCACCTCGGGGTGCTGGGGGCCGAGCGCCGCCGTCGCCTGAGCGACCGTCTGTTCGGCCATCTCGGCGGCGTCCTGGATGCGGCCCATCTTCACCGCCTCGTTGATCCGCGACACGGACTCCGCGAACGGTGACGGCGTACCGCCGTCCTCCTCCGCCGTGTCCAGCACCGACTCCGCCACCGCGTCGAACTCCCGTACCGGTGCGGGTTTCGGGGCGTTGTCCTCCTCCAGCACTGTCCACTCGGGAGCGGAGTACGCGTCGGTGGCGGACTCCTCCGGAGGGGCCGGTGCGAAGGGGGCGAGGTCGGGAGCGGGCGCCGGTGCGTGGGCCGGCATCGGGGGCGGGGTCGGGGGCCAGGGCTGGGGCTCCAGCGAGGCGGGCCCCGAGTCCGAGGGCGACGACGGCTCGTGCGCCGGCTCCGGGGTGGGCTCGTCGGCCGGGGCCGGGGGCCAGGACTGCGGGGTCGGGGTCGCGTGCCTCGTCTCCGGGGAGGCCAGGGCGTCCGGGGCGGGGGCAGGGGGCCGGCTCGGAGACCAGGGCTGTGGGTTCGGTTCCGGGGACGCGGGCTCCGGCTCGGGCCCCGCAGTCGGTTCGGCGGCCGGTGCGCGGGTGAAGTCCCGTACGGGCGCCGGGGACTGGGCCGGGGGCCAGGGCTGCGGCTCCAGGGAGTCCGGGGCCGACCGTGGGGTGTGCGGCGGGGTCTGGGGCGGGGTGGTGGGCTGCTCCGGGTGCCAGGGCTGAGGGGTAGTCCGGGCCTGCGGCGTAGACGGCTCGGGGGCCGTGACCGGGCCGAACTCGCCCGTCGGGGGTGAGACGGTGCCGGTCGGGACGGCGTCGCGGGTGGGCTCGGGTGTCGCGTCGCGGGTGGGTTCGGGCATCGCGTCGCGGATGGGCTTGGGGGCGGCGGGGTCGCCTTCCGGGTCGATCGGGTGGCCCGCCAGGGTCAGCGGGAGGCCCGGGGTGCGGGGCGGCTGTGCCAGGGGCCCCTCCGTCGGCTCCGGCACCGCGCGCAGCACGAACGTCGACGGCGCGACCTTGCCCGGCGCCGCCGCCGACTGCTCCGGGTTCTGCTCCGGGTGCTGATCCTGCTCCTGCTTCTGCCTCTGCGCCTGCTTCTCCTTCGCCGCCGTGAGCGGCATCGTCCGGGGCTCCCGCTTCACCCCCGGAGCAGCCTCGGCCACGGGCTCCGCCGGGGACTGCTCCGGCGTCGCCTCGGGGGCGGTCGCCTCCGGCGCGTGCGGGGGTACGGGGGCGGATGCGGGCGCGGGCTTCGCCGCCGACAGGGGAAGCGTGCTGGGCTCCCGCTTCGGCCGCTCCGGCACGGCCGGCTCCGCCGAGGGGGCCTGCTTCCCGGCCGCCAACCGCATCGTGCTGGGCTCCGGCTTGGGCTGCCCCGGAGAGCGCGCCGGGGCCTCCGGCCGCACGTCCGGCCGTCCCTGCGACTCCGCCTGCCGCTCGGCGCGCCCCGACGGCTCGGGCTCCGCCTGCGGCTGCCACTGCGGCTGATCTTGGCCCTGGGCGGGTGCCTGCGGTCGCACGTCCGAGTGCGCCTGCCACTCGGCCTGCGCCTGACCGTCCGGCCGCAGCTGAGCCTCGGCCTGCGACGGACGCGCCACCTGGGCCTGCGGCTGCTCATCCGACTGCGCTTGCCACCCGGCCTGCGCCTGACCGTCCGGGCCCAACTGACGCTCCGCCTGCGGACGATGCGCCACTTGGGCCTGCGCCCGCCACCCGGCCTGCGCCTGTCCGTCCAACCGCGCCTGCCACTCCGCCTGGGCCTGTCCGTCCGGGCTCGGCTGACGCTCGGCCTGCGGTTGGCGCTGCCTGTCCGACGGCGGCTGACGTTCGTCCTGGGCCGCCTGCGGGCGTGCGTCCGGCTCCGGCTGCCATTCGGTCTGTGCCTGTGCGCTCAACCGCGGCTCCCGGTCGGGCCCAGCCTGTGGCTCCCAGCGCCGCTCCGGCTGGGCGTGAGGTGCCGTAGGCCCCGCCGGGGTGCTCGACTGGCCCTGGGCCGACGGAAGTTGCGGCTCGGCGGCTGCCGATTCCGGTACCGAGCGCAGTACGTGTGTGGACCTGTCGCGGCGTGGGCCCTGCGCGGGCGCCTGCGGCTCCGGGGCCGTCCACGGGGTTGCTTCCTGGCCGAGGGGGGCCGACGCGGCCGTACCCGACACCGGCTCGCCCTCGGTTCCGAAGCCGCGCGGCTCGGCCACCCGTACCGGTTCCCCGGCGTAGGCGCTGGAGCCGTCTACGTGGATCTGGAGGGGGACGACGTAGCCGATGCGTTCGTCGTGGACGGTGGCGAGGACGGGGTGGCCGGTGGCCAGGGCGAGGCGGTGGAGGTAGCCGAGGGCGGCGGACTGGAGGGACTCCCCGGCGGCCGGGGGCACCGGCATGCCGCCGACCGTCGCGCCGGTCTCGGCGGAGACGCGTACGTCGATCGGGGTCGGCCGGGCCGGCGCACGCCCCGCGCGCTTGAGTTCCCGCTTCTGTTCGCGGCTGAGTCGAGTCATCGTTCCCTCACTCGGGTCGGGCAGAAGGAGAAGAAGAGGCAGGAGAAGTGGCAGGAGAAGTGGCAGGAGTTGTGGGCGCGGACGCGGAGTCGTGCCCGGACGGGGTCGGTGCCGACACCGCTGCCTCCACCGTACGCACCTCGTCCACCCGCCACGGCTCGCCCTTGCCCGAGCGAACCAGCTTCACATACACCGTGGCCTGGGGACCGGTCCCCGTCCAGCCGTCGCGGCCGTGTGCCGTGCCGTCGACGAAGAGGGCGCGGTAGGCGTCCCGGGCGGAGTCGGAGGGCGCGTCGCCGTCGTCGTCCGGCTCGACCTCGACCGTGGTCCACGCCTCGTGCGCGGCCCAGGAGTTCCACTGCTCGCCCGCGCCGCTCGCGGGGCGGTACGCGCGCTCGGCCTTCGCCCTGGCCGCGGTGAACCAGCGCGCGGAGCGCAGGACGGCGTCGTGCGGGCCGGTGTCGTACTTGGTGTCATGGCCGTACGCGACCTCGACCCACGCCTCGGCGACGGCGGTCGCGTCCGTGTCGTCGACGCCGGTGGGGCTCGGGACGTGCGCGTCCGGGCCGAGCGAACGGCCGGAGGGGAGGGGTGCCTTGGGGGTGAAGGGCGGTTCGGACGTTGCCGTGCCGCCGCCCGCCGTCTCGCGGTGGTCCTCCAGGCCGCACGCGGCGAGGACCGCCACACCGGTCACGGTCGCGAGCACGACCGCACCCGCCCTGCGGATCCCGCCGTCACGCCCCGCGCGCCCTCCGCGCCCTCCGCGCGCTTCGCGCCTCGTGTTCACCCTCATCCCCCTCCTCACCTCAGTGTCCTTCCTCGCCGACCGTGCCGTCCACGCCGACCGTGCCCACCGTCTCGTCCACTCCGCACGCGTCGTCCGCGTCGGCCGCCGCGTCCCCGTCTCCCCCGTCGTCACCGCAGCCCCAACCACGGCGCCGGGTCGACGTACGTGCCGTTCCGCATCACCTCGAAGTGGAGGTGGGCGCCCGTCGAGTAGCCCGTGGAGCCGACGAGGCCGACGCGTTGGCCGACCTTGACCTTGTCGCCGACGCCGACGCTGAGGCCGGACAGCATGTGGTTGTAGGTCGTGGAGACCCGGTCGCCGTTGATGGTCCCGTGGGAGATGACGACGCGGTTGCCGTAGCCGTTGCTCCAGCCCGCGAAGGTGACCTCGCCGTCGCGGGCGGCGAGGACCGGGTTGCCGGCGGCCACGCCGAAGTCGGTGCCGGTGTGCAGTTTGCGGACCCCGAGCGTGGGGTGCATGCGCCAGCCGTACGGGGAGGTCACGGGCGGGTTGCCGGAGAGCGGCATCGCCATCTCCCGGCCGTCCGGGAGCTTGCCGGGCGGGTCGTCCACCGACTCGTACTTGGAGATCAGGGACTTGATGCGGGCGACGTAGTTCTGGGTCTCGGTGTAGGGCGGGATGCCGCCGTACCGCTCCACGGCACCCGGGCCCGCGTTGTACGCGGCGAGCGCCAGGTCGAGGGTCTCGCCGGTCGCCCGGCCGCTGTCCTTGTAGCCCTGGACCTGCTTGGCGAGGGCGCAGTCGTAGCGGCCCTGGGCCATGATCGCGTCGCCGGGGTCGTACGGGGAGACCCGGCCGTTGCCGTCGTCGTCCCTGCCCCAGGACGGCCAGGTGCCGGGCATGAACTGGCTCAGCCCCTCCGCGCCCACCGGGGACTTGGCGTTCGGGTTCCAGCCCGACTCGGCCTCGATCTGCGCGGCGATCACGGCCGGCTTGATGACGTCGCACATGGCGCCCGCCTTGAGCACCCAGGGCACGTACTCGGCCGGTACCTGGCCCGACTTGAGGCCGCCGCCGACCCCCTGTTCCTCGGCCTCTGCCTCGCCGCCGCCGCTCACCGCGACCATCATGACCACCGGCATCAGCACGGCCGCCACACAGCCGCCGACGACCCAGGTCGTGACGGACCCTCCCCCGTTGGACATCTGCTCCCCTCAGCGTCGAAGCGGCGGGACGACGCCAGTTCCGTCATGTTCCTGCCACTTGAGTCCAGTCAGACGAGTCTCGCCGCTCACCCTCCTCCCGTGCGTCACCGGCGCGTCACAGGCTCGTCGCAGGAACTCACGTCCCGATTCCCAAGCCGCCCGCGGGCCGTGAGGATCAGGGGGTGGGCGCCGGCACTAGCAGGGCGCACCGGGTGGGCCGGGCCCGTACGACAGGCGTGCCGGACTCAGGAAGACTGCTGTGATCAGCGGCGGAAACGGGGAGTGGTGGAGAGCGGTGATGCGGTGATGCAGCCGGGCACGGAACAGACGGCGGCCGGGCCGGAGATCTGGGTGCGCGGGCCGGTCGCGGAGCCGGAGGTCCGGCCGGATCCGGCGCCCCTGGCGACCGCGAACACACGGCGGTTCTCCTGGGTCGCCACACACGGCGGCGCCGGGACCACCACCCTCGCGACGGTCTTCGGCGGCCATGACGCGGGCCGCAACTGGCCCCGGCCCGAACACGGCGATCCGGCGTCGGTACTCCTGGTGGGGCGCACGCACGCCGCCGGGCTCGACGCCGTCTCGCACACCCTGGACATCTTCCGGCGGGGCGACGCGCCGCCGGGACTCGACCTCGACGCGATCGTGCTGGTCGCGGACGCGCCCGGCCGGCTGCCCCGGCAGCTGGTGCAGCGCGTGAAGGTGATCGGTTCCGTCATAGACGTCTACCGCGTGCCCTGGGTGCCCGCCTGGCGCACCGGCGATCTCGACGGGCCGCCGCCGAGGGAGAGCGCGTCGCTGGCCCGTCTGACCGGGAGGACCCCATGAGCGACACCCTGTACGCCGCCGCCACGACACTGGCCGCGCCTCCGGCGGTGGTCACCCGTGAGCTGAACTACGTCCTGAACATCCTCGCCTGGCTGGTCACCGCGGCCGGGGTCTGCGGGCTGCTGCTCGTCGGCTCGCGGATGGCGATCTCCCTGCGGTCGGGGGAGGGCGACGAGCACCTCAGTCAGTTCGCGATGGTCATGGGCGCGTGCATCATCGGCGCGACGGCGGGGCCGATTGTGGGGTTCGTGCTGTAGGGAGACTGTAAGCGGGACGGGACGACGGCCCGCCGGTTCTTCGTGAACCGGCGGGCCGTTGTCGTGCGCGAATCACCCCCCTGTCGCACACCGGTGCGAGCCCTTCCGCTTCGCCGCAGGTCCCGGCGTTTCTGACGGCATGTCACTGTCCCGGACATGACGAGGAGTTCCCGTCTGTCACGAGCACGTCACCGACCGGTGCTGGATCACTACATCGCTTGGTTTCGACTCACAGGAGTCGCCAAGCTCACAGGGCGACCGGGAACCCGGACCCATCACGCCGGCCCCGAAAGCATCCCAATGTCCCATCCGCTCACATCGGTCGACGTCGGCCCGCCGCCCACGGCGGGGCGATCGAGACAACGGGGAGAAACCACATGCTGCACGCGATAGCCGCCAAGGCCCATCAGGCCGTCTTCCTGGCCGACGGCACGGTCCCCAACCCCAACCGCGACGCCCCCGCCGAACTCACCGGCAAGGTCGACACCGTGCTCGGCATCGTCGCCTGGGCCGGCACCGCCGCGGGCGTCGCGGGGGTGCTGATCACCGGCGCCATGATGGCGATCTCCATGCGCCGCGGCGAGGGCTCGGAGCACATGGGCCGGCTCGGCATGGTCCTCGGCGGCTGTGTCCTGGTCGCCACCGCCGGCCCGCTCGTGAACTTCGTCTTCTAGCCGTCCGAGCACGTCGAAAGGGGGAGCGACGATGCTGAACTCCGGCCGGGCCCAAGGGGGCAGCGGGGAGTGGGAGCAGCCGTTCTGGCAGCAGCGGGGCTGGATCCTGTCGGCCGGGTTCCTGGCGGTGCTGCTCGTCCTCGCCGTTCTCTTCGCGGTGACGGGCGACGGCGACGAGGGGCCGGCCGGTTCGTCCGGCGACCCGAACCCGGCACCCACCTCGAAGCCGTCGGACCCTGGCTCCGGCTCGGACTCCGGTGACGGCAAGGGGACTTCGGACGTCCGGCCCGCCGGCTGCCGCACCGACGACCGCGACCAGGCCAAGCCCACGAAGGCGCCGCGCGACTTCCACTGGAAGGCCAACGGCACCGGCCTGGTCCCGGTCTCGAAGGCGGCGGGCCCGCTGAAGTACGACGGACCGGTCTGGTCCTGCTTCGCGCACACCCCGCTCGGGGCCGTGATGGCGGCCCACTCCATCACCGACCACCTCAGCTACGACGGCTGGCGCGAGGTCGTCGACCGGCAGGTCGTGCCGGGCGCGGGCCGCGACGCGCTGATCGCGAACCGCTCCCAGGACGCCGACAAGTCCACCACGGGCTCGCCGGACGCCGGTGGCTACGCCGGCTTCACCGTCCTGTCGTACGACGAGACGCAGGCGACCGTGATGGTCCTGGTGCGCGGCATGGGCGACGGCGGCTTCGGCTCCGCCTCGGTGACCGTGCGCTGGCGGGACGGCGACTGGAAGCTCTCGCCCGACCCGGACGGCACGGTCTACAGCGGTGTGTCGCAGGTCAGCGGCACCGACGGCTTCGTCACCTGGGAGGCGTGAGATGGCCTGCTCCTGGAAGGTCTACGACTGCCTGATCGAAGAGGGCGGCAAGCAGTTCACCGAGGGTGCCGTGGTCGTCTTCGCCAAGGCGATCGGCGACGGCGCGGCGGAGGTGCTCAAGGCGCTCAACGGCGTCTGGCTGAACATCGACGTGAACGACCCGACCGGAAACGGCGGCGGCCACGGTCAGGCCGCCCCGGGCAGTCCCATCGGGCAGATCACCGCGGAGATCAACTGGATCGTCGGCTACGTGGCGGTGGCCTCGCTGCTGCTCGCCGCGATCCGGATGGCCGTGGACCGCAAGGGCCAGTCGATGAAGCAGGCGTTCATGGGGATGTGGAAGGTCATCCTCGTAGGCGCGGCCTCCGTCCCCGTGGTCACGGCCCTGATGACGGCGTCGGACGCCTACGCCAAGGACGTGTACGCGCGGTCCGATCTCGGTGACAAGGCCGCCGAGATGCTGGGCGTGCTGACACTCAGCCAGCCGGGCCTGGTGCTGATCTTCGGTCTGCTGGTGATGCTGTCGAGCTTCGTGCAGATCGTGCTGATGTACATCCGCATCGGCGTCCTGATCATGCTGGTCGGCACACTGCCGCTGGCCGCCGTCTCCTCGATGACCGGGTGGGGCGACGGCTGGTGGAAGAAGCACATCGGCTGGCTCGCGGCCTGGCTGCTGTACAAGCCGGCGGCGGCCCTGATCATCTACTCGGCCACCGCGATGACCAAGGACACCAAGGACCTGAACCAGGTCATCGCGGGCATGGGCATGCTGATCATGGCGGTGTTCGCCCTGCCCGCCCTGCTGAAGCTGATCGTCCCCGCCACGGCCGCCCTCGGCTCCACCTCCGGCGGCACGGTCGCGCTGGGCGCCGCCAACAACATGGCCTCCGGCGCGGTCAGCATCGCGGGCAGCGCCGTCGGCGCGGCGGGCCAGGCCGGCGGCGGTGGGGGCGGCGGTTCCGCGGGCCCCCAGGGCTCGCCCTCCTCCGGCGCGGGTTCCTCCGCGGGCGGGGCCGGTGGCGCCGGCGCGGCGGCCGGCACCGCCGCCGCGGGCGCGGCCACGGCGGGCGCGGCCGTCGCGGTCCAGGCCGCAGCGGTCGTCGTCCAGACGGGCATGCAGGCGGCGTCCGAGGTCGCGGGCTCCCTGGACGACAACGACGGCATGAAGGGCCACAACCAGTAGCCCCAGCCCCTGGAAAGGGGCCGCAGGCCCTCTTTTCAGGGGCGCGGGGAACTGCGCGAGAAGCCCCACGCACCCGCAGCCGCCATCCGACACCGCACCACCCGAGCTCGTAGGCACTCACCACCCAGCGACCTCAGCCGGAAGAAGGAACCCGCATGTCCACCGACGCCCTCACGCGTCCCACCTACGGAAACTGGCGCAGACCCCGCCGCCCCGGCCTCGGCCCCCTGGGCCTCCTCGGCACGGTGGTCGCCTTCGGCGGACTCCTGGTCGCACTGCTCGCCTCGCTGGTCTCGCTGACGGCCGCGATCCTCGTCCTCATCCCCCTCGGCCTCTTCCTCGCCCCGCTCGCGCTGCGCACGGTGGACGGCCGCAACATCTACCAGGTGGTCGCGGTGCGTATCGGTTGGCTCAGGCGCAAGGCGAACGGTTCGACGACGTACGTCTCCGGCCCGCTCTCCAGGCGCCCCGGTGGCCGCTACCACCCGCCGGGCCTGCTGGCCCGCACCAAGATGTACGAGGGCCGTGACGCCTACAACCGCGCCTTCGGCGTCCTCCACCACCCCGGCCGCAACCTCTGCACGGTGGTCCTGGCCTGCGAGCCGGACGGCGGTTCGCTGGTCGACCCCGAGCAGGTCGACATCTGGGTGGCGTCCTGGGGCGACTGGCTCGCCCGGCTCTCGCACGAACCGGGCCTGCGCGGCGCCCAGGTCGTCGTGGAGACCGCCCCGGACACGGGGACGCGGCTGGCCGCCGAGGTCCTGCCGCGTATCGCGCCGGACGCCCCGGCGGCGGCCCGCGCGGTCATGGAGGAGGTCGTCGCGCGCTACCCGTCCGCCTCCTCCGAGATGCACACGTACATCGCCCTCACCTACGGCCCCACCGGCGGCCCCAAGCGGAGCGTCGACGATGTCATCACCGACCTGTCGATGCGGCTGCCCGGTCTGCTGTCGGGCCTGGTCGCGGCCGGCGGCGGCTCCGCCTACCCGCTGTCCGCCGAGCGGCTCGCGGAGACCGTACGGGTGGCGTACGACCCGGCCGTCGGCCCGGACGTGCTGAGCGCGCGGAACGAGAACTCCACGACCGGCCTCGAATGGGCGGACGCGGGCCCGGCGGCGGCGGTCGAGTCCGTGCAGTCGTACCGGCACGACTCGGGTGTGTCACGGACGTGGATGCTGACGCTGGCGCCGCGCGGCACGGTCCGCTCCAGTGTGCTGCGGGGTCTGCTGGAGCCCGCGACGGGCACCCGCCGCAAGCGGGTCTCGCTGGTCTACCGGCCGATCGACCCGGCGACCTCCGCCCGCATCGTCGAGGCCGACCGGCGCACCGCGCACTTCATGGCGGGCTCCAAGCGGGGTCTGGTCCAGGCGCGGGCCAGTTCGGAGATGCAGGCGGCGGAGCAGACGGCGGCCGAGGAGGCGGCGGGTGCCGGGCTGGTGGAGTTCTCGATGATGGTGACGGTCACCGTGGACAGCGAGGAGCAGCTGCCGGACGCGGCGATCACCGTACGCAACCTCCAGGCGTCGTCCCGCATCCTGATGCGCCCCGCCGACCGTATGCAGGCGTCCGCGTTCACCTGCACGCTTCCCGTCGGCCTGCTGCCGTGGGAGCACACCCTCGTTCCGTACCAGATCAGGGAGGCGCTGTGAGCAAGCCGGTTGACCCTCGACCCCGTACGGCGCCCCCGCGTGGATGGTTCGGGCCCGGCGGCGGCCAGGTCGGGCATGTGGACCCGCCCGCGATGTGGCGGGCGACGACGGTCCAGGCGTGCGGGCTGTGGCCCTTCGCGGCGGGTTCCGGTGCCCCGATGACCGGGGTGCCGCTGGGCCAGCATCTGCACACGGGTGCGACGGTCTGCGGTGACCCCATCTCCTGGTTCACCCGCGCCCGTTACATCTCCAACCCGTCCCTGTTCATGCTCGGCATGCCGGGCCTCGGCAAGTCCACGCTGGTCAACCGGATGCTGATCGGCATGTGCGCGACCGGTGTCACCCCGCTGGTCCTCGGCGACCTGAAGCCGGACTACGCCGACACCGTACGGGCGCTCGGCGGCCAGGTGATCTCCATCGGGCGCGGGGTGGGCGGCATCAACGTCCTCGACCCCGGCGCGATGGGCGAGGCGGCGGCCCGGATCGGTGGCGAGCGGGGCCGGATCCTGAGGGCGGAGGCGCACGGCCGTGTCCTGAACATGGTCGCGGCGCTCATCACCATCGTCCGGGGCCGCCCGATGGACGACCACGAGCAGTCGGTGCTGTCCGCCTGTCTGCACCACCTCACGGAACGTACGAAGCCGGGGCGCGCCCCGCTGCTGCCCGACCTGCTGAGGGTGCTGGACGAGGGCCCGGACCGGGTGCGGGCGGTCACGCTGGACCGGGGCGATGTGGCGCGCTACCAGGAGGCGGTGGACCCGCTCCACCGCTCCCTGTTGGGCGTGCTGGACGGTCCGCTGGGCGACACCTTCGCCTCCGAGACGTCCACCCGGATCGACCCGGCCTCGCCCGCCGTCTGCGTCGACATCTCCCGGATCGGCGAGGCGGACACGCAGCTCACGGCGGCGGCGATGCTGGCGGCGTGGTCGGACGGGCTCGGCACGGTCGCGGCGGCGCACGCCCTGGCCGACGCGGGTCTGGCTCCGCAGCGCTGGTTCTTCACGGTGCTGGACGAGTTGTGGCGTCCCCTGCGGGCCGCCTCCGGCATCGTCGAACGCATCGACGCGCTCACCCGTCTCAACCGGTCCCTCGGCCTCGGCGACGCGAAGATCACGCACACGTTGAAGGACGCGGAGGCGCTGGGCAGCGAGGCCGACCGGGCGAAGGCGCGCGGCTTCGTCGAGCGGGCCGGGATGGTCGTCTGCGCCGGCCTCCCCCGTACGGAGATGAAGGAACTCGGCGAGATCGTCGGCCTCTCCGAACGCGAGATCGACCTCGTGTCGTCCTGGTCCTCACCGCCGGGGTGGGCCAGCACGGGGGGCAACGAGGAGCCGCCCGGTCGTGGGCGCTTCCTCATCAAGGTGGGTGGGCGTCCGGGGATCCCGATCAAGGTGTCGATCACCGACACGGAGCGGGACCTCCACAACACGAACACCAGGTGGACCCCGAAGCCGACGCTCTCCAAGGCGGGGCGCCCATGAACTCGGGGGTTCGGGTACGTGGGCGACCGCGGGCCCGGTGGGGCTTCTCGCGCAGTTCCCCGCGCCCCTAAAGGATTCAGGCCCTGACGGGCCTGAGAAACACGGGGCGCAGCCCCTGCTTCTCAGGGGCGCGGGGAACTGCGCGAGAAGCCCACCGAGGCCGCACCCGCCAACGAACCGAACCCCCCGTGCTCGTATGCGTGGGCGGGGTCGAAGGGGCGGCAGCTCCTGGGGACGGGACGGGTAGGGGCGGCGGGGGCGAAGGAAGATGAATCAGTCGACGGGGGAACAGAGATGAGTACACGCAAGCGACCGCACACCACCACCGACGACCTCCTGCCCTGGCTCATCCCCATCACCGCCCTACTCATCGGCACCCTCTTCCTCACGGCCTGGCTCGGCGGCACCCTGGCCGCAGCCCTCACCGGAGCGGGCTGGACCCCACCCCCCTTCACCCTGACGACGATGAAGACCCTGGTGACGGAGGGCCCGGCGGCCGTATGGCCGACGACCTCCCCCGCAGCGGTCACCGCGGGGATGGGAGCAACCTTCGGCGCCACCCTCGCCCTCCTCCTCACCCCCGCCGTACTCCTCCGCCGCCGAGGCGGACGAACCCCCGGCCTGGCCACCCGCCGCGAACTCGCCGCCCTCCTCCCGAAGGCCGCCGCCACCAGGTCCCGCCAACTCCGCCCCTCCCTCCCGAAGTCCGGCAAACTCCCGCCGGACGACACGGGCAACCTCCTCGGCGACCTGGCCCCCGCCGGCCCCGAACTCCGCAGCAGCTACGAGGACGTGGAGCTGGACCTGATGGCCCCGAGGGCCGGCAAGTCCACCGGCATCGCGGTGCCCCGCGTACTCCGCGCCAGGGGCAGCGTCCTGCTGACCTCGAACAAGGCGGACGTGTACAGCGTGACCCGGGCGGAGCGCGAACGGGCGGGCACGGTCTGGACGTTCGACCCGCAGGGCATCGCGCACACCCCGCGCACCCTGTGGTGGGACATGCTCGCCGACGCCGCCACCATCGAGGGCGCCCGCCGTCTCGCCGGCCACTTCGTCGGCGCGGTCAACGACGACGCGACGAAACGCGACTTCTGGATCTCGGCGGCCCAGAACACGCTCACCGCGCTCTTCCACGCCGCCAACCGGGGCGGGCGCCGGATCGGCGAGGTACTGGCCTGGCTGGCGGACCCGGCCGACCGTACGCCGGTCGACCTGCTCCGCGACGCGGGCATGGCGGCCCTCGCCGACCAGCTCCAGGGCACCGTCCAGGGCGCGGTCGAGACCCGGGACGGCATCTACGAGACGGCCCGCCAGTGCGTGGCCTGCCTCCTCGACCCGGCGATCGCGGCCTGGGTGAGCCCGGACCCGGACCTGCCGCAGTTCCTGCCCGAGCGCCACGCCCTGTCGTCCGACACCCTCTACCTGCTCTCCAAGGACGGCGGCGGCTCGGCGGCCGGGGTCATCGCCGCGTGCGCGGACTCCGTACTGCGCGCGGGAGTCGTGGCGGCCGAACGGATGGGCGGCCGTCTGGACCCGCCCATGACGGCGGTCCTCGACGAGGCGGCCAACGTCTGCCGTATCTCCGACCTGCCCGACCTCTACTCCCACTTCGGCTCGCGCGGCATCAACGTCGTGACACTCCTGCAGAGTTACCGCCAGGGCTCGCGGGTCTGGGGCGAGGCCGGGATGGACGCGCTGTGGAGCGCCGCCACCATCAAGCTGCTCGGCGCGGGCCTGGACGACGCGGACTTCGTCGAGAAGGTCTCCCGGCTGGTCGGCGAGCACGACGTGTCGACGGTGAGCCACTCCCGCGGCAAGGACAGCCGCTCCCGCACCACGTCGTACCGCCTCGAACGCATCCTCCCCGCCGACCGCATCCGCGCCCTCCCCAAGGGCACCGCCCTCCTCCTCGCCACCGGCGTTCGCCCCGCCCTCGTCCGGCTGCGCCCCTGGTACGCCGAACCCGGCGCCGACCGCATCGCCCTCGCCGCCCAGGCCGAGGTCAAGGCGATCACGGCGAGGGCGGCGGAGGGGATCGTCCGGTGAAGGGACACGCGTACGTGCCCCCGCGCGTGCCACGAACGCTCTTCGAAGGGAGCACCCGATGACCACCACCGTCGAACAGCAGGGCCTCGAACAGCCGCTCCCCGCCGGACCGCCGTTCATCCTCTACCTCGACGGCGCCGAGTACGACGAGGAGATGCGCGCCCTGGCCGTCTGGGTCGGGGATCTGCTCCTCCCGGTCTACGGCCGCGAGGTCACCTCCCAGCAGCCCTGGTGTCCACGCTGGTGGGAGCACCTGGAGGCGGTGGCGCGGCTGCACGCCCTGTGGCTGGCCTGGCAGGAGCTGACCGACCCGGCGGCGGGCGCGTCCGGCCCGGCGGTCTGGCACCGCGACCACCTCGGCCCCGTCCTGGCCGAACTCCGCTCCCCCGGCGGCCCGTTCGCGGGCTGCAAAGCGGGCGCCCACCGCGCGAAGCAGCCGCCGGGCGTGGAGCCGTACGGGGCGACCACCCCATGAGCCGGGCCGGCCGGACCACAGAGACCGTAGAGACCGCACGGGACGAACCCATGAGCCCCCGGGGCCGGATGATCACCCCCCTACCCTGGACCGACGGCACAGCGGATCAGGAGAGACGGACAGCCATGAACAACCCGACGGACAACTCGGCCCTCCGCTACTTCGAGGACGTCGTCGACTGGCGCCACCGCCGGGCGGGCCGGGCGCACACGCTCGTCCGGGCGGCGCACTCCCCCGTCACCGGCCGCGCGGTCGCCGTCGTGTCGGAGCTGGCGAGCAACCCCGACGACCGGGGCATCACCGACGACTTCGGCAGCGTCGCGGACGCCGTACTGCCCGCCCTGCGCCGGGCGTTCGGCTCGGAGCCGGTCGAGGTCTTCTGGATCGCCCACTTCGGCGCGTTCTCGTACCACGACCCGACCGGCCCGGAGTCCTTCACCCTGATCAGCCTCACGGCGGGCCCGGACGGGCACACCGACGACCTGTCGGGCGACCGGACGTTCACCGCCCGGGACGTGGAGGAACTCCTCGGCCACGGGCTCGAACCGGTCGACCGGGTGCTCGCCCGGATCGACCACGAAGCGACACGGGGGTGACCTGACCGATGACCGAGCATGTGTCGGGGCGTGACGTACTGCGCCAGGCCAAGGAGTTGTACGCCCCCTACCGGGACACCGTGGCCCAGGCGGAGCAGCGGGTGGCGATCATCCGCTTCCAGCCCGCCGAGAACGATCCGCCGGAGTGGAAGGCGAAGCTGGAGGCGTCGAAGGTCTCCGCCGAGCAGAAGGTGAAGAGCTTCGAGCACCTGGGCTTCGAGGCGAACCATGTGGTGATGCCGCCGGGGACCACACGTGCGCAGTTCGCGGAGGTACTGGAGCGGGCCAACCAGGATCCGGCGACCCGGGCGATCATCGTGCAGTTCCCGCCGCCGGCCCACCTCCAGCCGCTCGTGCAGCGGATGGACCCGGCCAAGGACATCGACGCGCTGACCAAGGGCCGTTCCCCCTACACCGCGTGCGCCACGGCCGAGGGGATCTGCCGGGTCGTCGAACCCTTCGCCGGGGACGACCCGGTGATCGCGGTCGTGGGCAGCAAGGGGTTCGTCGGACAAGGGGTCGTCACCACGCTGCGCGACCAGGGCCACCGGCTGATGGAGCTCGACGCCGGTGACGACCTGCGGCGGGTACGCGACGCCGACATCGTCGTCTCCGTCACCGGCAACCCCGGCATCCTCGGCCCCGACCACCTCCGGCCCCATCACCGGCTCGTCGTCGACTCCGGGTTCGTACCGCAGGCGGACGGCAGCGTGAAGGGCGACGTGCAGCGGGAGGCGTACGACATTCCGCAGCACCTCACGCCCGTCCCCGGCGGCATCGGTCCCGTCGAGATGGCCACCCTCATGGAACGCGCCGTGCGCCGCGAGGTGGACCCGGGCGCCCCCTCCTGGAAGGTCGAGCCGCGCCCGTACCTGACCAAGGAACAGCTGGCCCACGGCGACCAGGAACCGTCGAAAACGGTGGTGGCTGGGGCGACTGCGGGTACGGCGGTGGCGGCCGGACAGCATTCGCAGAACCAGCCGCGGCCCGGGCAGCAGGTGTCCGGCGGCAACCCGATCGCGCAGGCCGCCAAGCTCCGTACCGGGGCCGGGAACGGGGGTGTCGGCCCCGGTACGGCAGGCCCCACGGCCCCCGGCCCCTCCGCACCGGCCCGCACCCACGCACCCAACCCGCCGATGCCGCCCGCGCCGGGCGGGCCGAGCCGGTGAGCCGCCGTGGAGAGCCCGTGAGCCCCGGAAGAGCCGTACCGCCGCACGCCTCCCTCCCGCCCCTCCCGTCTCTCCCTCCCCTCCCGCCCGACGGTTTCCCGGCGCTCTCGGCCGTGCGGATCGCCGCCGCCGTGCGCGCGCGTGAGGTGCGGGCCGTCGACGTGGTGGCCGAGGCGCTCGCCCGGATCGAGCGGGCGGAACCGACGCTGTGCGCGTTCGTCGAGGTGTGGGCCGAGGAGGCGTTGCGGCGGGCGGCGGAGGTGGACGCGCGGGTCGCCTCGGGCGTCCGGCTGCCGTTGGCCGGGGTACCGATCGGGGTGAAGGGGCGGGCCGGGCTGCGCGCGGCGCCGGCGCGGTCGTTGATCGCGGCCGGGTGCGTGCCCGTGGGGGCGACCTCCGTACCCGGTCCCGGCACCGTCTGGCAGACCTGGGGCCTCGGCGCCGGCGGCCGGACCGTCAACCCCTGGCGGGCCGACCGGACACCGGGCGGCTCCTCGGCCGGGTCCGCCGCGGCGGTCGCCGCGGGCCTGGTGCCGATGGCCACCGGCACGGACGGCGCCGGTTCGGTCCGCATCCCGGCCGCCTGGTGCGGCGTCACCGGCCTGAAGACCACGAACGGCCGCCTCCCCTCCGCCGACCGCACGGGCCTCGCGGCCCCGGGCGTCCTCACCCGCCACGCGTCGGACGCGGCGGCGTACTGGCGCTGCGTGACGGAGGCGGAGCGCGAGCCGGACGGGCCGGGGACCCCATCTCCCCCCGTCGCCCTCTGGTCCGCCGACCTCGGCTTCGCCGACACCGACCCCGAGCCCGCCGCGATCGCCCACGGTGCCGCTCTGCGCCTCGCGGACGCGGGCCTCGTACGGCTGCTCGTGCGGCGGCCGGACGAGACCCTGTGCCTCCGGGACCCGGCACCGGCCTGGCTCGCCCTCCGCACCCCGGCACCCCACTCCAGCGCGGCCGGCCGCCGGGCCGCCGAGGAACTCCGCGCCGAGAACGACCGCCGGCTCGCCGCCCCCTTCGCCGAGGCCGACCTCATCCTGACCCCGACCACACCCAACGCCCCCCACGGCCACGAAGGCCCCGGCGACCGCTACTCCACGGCCCTCACCTGGGCGTTCAACCTCAGCGGCCACCCGGCGATGAGCATCCCGGCCGGCTTCGACCCCGACGGCTGCCCGGTCGGGCTCCAACTGGTGGCCCGGCACGGCGAGGAAGCGCTGTTGCTGCGGGTGGCGGAAGCCGCCGAGGCCGTCCGTACGTACCCCGACCCAGATGCGGAGCCCCCGGCATGAGATGGACCATCCACGGCGAACGCACGCTCCACGACACCCCCTGGGTCCGGCTGCGCTCGCTGGACGTCGAGCGGCCCGACGGCACGCGCGGCGACTACGACGTGGTGCGGCTGCGGGACCTCGCCGTCACCGCGGCCGTCGACGACCGGCGGCGGGTCCTGATGATGTGGCGCCACCGCTTCGTCACGGACACCTGGGCCTGGGAGCTGCCCATGGGGCTGGTCGAGGACGGGGAGCGGCCGGAGGAGGCGGCGGCGCGGGAGCTGGAGGAGGAGACCGGATGGCGGCCGCGGTCGCTACGGGAACTGCTCTACGCCCAGCCCGCGGCCGGGATCACCGACACCCGGCACTTCGTGTTCCGCACGGACGACGCCCGGCGCGTCGGCGAGCCCACGGAACGGAACGAGTCCGACCGTCTGGAGTGGATCCCCCTGACCGACGTGCCCGGCATGATCACCCGCCGGGAGATCGTCAGCAGCGCCACCCTCGTCGCCGTCATGGCCCTGCTCCTGGAGCTGCCGTCCGCCCCGGCGTGACTGACCGGACCCCTCGACATCTCATGCATGCGCATATATTGTCCATGCAGGTAATCGTCGTGCGCCACGTACCCATGTCTCACGTACCCATGTCTCACGTACCCAGGGGGACCCCATGACCCGCCGCTTCCTCTTCGTCCTCGGCAGCAGCCGGCCGGACGGCAATTCCGAGATGCTGGCCCGCGCCGCCGCCGAGCAACTGACCGACGGGGTCGAGCAGCGGTGGCTGGATCTCGCGGAGCACCCGTTGCCGGACTTCGAGGATCTGCGGCACGACAGTGATCATGTGCGGCCGGAGGGGGACAGCAGGGCGTTGCTGCTGGACGCCACGCTCGCGGCCACGGACCTCGTGATCGTGTCGCCGCTGTACTGGTACTCCGTGTCCGCGCACGTGAAGCGGTATCTCGACCACTGGTCGGGCTGGCTGCGCACCCCGGGCCTGGACTTCAAGAAGAACATGGCCGGCCGCACCCTCTGGGGCGTCACCGCGCTCGCCCACTACGAGGAGGAGGTCGCCGAGCCGCTCATCGGGACGCTCAACAACTCCGCCGCGTACATGGGCATGCGGTTCGGCGGAGTCCTGCTGGGCAACGGCAGCAAGCCCGGTGACGTACTCCGTGACACGGCGGCCCTGACCCGCGCGAAGACGTTCCTCACCCAGGAAGCGCCGTACGCGCGCTTCCCGTACGACACCGACGAGGCCGCCGCCTGAGTCGCTCGCCCGCGTCAGGCGGTGATGTCCTTCGCCGTGAACCTCGCCCACGCCGCCGACCCGAACACCGCCGCGTACACGGCCTGGAGGCCGAAGTTGCGTTGCAGGTCCTCCCAATAAACCGGCTCGCGCATGAGGTCGGCGAAGGAGAGCCAGTAGTGGGAGAAGAAGTACGGGTGGAGGGCGTCGAGCTGGGGGATCTGGTCGAGGATCTGGACGGTGATGAGGAGCCCGACCGTGGTGGCCATCGCGGCGATACCGCTGTTGGTGAGGGTGGAGATGAACAGGCCGAGTGCCGCGATCCCGATCAGTGACATCGCCACCGCCAACGCGATCAGCAGCGCCCGCCACAGGCCCTCGGCGAAACCGATCCGTGTGCCGGAGATCGTCGTCAGATCCCCGAGCGGGAACAGCAGCGCCCCGACGGCCAGGGCCGAGGCCGCCACGACCAGGGTCGCGACCAGGCAGAACGTCATCGTGGTCGCGTACTTGGTGAGCAGCAGCCTGGTCCGGCCGGCGGGCGAGACCAGCAGATAGCGGAGGGTGCCCGCGTTCGCCTCGCCCGCGATCGCGTCCCCGGCGATCACGCCGACGGCCATCGGCAGGAAGAAGGGGAGTGTCGCGGCGAGGGCCGTGAAGACGAGGAACAGCCCGTTGTTGGTGATCTGCGCGATGAACGCGGGACCGCCACCGCCGCCGCCCCCACCGCCCGGTCCGCCGCCCATCGACGACCCGTCACCGGTCTCGATCCGCACCGCGATCCCGACGAGGACCGGCACCGCCGCGAGCACTCCCAGCAGCGCGATCGTCCGCCACCGCCGGAAGGTCGTCACCAACTCGCTGCGGAAGAGCCCGAAGGTCCACAGGAGACTCGGTTCCCTGATCGCCGGTGCGGGGGCTTCGGACAGGGCCTCGGCCGCGGCCGCCCTGGTCTCCCTCCCCTCAGCCGTCTCAGCGTGCTCAGCCCGCGACATCGAACCCCTCCCCCGTGAGCGCCACGAACGCGTCCTCCAGGGAGGCCCGTTCGAGGGCGAAGCCGCGGACGCGGACGCCCGCGGTGACCAGTGCGGCGTTCAGTTCGGCGAGGTCGCGCTCGGGCGGCGGCGGTTCGGCCGTGACCCGGTCTCCCTCGCCGGCCGCGCCGCCCTCCGTCACGAGCACGTCCCCGATGCCCTGTTCCTTGAGCACCCGGGCCGCGTCCGCCGGGTCGGGGGTGGTGACGACGAGACGGCCGCGCGCGCCGGCGGCGAGTTCGGCCACCGGGCCCTGGGTGATGAGCCGGCCCTTCGCCATGACGGCGACATCGGTGCACACCTGCTCGATCTCGTCGAGGAGGTGGGAGGAGAGGAAGACGGTGGTGCCGTCGGACGCCAACTCCCGTACCAGGGCGCGGATTTCCCGCATGCCCTGCGGGTCGAGCCCGTTGGTCGGCTCGTCGAGGACGAGGAGGCGGCGCGGCTGGAGCAGTGCCGCGGCCAGGCCCAGCCGCTGCTTCATGCCCAGCGAGTACGCCTTCGCCTTCTTGCCTGCGGCGGCCCCGAGCCCGACCCGGTCGAGCGCCGCCGCGACGCGCGTACGCCGGGTGCGCGGGTCGGCGGTCGGGTCGGCGGAGTCGTAGCGGATCAGGTTGTCGCGGCCGGAGAGGAAGCCGTACAGCGCGGGTCCCTCGATGAGGGCGCCCACGTGCGGGAGGACGGTCCGGCTGGAGCGCGGCATGGGCCGGCCGAGGACCCGGGCGGTGCCCGAGGTCGGCTCGATCAGGCCCATCAGCATGCGGATGGTGGTGGTCTTGCCCGAGCCGTTCGGGCCGAGGAAGCCGAAGACGCTGCCGCCGGGAACCGTCAGTTCCAGGTGGTCCACGGCCACCTGGCCGCCGCGGAAGGTCTTGGTCAGCCCCTGGGTGTGGATGGCTGCGTCGCTCATGGCTCCCCTCGGGCACGGCCGGTGGGCCGGGACGGCCACCTCGCCGCCCCGGCCCACCGGCCGAACATCACTGCTCCGCCGTCCGACCCACCGACCGACCGAGCGTCGCTGCTCCGCCTTCCCGATCACCGGCCGGGCGTCACCGCTCCGCCCTCCCGATCACCGGCCGGACGTCGCCGCTCCGCCCTCCCGGCTCACCGGCCGACCGTCACTACTTCGCCGCGTTGGCCGCCTTCACCAGCGCGTCCTTGGTGACGGCGCCCGCGTACACCTTGCCGTCGTCGGTGAAGAGGACGTTGATCAGGCGGGTCTTGAAGACCGTACCCGAGCCGAAGTCGCCCTTGACCTGGTCGCCGAGGGAGTTCAGGAATCCGTCGACCCGGGCGTCGCCGGTCGCGTCCGCACCGCCGCCCGTGGGCAGGCCGCCCTCCGCGCCGCTGTCGAACACGGCGATGGTGCTCCAGCCCTTGCCGAGGGTCTTCAGCCCGTCGAGCCCGCTCGCGAACTCCTCCTCGGAGACCTCGGACCCCTCGGAACCCTTGGCGTCCTTGGGGGCCTCGGGAATCTTGAGTTCCTTGCTCTCCTTGGCCGGCGCGTCCTTGCCGGACTCCTCGAACGCGGAGTCGCCGGACCCGGACTCGTGGCTGCCAGACTTCTCGGCCTCGTCGGCCTCGGTGACCTTCGCGCCCTTCGGCGGGGTGAAGTCGAACGTCGAGGCGCTCGGCTTGCCGAAGTCGACCTTCGTGAAGCCCGCGTCCACGACGGCCGCGCCGCCGCTCGCCGGGGTGAGCGTGAACTTCAGCGGCAGACCGGTCTTGGCGTCGACGGCGATCGAGATCGCCCCGACCGTCGAACCGGACTGCTTCGGCTCGACGACCAGCTTGTACGCGTCCCGCCCGGCGACCCGCGCGGTCCCGTCGACGGTCACGGACGTGGTGTCGTCGACGGCCTTCAGGGCCTCCTCGGCGAGCTGCTGAGGCGTGGCGGGCACGTCCTCCGGAGCCTGCTGGTCCTTGCCGTCGCCGCCCTCGCCACCCTTGCCGCTCTCACCCTCCGGGCCGGCCTCGGTCGCGTGGTACACCTCGTTCGAGGCGCTGTCGTACGCCCACAGGTCGTCGCCGTTGTGGATGACGCTGTACTCGGCGGCGTCGTCCAGCAGCGACAGCTTCTGCTTGTCGGGGCCGTCGGCGGCGACCCGCAACGTGTGGGTGCCGGTGGCCAGTTCGAGGAGCTTGGCGGAGGGGTCGGCGGAGGAGCCGCCGTCGCCGCCGGGAGCCGCCTGCGCCCCCAGGCTGTCGGCCAGACCGCCCAGGTCGGGCAGGCCCAGATCCGTGGTGATCTTCACCGTGCCGGACACCTGCTGTACGTCCGACGCGGCGATCTTCTCGATGAGTTCCTGCGCGCTGATCTTCGGCAGATCGGGGTCACCGGAGCCGGCGAAGGCCGGGACGAGCCCGATGGTCGCGGCCGCCAAGCCCAGCACGGTGACCGGGACGACGTACCGCGCGGCCTTGCGTCGCCGTGCCGAGCGCATCTCCTCGGCCTCGGCCGCGAGTACGGCGGCGTCGCCGGACCGGGCGCTGTCGTCGGTTTCGTACGGTGCCATGTGTGCCTTACCTCCGTCGTCGGCGGCGGCGTCTGGTCGTAGCCGCCATTCTCACCCGAATCGGTGAGGAGTGGTGATACCCATCTGACCAAATCGGCCGCCGTGAATCGTCAGACTCGGGACTCAACTCCGTGTACTGCTACGGGATGACATGACGGGGCGACGCCTCCCCCCAACCCGTAGGGGTCGCCGGGGGGAGGCACCGCTGGTCGAACAGGCGCTCTAGCGGTTGATGAACACGTAGTCGGCCTTGTACGGGACGCCGACGATCGCGCCCGGCGAGCAGGAGCCGGCCGGGGCGACACCGCCGACGGTGTTGAGCCGGAGGATCTCGGCGGTGTCCGCCAGCAGCCCGCGGTGCTTGCCGGACTGCTTGGCCTTGAGGTCCAACTCGGGGATGTTGCGGTCGCCGTTGGGCGACTTGGAGATGAGCGACCCGGTGACGGCGCTGCGGTCGGGCGCGATCCACTGCGGGGTACCGGAGCCGGGCTTCACGAAGGAGTGCGCGATGCCGCCGCCGAGTACGGCCGCGACGTCCCGCTGGGCGAAGGCGTAACCGCCGCCCTCGGCCTTCTTGCACTCGTAGATCTGCTTGCCCTTGAGGACCGACGCCTGGAAGTTGCGCAGCGCGTACCGGAAGTCGAAGTCGGTCGTCACCTTGTGGAACTGGCCGCGGACGGCCCCGCCCGGGAACTGGGCGGTGTGCAGGTTGGCGTAGAACGAGGCCGGGTCGTTCCTGAGCTTCTTCAGCAGCGCGGCGTCCTTCACCTCGACCGTGCCGGTGAGGCTGCGGCTCTTGCCGTACTTCTTGATCAACTTGGTGAAGTCGACCTTGATGCCGCCGTTGACGCCCTTGCCGCCCTGGTGGATGTGGAGCGCGCTGGGCCTGTCGGTGCCGCGCCAGGTCACGGCGACGGACACCTTCTCGCCCTTGATCCGCACGAACTCCAGTGCCGCGCCGTCCTTGTCCCCGACGGCCGGCCCGCCCTTGACGGGCACCTCGTCGGCCCCGTTCAGGCTGGCGGCGAGGATGGTCCCGCCCCGCCCGGTGCCGGCGCCGCCGAAGAGAGCGCCGGCGCCGCTGTGTCCGCCGTGCTGTACGGCGATCTCCGTTCCGCCGCCCCCGCGGCTTCCGCTGTCCGCGACCGCCGGGATCACGGCGGCGGCGACACCGGCCGCGGTGGCCACCGCGACACCGGAGACGATCAGACCCTTGCGACGCGAGGCGTATGCAATGAAAGATCCCATGATTCTGTTTTCTCCCCGTAACGCAGCTGACGCCCCCTGCGTCAGCTTCTGGGCGTTGATACGGAGTGGATCTGAATCTGGACTCAGTCCATGTGTGTGATCTGGGTCACACAGCAAAACGGGCCCGTCCGCCGATTGCGGACGAGCCCAGGGGGGTGGTGCCTAACCGGCCCGGTGCACCACCGCGTCGCACAGCTCCACGAGCGCCGCCTTCGCGTCGCACTCCGGCAGCGGTGCCAGCGTGGCCCGCGCCTCCTCCGCGTAGCGGATCGTGTCGCGGCGGGCCTGCTCCAGCGCGGGGTGGACCCGCAGCCGGGCCAGCGCCTCGGCGTGGCGGGCGTCGTCGGTGAGGTCGGAGTCGAGCAGTTCGCACAGGGCGATGTCCTCCGGCAGCCCCAGCCGACCCGCTCGCTCGCGCAGCCGGAGCACCGGCATGGTCGGCACGCCCTCGCGCAGATCCGTGCCGGGCGTCTTGCCGGACTCGTGCGAGTCGGAGGCGATGTCGAGGTAGTCGTCGGCGAGCTGGAAGGCGACGCCGAGCCGCTCCCCGTACTGGGTCAGCACATCGACCACGGTCTCGTCGGCGCCCGCCATCAGCGCGCCCAGCCGCCCGGCGACCGCGACCAGCGAGCCGGTCTTGCCGCCGAGCACATCGAGGTAGTGCTCGATCGGGTCGCGTCCGTCGCGCGGCCCGGCGGTCTCCAGGATCTGTCCGGTGACGAGCCGCTCGAAGGCCCCGGCCTGGATGCGTACGGCGTCGGGGCCGAGGTCGGCGAGGACGTGCGAGGCGCGGGCGAAGAGGAAGTCACCGGTGAGGACGGCCAGCGAGTTGTCCCAGCGGGCGTTGGCGCTCGGCACGCCCCGGCGCACCTCGGCCTCGTCCATCACGTCGTCGTGGTACAGCGTGGCGAGATGCGTCAGCTCGACCACCACCGCGGAGGGCACGACACCCGGCGCGTACGGGTCGCCGAACTGCGCCGCGAGCATCACCAGCAGCGGCCGGAACCGCTTCCCGCCCGCCCGCAGCAGATGCTGGGCGGCCTCCTGGATGAACGGGACCTCGCTCTTGGTCGCCTCCAGCAGCCCCTCTTCGACGGCCGCCATTCCGGCCTGGACATCGGCTTCGAGAGCCTGGTCCCGCGCGCTCAGCCCAAACGGCTCGACGACGGTCACGAGGGTTCTCCTGTCTGCTGACGCCTACTGACGGTCACACGGTCGATCTGGTCGCTCTCACGGACGATGACAAAGTTTGTCGATCTGTCGCTGTCATCACCCGAGTCAGCGTATCCGGTCACCTTTCGATCACCACGAGCGCCCACGGGTTCGCCCCGGGGTGGTAGAGGACCGGTACGGGACCGCACTCCCCATATTCTTGATCAACTGGTACGCGCCGATATCCACCGACGCGCGTGCCGCACCCGCCCGCGAGACCCCGTCCCGGGTACCCGCCGCTCCCCCCGCGGACCCCCGCGCGCCCCACGGTCGGCCGAATCCACTCCCGTCCGCCCCCGCCCACTCCCGCGCGCACGCCCTTTTTCCGCCCATATACGCCCCCTTCATCCAGCCCGAGTTGACCGATTTGCCGCTTACCCGTGCTTCACCCGACTCCTCCCGTGAGTTGGGTCACGCGCCACTCGCGCGGCCCCCTCACGCCACCCCGTCGACTTTCCCTTTGCGGTAGGCAAGTTGAGCCGGGAACGGCACCCGGAATCGAGGGTCGAAACACATCAAAGTCAAGGTCAACTGGACCAAAGCGCCAAACCAGGACTTGTTCCGATCGTGTGCTCTCGCATACGTTCACACCTCGTCCGGACGGACCGCCTAATCCTGCCGCCGCCCCGGACTCCCCACCCATCACCACTCATCCACGCACGGCAGGAGCGGGGGACCCAGGTAAGCCGCCGGTCCGAGCATCCCCATCGGACCGGCTATGGGGTGAAGCCACGCGCAGTACGCCCAGCGGACGCCGCACGCACAGCGACCGCCGGGCCGACGCGCACGGCCGGGCATCTCCAGCCCGAACCCGACAGCTCACCTCGTAGGCGACGGAGAGGAATCCGCCATGCCCGCACGAGGCAAACACCGTCGTACCAGAAGCAACGCGCTGACCCGCGGCATCGTCGCCGCCGGAACGGGCGGGGCCGCGCTGGCCCTCCCGCTCACGCTCGCCACGACCGCGAGCGCCGCCACCCCGGCCCAGGCCGCCACCTCCGTCCAGACGGCCCCGCAGTCGGCGCCCGCCGCGGCGAAGGCCAAGTCCACGACGTACACCGTGGTCTCCGGGGACACGCTGTCCTCCATCGCGCGCAAGCACCACACGAAGGGCGGCTGGCAGCGGCTCTACAAGGACAACCGCGCGGCCATCGGCGACAACCCGGCGCTGATCCGCCCGGGCCTGAAGCTGAAGGTGAACGGCGCGAAGGCGGCCACGGCCTCGAAGGCGTCTACCGCGAAGCCCGCCGCGGCCACGCAGGCGTCGGTCAAGACCTACGCGAACAACCTCGACGGCTGGATCCGCGAGGCGCTGGACATCATGGCGCAGAAGGGGATCCCCGGTTCGTACGACGGGATCCACCGCAACATCATGCGTGAGTCGTCGGGCAACCCGCTGGCCATCAACAACTGGGACTCCAACGCCGCCGCGGGCACCCCGTCGAAGGGTCTGCTCCAGGTCATCGACCCGACCTTCGCCGCGTACCACGTCTCCGGCACCCCGTACGACCCGTACGACCCGGTCGCGAACATCACGGCGGCGTGCAACTACGCCGCCGACCGGTACGGCTCGATCGACAACGTCTTCGGGCCCTACTGAGCCCCACCGGCTCCCCACTCGTTCCCCTGGGCCGGCGGGCCCAGGGGAACGTCTGTCTGAACGCCTGTCCGACACGCCGCCTGACGCGGCGCCTGAAGCGCCCGTCTAACGGAACAGCCGCTCCAGCACCACCGCGATCCCGTCGTCCTCGTTGGAGAGGGTCACCTCGTCGGCGACGGCCTTGAGTTCGGGGTGGGCGTTGGCCATCGCGACCCCGTGCGCGGCCCAGTCGAACATCGGGATGTCGTTGGGCATGTCCCCGAAGGCGATGGTCCGGTCCGGGGTCAGCCCGAGATGGTCGGCGGCCAGGGCGAGACCCGTCGCCTTGGTGATGCCGCATGGCTGGAGTTCGACGGTGCCGGGCCCGGACATGGTGACCGTCGCCAGCGAACCGACCGCCATCCGCGCCGCCGAGGCCAACTCGTCGTCGGACAGATAGGGATGGCGCAGCAGCACCTTGCTGATCGGCTCGCACCACAGGTCGTCCCGGCGCGGCACCCGCACGGCGGGCAGCGTGGGGTGCGGCATGAGGTAGCCGGGCTCGATCAGGGTGAGGCCGTCGACCCCGTCCTGGTCGACGGCGGCGTACACCTGTCCGACCTCCGCCTCGATCTTGCCGAGCGCGGTCTCGGCGAGTTCCCGGTCCAGGGTGACGGACCAGAGCAGCCGGTCCGCGCCGTGGTCGTACAACTGCGCGCCCTGTCCGCACACCGCGAGCCCCCTGCTGCCGAGGTCCTCCAGCAGTGGGCGCACTCTCGGCGCCGGCCGTCCCGTCACCACGAGGTGCTGGGCACCGGCCCCCGTGGCCCGCGCCAGCGCGGCGAGGGACCGGTCGGAGAGCGTGTCGTCACTGCGCAGGAGCGTTCCGTCCAGGTCAGTGGCGATGAGTGAATATGCGGTGGGAGCGGCCATGATCAGAGAATACGGATGCCACGCCCCATCGGTTCGACGCGAACCGGACGACGTCCGTCGCCTCGACGTCCCCATACGCCCCGTATGTCAACCCCCGTTGCCCGAACGGGGGTTCAGGGAGGTGGCGGGGGCGGGACGGGGGGTCGGGTCGGAGGGGGCGGGCATGACGGGGCCGTGGGCGGGACGTTGTTCGGGCGCGGGTGAGTGGGGGCCGGCCGCGCAGTTCCCCGCGCCCCTTAGAAGCATGGGTCGCGCCCGGGGTTTCAGGGACGCGGGGAACCGCGCGAACAACCCCCACCCACCCGCACCCCGCGACGCACCGAACCCCACCGAGCCGAACCCGGCCCCGTCACTCACCCATGCGCCGCCGCCAAATGCCGAGCCAGCCGAGGCGAAGCGAACTCCGTCCCGCACACGAACCTCATCACCGGCCCGTACGAAGCCGCCGCGGGCAACCCCGTGAAGTACAACCCCGGTATCGACGACCGGAACCCCGCCCCCAGCACCGGCGTCCCCCGGCTCACCCCCAACTCCGTACGCAACTCATGCCCCAGGAACCCCATCGCCCCGACGTCGACCCGATACCCGGTCGCCGCGATGACATGATCGGCGCCCCACTCCCCCGTACGCCCCTCATGCTCACGCACCACAAGACGCGGACGCCCGTCGATGACCCCGGCGCGCACCACCCGCGCCACCTCCCGCACCTCAACCCGCCCCTCGAACCGCTCGCGCAACCACCAGGCGCCCAGCGGCCCAAGCACCCGGCGGACCAGGTGGTGCCGGGTGGCGGCGGGCAGGTACCGGTAGGGGTGCGGGTAGTAGCTGAGGGCCCACAGCGACCAGGCCCGTCCGAACGGCGACTCGGGCCGCAGCCTCGGCTGCTTCCACGGGGGCGCGCCGAAGGCCACGGCCCCCTGCCCGCGCGCCACGACCCGCACCCGCGCGCCGGCCTCGGCCGCGAGCACCGCCGTCTCCAGAGCGGATTGCCCCGCGCCCACCACGATCAGGTCCTTGCCCTGGAACCGGCTCAGCTCGGAGTGCTGTGAGCTGTGCGAGACGGGCCCCGTGGGGGTGGGTCCGTCCACGGCGGCGCCCGCCAGCTCGGGCGGCAGATGCGCCAGCCCGAACAGCCCGCTCGCCACGACGACGGCCCGCGCCGCGAACAACTCCCCCGAGTCCAGCTTCAGTTCGAAGCCGCCGCCCTTGCCCCGGTCCACGGACACCACCCGCACCCGTTCCAGGTCGGGCACGAGCCGCTGCTGGAACCACTCCCCGTAGGAGATGAAGGTCTCGACGGGGATGATGTCCTCGTCCGTCACGAGCCGCCGGATGCCGGCGGCGTCGCAGTAGTCGGCCAGGGTGTGGCCGCGCTGCGGGGCGTCGATGTTCGACGCCGCCGGGGTCGACTTCAGCAGCATCCCGGCGGGCATGTTGTCCCGCCAGCTCACCATGGGTTCACCGAAGACACGGACCGGAATGCCATGGGCCCGCAGATGCGCGGCGGTGGACAGGCCGAAAGGCCCGGCACCGATGACTGCCACCGGTTGAATCACGAAGTCCCTCCCCAGGACGCGTTGTGCCTACTTCGTGTGACGTCTTTCATGGCTTTCGTGTGGCCTACGTGCGGCTAGGGCCGCACAGGGGCGTTGCCCAGGCGAGTGCTTCGACTGGTCCGCCACAGGTGGTACAGATGCTTCGCGCCCGGCCGCACGAAGCGCGCGAGCATCGTGAGGAACGGCAGCGGATCGTCACCCGCGAGCCACGCCAGCTCCGTACCGCTCGCGCGGGCCGGCGCGTGCGGCGTGGTGTACCCGCTGCGCCGGTAGGCGAGCAGGGCCGGCAGATCGATGTTCTCCACGATGTACCGCCGCCCGGCGAGCTGTTCCCCCTCCGGCACGGCCCGCCCGGTCAGATCGAGGTGCATGGCGCGTACGACGTCGATCCCGGCCTCGTTCTCGAAGAGCCGGAACTGCGCGCCCATCCGGGGATTGAAGTCGAGCAGTTTGTACCGCCCGTCCCGCCGGTCGAAGCGCAGATCGAGGTCGATGACCCCGGCGAACCCGATCTGTTTGATGAACCGCGCGGCGAGGTCCGCGAGTTCGGGGTTGTCGACGACGTACGCGTTCGCCGTCATCCCCGCGTGGGGCGGCCAGGACCGCACCTTCACCCCGGTGAACATCGCGAGCGGCGCGGAGTCCGCGTCGAAGTAGGCGTGCACGATCCAGTCCTCGGCGTCCTCCCGGGGCAGATACTCCTGGAGGATCACCCCGGGCCGATCGCCCCAGCCCCGGGCCAGCCGCAGCAGGCTCTCCCGGTCGGCGATGCGGGTCGTGCCGCTGACGGCGGGCTGACGACGCCGTTCGAAGGCCTCCCGGTTCTTGGCCACCACCGGGAAGCGGGCCCGCTGCGCGAACCGTTCGACCTCGTCGTACGACTGCGGGAAGGAGCTGACGGGGCTGGCGATGCCGTGTTCCCCGCAGAGTTCGTGGAGCCCCTGCTTACTGGCGAGCCGGCGAGGGAGCTTCCCGTCGACGCGGGGGAAGAGGAACCGGGTCGCCAGTTCCTCCTGGTGCTCGGCGATGAGCACCGCGGCTTCCTCGTCGGTGGGTATGAGCACGGCGGGCCGGCCGATCCGCCGGCCGATGCGCAGCAGGCCGTCCACCAGCCACCCGGGCTCCTCCGTCCCGGTGGTCGGCCAGACGAACGCCCGCCGCAGATAGCGTGAGACGGCGGCCGGTGTGTACCGGTCCTCCGTGATCGCGTACATCGGCACGCCGAGCCGCCCCAGACTGCGGATGGCTCCTACGCCGCCATGGTGCAGCGGATAGCCGCCGAGCTTCACCACCAGCCCCGGAACGCCTCGGTCCGCCTGTACCGGCGCACCCCAAGTACCCCTGGCCACGGGTCCCCCCACGTGTCCCCCCTACCGGACCCGGACCCACCCCGTCCGCGTCCCCCAGAGGACGCTAAGCCGGAACCATTCCTTCCGACCCTCCCCTATCAGGACATTACGAACTCTTTAGACACTCCCCGATCTCCGCGCCTCCCCGTAACGTGATCCGCGACCCACGTACGACGGAACGCACGAGAGCGAGGCAGCACCCGATGCCCCCCTTCGATGTCCCCGAGGACGCCCCCTCCGAAGTCTCCGACGCCTCCGAAGGCGACCCCTTCGACGTCCCCGAGGGCCACCCCTTCGGCCCGCACAACCTCCCCTACGGCGTCTTCTCCGCCGCCGGTTCCGACGCCCGTACGGTCGGTGTCCGCCTCGGCGACCACGTCCTCGACGCCGCCGCGGCGGCCCACGCCCTCGGCTCCCCGTACGCCGCGCTCCTCGCCCACCCCACGCTCAACCCCCTGCTGGCGGCGGGGCGCACGGCGTGGTCGGATCTCCGCCGGGCGCTGACGGCGTGGCTGACGGTGCCCTCGCACCGCGAGACGATCGCCCCGCACTTCCACGCGCTGTCCTCGGTGACCCTGCACCTGCCCTTCGAGGTGGCCGACTACGTCGACTTCTACGCCTCCGAGAACCACGCCCGGAACGTCGGGAAGATCTTCCGCCCCGACTCTCCGGACCCGCTGACCCCCAACTGGAAGCATCTGCCCATCGGTTACCACGGCCGGTCCGGCACGGTTGTCGTGTCCGGCACGGAGGTGGTACGGCCGTCCGGCCAGCGCAAGGCGGCCACCGACCCGGCGCCCGTGTTCGGCCCGTCCGTCCGGCTCGACATCGAGGCGGAGGTCGGCTTCGTCGTCGGGGTGCCGTCGGAGCAGGGCCGGCCGGTGGCGCTGGGCGACTTCCGCGACCACGTCTTCGGCCTCTGCCTCCTCAACGACTGGTCCGCACGCGACCTCCAGGCCTGGGAGTACGTCCCCCTCGGCCCCTTCCTCGGCAAGTCCTTCGCCACGTCCGTCTCGGCCTGGATCACCCCGCTGGACGCCCTGGACGAGGCCCGCGTGTCACCCCCGGAGCGCACGCACGCCCTGCTCCCCTACCTGGACGACTCCCCGTCGGACGTCGACCCCGGGGGCTACGACCTCCGCATCACCGTCGCCATCAACGGGCACGTCGTCTCGGAGCCGCCCTTCTCCACGATGTACTGGACCGCCGCGCAGCAGCTGGCCCACATGACCGTCAACGGCGCCTCCCTCCGCACGGGCGACCTCTACGGCTCCGGCACGGTCAGCGGGGGTGCCTCCGGCGAACGGGGCTCGCTGCTGGAGCTGACCTGGAACGGGCAGGACCCCCTCGACCTCCCCACCGGCAAGCGCACGTTCCTGGAGGACGGCGACGAGGTCACCCTCACGGCGTGGGCCCCGGGGCCCGGTGGGACGAGGGTGGGGTTGGGGGAGGTCACGGGGAGGATCAGGGGGCGGGAGTAGCGGGGGGTGCCGCCGGCGGGGTGGGTGCGTTGCCGATGGGGGTGGGCGCATCGCCGGTGGAGTGGAGCGTGTTGTCGGTGGGCGGGGCGCGGGTTCGCTGTAGGGGTGCCGGTTCGTGGGCGGCGTACGGTGCGTCGTGGTTGCTCGCGCAGTTCCCCGCGCCCCTTCAGGGCGCGGCCCACCCACCCCTGACATGACTGCGGGCAGTCGTGCCGCTGGGGCGGCACGGGTGGGCGCAGGCGGCGCCTCGTCACCGCCGAGCGGCGGAACCCACCCCCGCCCAGCCCCACGCAACCGCACATCCCAGCCACCGGCACACCATTCCCACCCACTGGACAACCCGGTGGCAGATCTTGCCCCCACCCCCGCAAAACCCCAGCTCAAACCCCCACCACCCCCCACCCCAGATGGCGCAACACTCCCGCAACATTCCCTTCCCCACCATTTCGGTATGGTTCAAAACATGCCACCCACCGACCGCATCCGGGACCACGCCGGCCAGGGCGCGACCACCGTCGCCGCCCACCGCGCACGTCGCCGGCTGCGCGCGGACCAGGCCCGGCAGCTCGCCGATCTCCTCCGCCGCCAACTCCTCACCGACGGCTTCGAGAACGGCACCCTCCCCCACGAGAACACCCTCGCCACCGACTACCGCGCCACCCGCAACACAGTCCGCGAGGCCCTGGACCTCCTCCGCGCCGAGGGCCTGGTGGAACGCTTCCCCGGCGTCGGCACCGTCGTCGTCGCCCAGAAGTACCCCCACGGCCTCGACCACCTGATGGGCCTCGCGGAAACCCTCCGCGAACACGGCACGGTCACCAACGAGGTCCGCACCATGGGCCCCGCCCCGGCCCCCACCCCCGTGGCCGACCGCCTCCACCTCCCACCCGGCACCGACGTCCTCTACATCGAACGCCTGCGCCGCCTCAACGGCCTCCCCCTCTCCCTCGACCTCACCTACATCCCGCTCACCCTCGGCTCCCTCGACATCGGCACCGCCCTGCTCGGCGCCGACCTGGAGAACACCGACGTCTTCCGCCTGCTGGAGACGATCACCGGCCACCGCCTCGGCCACGCCGAGATCACCCTGGAGGCGGTGAACGCGGACACCCACTCCGCCGCCGTACTCGAAGCACCCCGCGGCTCGGCCGTACTGATGCTGGAACGCCTCACCCACCTCGCCGACGGCACGCCCGTCGACCTGGAGTTCATCCGCTTCCGGGGCGACCGCATCACGATGAGCGGCCTGCTGCACCGCTCACGGTGACCCCGTAACCCGGTAATCCGGTAACCCCGTACCC
The DNA here is from genome assembly GCF_040297125.1 of Streptomyces sp. NPDC001868. Classification (NCBI taxonomy): domain Bacteria; kingdom Bacillati; phylum Actinomycetota; class Actinomycetes; order Kitasatosporales; family Streptomycetaceae; genus Streptomyces; species Streptomyces sp. NPDC001868. The sequence goes on along the minus strand of NZ_JBEOYO010000032.1, from coordinate 60,210 downwards.
CCGTACCCCCGTAACCCGGTAGCTCCGTACCCCATCACCCCTCTGTTCCGCCCCTCCCTGGAGACAGCCATGCCTTTGGCGCCCCAGCGGGCCGACGTGCCCGTGACCATCGACGAGTCGAAGTGCATCGACGGCTGCACCCTCTGCGTGGACATGTGCCCGCTGGACTCCCTGGCCATCGACGAGAGCAACGGCAAGGCCTACATGCACGTCGACGAGTGCTGGTACTGCGGCCCCTGCGCGGCCCGCTGCCCCACCGGCGCCGTCACGGTCAACATGCCCTACCTGCTCCGCTGAACGCTCCGGTGAGAGGCCCGAACTCCCATGAGAAACAAAGCAATTGCCACGACCGCCGCCACCCTCCTGCTGCCGCTCGCCCTGACCGCCTGCGGCACCGGCAGTGACACCGCGGCGGACGGCGGGACGGTCACCGTCACCGTCGGCTACCAGTCCAAGACCATCAACACCGTCACCGCCGGCACCCTCCTGCGCTCCCTCGGCTACTTCGAGGACGAGCTGAACGCGCTGGGCGGCAAGACCACGTACAAGGTCGACTGGCAGGACTACGCGACCGGCGCCCCCATCACGGCCCAGATGACCGCCGGGAAGATAGACATCGGTTCGATGGGCGACTTCCCGCTGCTCCTCAACGCGGCCCGCGGCAAGCAGCTCGGCAAGCCCACCCGCCTGGTCGCGGCCACCGGCTACAACCTGCGGGGCGGGCTCAACACCATCGTCACGGCCCCCGACTCGAAGCTCGGCGGCCTCAAGGACCTGAAGGGCAAGAAGGTCTCGACGAGCGTCGGTTCGGCGGCGGACGGCACCCTCGTACGAGCACTGCGGGACACCGGTCTCGACCCCGACAAGGACATCGAGAAGCTCAACCAGCAGCCGGCGGTCGGCGCCTCCGCCCTCTCCGGAGGCAGCACGGACGCGCTGTCGCAGTTCGTGGCGTGGCCGGGCCTGCTCACGTACCAGGGCAAGGCGAAGGCCCTGTACGACGGTGCGCAGCTCGACCTCCCCACCTTCCACGGCGTGACGGCCCGCGAGGACTTCGCGAAGCGGCGGCCCGCCGTACTGGAGGCCTTCCTCAAGGCCCAGGCCAAAGCGACGGACTACCTCGACGAGCACCCCGTGGAGGCCGCCGAGAAGGTCGCCGACGCGACGGGGCTGCCCGCCGAGGTCGTCTACCTCTACAACGGCGCGCACGGCATCGCGACCTTCGACCCCGCCCTGAAGCCCGCGCTGATCGCCGCCCTGAAGAAGGACGTCCCGATCCTCAAGGCGGCGAAGCTCACGGGCGACGTGGACGTGGACGCCTTCGTCGACGACCAGTACGTCCGCAAGGCGCTCGGTACGGCCTCGTACGAGAAGCGGCTCGCCGCCTCCCCCGCCCCGGCCGCGAGCGAGGTCTGGCCCAAGGACACGACGAAGACCCTGGACTTCAAGACGCCCGCCGAGCTGCTCACCTACGTCGCCGGGCACAAGGACGCCGTCCGCGCCGCGTACGTCCCCGACGCCACGACGGGTACGCAGTGGTTCGCCGACAAGGCGGTGTGGGTGGCCGACGGGGACCAGCTCCTCCCCTTCGTCGCCCCGGCCACGGCGAAGGCGTACATCGCCGGACACGACGGCGCCGAGGTCATCACGTATGCCGCCGCCCTGGAGCGGGCGTCGTGAGCCGCCCCGCCAAAGCCGACGGCCGCCGGCGCACGCGTGCTCCCGGCTCCCGGCCGCCCGCGACCCGCTACGCCCTGCGCGCCCTGTCCCTCGTCGGGGCCCTCACCCTCTGGCAGCTGCTGACCAGCCTGGACGTCGACGTCTGGCTGCGGTTCTCGCAGTTCCCCACGGTCACGGACGTGGGGCACGCCTTCGCGGACCGGATCTCCGGCCCCGACTACTGGACCGACCTCACCGACAGCCTCACCCGCATCCTGACCGGCTTCCTGCTGGCGGCGGTGCTGGGTGTGGCGGTGGGCATCCTCGTCGCCCGCTCCCGTCTCGCCGAGGACCTGCTCGGGCCGGTCCTGGAGGTGGTCCGCCCGATCCCGGCGATCGCCCTGGTACCCGTCGCGATCCTCCTCTTCCCCTCGAACGAACAGGGCATCGTCTTCATCACCTTCACCGCCGCGTTCTTCCCGGTCCTGGTCTCCACCCGGCACGCCGTACGGGCGCTGACCCCGGTGTGGGAGGAGGCGGTCCGCACGATGGGCGGCGGCCGGTGGCGGGTGCTCGCCTCGGTCGTCCTGCCGGGCGCGCTGCCGGGCATCTTCGGCGGTCTGTCGGTAGGCATCGGGGTGTCCTGGATCTGTGTGATCTCCGCCGAGATGATCTCCGGCCAATACGGCGTCGGCTACCGCACCTGGCAGGACTACACGGTCGTCGACTACCCGGGCGTCTTCGTCGGCATGGCCACGATCGGCGTCCTGGGCTGGCTGACGTCGACGGCCGTGGAACTGGTCGGCCGCCGGCTGACGCACTGGCTCCCGCGTACGTCGTACGCCCCCGTCCCGCGCCCCCGGGCGCCCCGAGCCGCAGCGGCACCGGCCGCCCCCGTGACAGCCACCGCCACAGCCAAGGCCGAGGAGGCACGTGATGAGCACCTCGTCTGAGACGCGGACCCCAACCCGTACGGAGGCACCGGCGCGGGCCGGCGAGGAGAAGCGCGCCCCCGCCGCCGTACGCGGCACCCGCCTCACCCTCCACACCGCCGACCTGGGCCGCCCCGACGCCGTGGCCCTGACCGGCGTCGACCTGGACATCGCCCCCGGCGAGATCCTCACCGTCGTCGGCCCGTCCGGCTGCGGCAAGTCGACCCTGCTGCGCACCCTGGCGGGCCTGCTGCCCCCGCTGGCCGGCGAGATCACCCAGGACGGGAGCCCCCTGACCGGCCCGTCCGCCGAACGCGCCCTCGTCTTCCAGGAGGACGCCCTCCTGCCCTGGCGCACCCTGCGCGCCAACGTCGAACTCCCGCTCGCCATCCGGGGCCTGCCGCGCGCCGAACGCCGTGCACAGGCCGAGGAGTGGCTGTCCCGGGTCGGGCTCGCCGAGTACACCCGGCAGCTGCCGCACCGCGTCTCCGGCGGACAGCGCCAGCGCGCACAGCTGGCCCGCGCCCTCTCCGGGCGCCCCCGCGCCGTGCTGATGGACGAGCCGTTCGGCGCGCTCGACGCCCAGACCCGGGCCGGTATGCAGGACCTGCTGGTGGAGGTGTTGCGGGGCACCGGCGCCACGGTCGTCTTCGTCACCCACGACGTCGACGAGGCCCTGTTCCTCGGCGACCGCGTGGCCCTCCTCAACTCCGGCCGCCTGACCGCCGTACGGAACGTGCCGCGCCCCCGCGACCGCACCGCCCACGACGACCCGGCACGCGTGGCCCTGCGCCGCGACGTACTCACCTCACTCGGGTCCTGACCTCACTCGGGTCCTGACCTACCTCGGTTCCTGACCTACCTCGGTTCCTGAAAGGCCCTCTGGTGGAGATCCCCGCCCTCACCGCCGCCGAAGAACTCACCTGCGACGTCCTCGTCATCGGCGGCGGCACCGCCGGCACCATGGCGGCCCTGACCGCCGCCGAGCACGGCGCGAACGTCCTCCTCCTGGAGAAGGCGCACGTCCGCCACTCGGGCGCCCTCGCCATGGGCATGGACGGCGTCAACAACGCCGTCATCCCCGGCCGCGCCGAGCCCGACGACTACGTCGCCGAGATCACCCGCGCCAACGACGGCATCGTCGACCAGTCCACGGTCCGCCAGACCGCGACCCGCGGCTTCGACATGGTGCGGCGGCTGGAGTCGTACGGGGTGAAGTTCGAGAAGGACGAGCACAACGAGTACGCCGTCCGCCAGGTCCACCGCTCCGGCTCGTACGTGCTGCCCATGCCGGAGGGCAAGGACGTCAAGAAGGTCCTCTACCGGCAGCTGCGGCGCCGCGAGATGCGGGAGAAGATCCGCATCGAGAACCGGGTGATGCCGGTGCGCGTGCTGACGGCGGGCGAGGGCGCGGACCGGCGGGCCGTCGGCGCGGCGGGCTTCAACACCCGCACCGGGCAGTTCGTCACGGTCCGCGCGGGCGCCGTCATCCTCGCGACCGGCGCCTGCGGCCGCCTCGGTCTGCCGGCCTCCGGCTACCTCTACGGCACCTACGAGAACCCCACCAACGCGGGCGACGGCTACGCCATGGCCTACCACGCGGGCGCCGAACTCACCGGCATCGAATGCTTCCAGATCAACCCGCTGATCAAGGACTACAACGGCCCGGCCTGCGCCTACGTCGCCAACCCCTTCGGCGGCTACCAGGTCAACCGGCACGGCGAACGCTTCGTCGACTCCGACTACTGGTCCGGCCAGATGATGGCCGAGTTCGCCGCCGAGATCGCCTCCGACCGCGCCCCGGTCTATCTGAAGCTGAGCCACCTCCCCGAGGAGTCCGTCTCCGCCCTGGAGTCGATCCTCCACACGACGGAACGCCCGACCCGGGGCACCTTCCACGCCGGCCGCGGCCACGACTACCGCACCCACGACATCGAGATGCACATCTCCGAGATAGGCCTGTGCGGCGGCCACTCGGCCTCGGGCGTACGCGTCGACGACCAGGCCCGTACGACCGTCCCGCGCCTGTACGCCGCCGGCGACCTGGCCTGCGTCCCGCACAACTACATGATCGGCGCCTTCGTCTTCGGCGACCTCGCGGGCGCGGACGCGTCCCAATACTCCCCCTACGAGGGCGAGTTGCCGCTCGACCAGCTCCAGGACGCGCACGAGCTGATCTACCGCCCGCTCCGCAACCCGGACGGGCCCCCGCAGCCCCAGGTCGAGTACAAACTCCGCCGCTTCGTCAACGACTACGTCGCGCCCCCGAAGTCCGGCTCCCGCCTCTCCCTCGCCCTCAACGCCTTCGAGCGCATGCGCGACGACATCGCCGAGATGGGCGCCCGCACCCCCCACGAACTCATGCGCTGCGCCGAGGTCACCTTCATCCGCGACTGCGCCGAGATGGCCGCACGGTCGTCGCTGGCCCGCACCGAGTCCCGCTGGGGCCTCTACCACGACCGCCTCGACCACCCCCACCGCGACGACACCTCCTGGTTCCACCACCTCGACCTGTACAAGTCCCCCTCCGGCGCCATGGAGTTCACCGCCCGCCCCGTCGCCCCCTACCTGGTCCCCCTCGACGAGTTCACCCCCGTCGGCGGCCCCTCCCGCCACCTCGGCGAGGTCCACGCGGAGAACGTGGCGACGGCGGGGTCCCGGGATGTGGCCCCGGTGGCGGCGGGGGTGGCGGGTTCGGTGGCGGGTTCGGTGGCGGAGTCGGTTACGGAGTCGGTGGCCGGTTCGCCGGCGGAGTGGGGGGCGGGCTCGGTGGCTGGCTCGGTGACGGAAGCGGAGTCATCGGACTCATCGAACTCGGGGAGGGGGCCCCTCCCCCTCCCTCCCCACCCCACCCCCCAGAACCCCTCCACCCGCCTCCTCGAACTCGTCGCACTCGCCGACGAGCAGCCCGAACTCACCACCCTGCGCCCCTACTTGAGCGACCCCACGCCCGCCGTCCGCCGCGAGGCGGTCGCCGTCCTGACGGAGACGCTCCCGCCGGGCACCGGCCCCGCCCTCGCCGAAGCGCTCCGCGACAGTGCCGCCGAGGTGCGTGCCACCGCCGCGGCCTCACTCCGCGAACTCGTCGAGACCCTCCCGCCCGAGCCCGCCCTGCGCGACGGTCTCGCCGCCGCCCTGACCGAGCCCGACCCGGTCGTCCGCGCCGCCGCCCTGGACGTACTGCGCGCCCTGAGCCTCGGCGACACCACCCTGTTCGCCGGCCCCCTGACGGACGCCGACATCAGCGTCCGCATCGAGGCCGTACGCGCCCTCGTCTCGGTCGACGCGGCCACCGAACTCGCCCACGCGGCAATCACCGACCCGTCCCGCGAGGTACGCGTCACGATCGCCAAGGCCTTGGCCACGATCTCGACGAATGCCCCCGAGCCCCAACCCCCCGTCCCTGCCGTCCTCACCGCCCTGACCGAACTCACCGACGACCCCGACCCCTTGGTACGCGCCGCCGCCTATAGCGCGCTGGGCACCGTCGGCTGCCCCTCTCCCCTCGCTCCGCAGGCCGTCACCGCCCTCACCGACCCCGCCTGGCAGGTCCGCGCCGGCGCCGCCACCGCCCTCTCCACCGCACCCACCCCCCTCGCCGTCCCGGCCCTGACCACCACCCTCACCGACCCCAACGCCGACGTCCGCAAGGCCACCGTCCTCTCCCTCACCCACCACACCACCGCCGAAGCAGCCCGCACAGCCCTCACCACAGCCACCAAGGACTCCGACGCCGACGTCAGGGCCTACGCGTCCCGGGCGCTGTCCACCTAGCCCCCGGTGCGGAAGCGGCGGTCGATGCCTTCGTGTGTTCCGTCGTGTGCTCCTTCAGATGTTTCGCCATGCGTTCCGTCGTGTGTTTCGCCGAGGTCATGTGGTGTGCGCGGGATGGATATCGTCTCGGCACTCCACAAGAGTTCGATCTCGCCGCGTCCCTCGCCGCCGCCGTCGAAGGGCGCGACGGCGCATGGAGGTTCATCCAGGGTTTCACCGCCCATTGGGGCGGCGGCCTGGCGAGCGGCGACGGCTGGACGGACGCTGATCTGGCCGCGGCCGAGCAGGAGTTGGGGCTCCGGCTGCCGACGGCCTTGCGCGAGGCGTATCCGCTGTTCGGCCGCCGCCGGGATCTGACCAGCAACCACGATGTGCTGCTCAGCCCGGCGGAGCTGTACGTGGATGACGCGAACGAGGCTCTGGTCTCCCGGCACGAGAATCAGGGAGCCGCGTCCTGGGGCGTACGCTCAACGACCCTCGCTGACCACGTCCAGGACTCCATCGGCCAAGCTGCCCCACCCCAAGGCTCACCCCCACGGCGACCCGGCACGGGTGACTACCGAAGCCGCAGGACGCCAGGTGCCCGTTCCTCGAAGATCGTGACCAGCCAGTCGAAGACGGTCGGCCCGTGCTCCGTACGCGCCGCGGTCAGATCCGCGCTGACAGCGGGACGGTTCTGGGGATGGCACCGTGACAGGCGGATCTCCAGCTGGCGAGCCGTCTCCGGATAGCCCAGATACTCGCGAGACGCCTGGTGCTCACGCCATTCGACGACGTAGTCGTCATCGTCGGGCTGCCCGAAGCCGCCGCTGAGGCAGTCGGCGAAGGCGTCGAGGTTCGTGCCGAAGTAGCCTCCGGGACCGTCGACCGCCTCACCGATGAGCCGCCAGAAGTCTTCCAGCGTCCTCACCCGGGTGCCGTCCAGCACGTATGTCACCGTCACGGCACGCAGGATACGTCCAGCCCAATGACTCAACCCTCCCCCGCTTCTGCCCCGTTCGCTCTTTCCGTCCGGTCGCCGTGCTCGGCCTAGGCCCAGTCGTCATGCTCGGGCTCCGGCTCCACATCGGTCCAGTCGAAGTCGTCGCCCGCGGCACCCACGGCACCCACGGCAGTCGCGGCACCCTCGGCACTCGCCGAAGCCGACCCGGACGCGCTCCCGCTCACGGAGGCCGCCCCCGGCGCGGACGGAGTCGCCGACGCCCCACCGGAATCCCCGCCCAGCGAGGCCAGCACCCCCAGCACCCCCTCCCCGTACGTCGCCAGCTTCTTCTCGCCGATTCCGCTGATGGTGCCGAGTTCGGCCACGGACGTGGGACCCATCGCCGCGATCTCGCGGAGGGTGGCGTCGTGGAAGATGACGTAGGCGGGGACGCCCTGTTCGCGGGCCTGTTCGGCGCGCCAGGCGCGGAGTGCCTCGAAGACGGGGAGCAGGTCGTCGGACAGCTCGGCGGCGGCAGCCTTGGCCTTGCGGTCGCCCCGGCCGGAGCCGGAGGATCCCGATCCGCCACCGGACGCCGACCGCGAGGTCACCGGCTTCTTCGGTTCCTTGCGCAGCGGCACCTCCCGCTCCTGCCGCAGCACCGCCCCGCTCTCCTCGGTGAGCACGAGCGTGCCGTACTCGCCCTCGACCGCGAGGATCCCCTGCGCGAGCAACTGCCGTACGACGCCCCGCCATTCGCCCTCGGCCAGTTCCTCGCCGATGCCGAATACGGAGAGCTGGTCGTGGTCGAACTGGATGACCTTCGCGGTCCGCCGCCCCAGCAGGATGTCGACGATCTGCACGGCGCCGAACTTCTGGCCCCGCTCCCGCTGCAGCCGCACCACCGTGGAGAGCACCTTCTGCGCGGCGACCGTGCCGTCCCAGGTCTCCGGCGGTACGAGGCAGGTGTCGCAGTTGCCGCAGCCGGCGGCCTGGGGTTCCTGGCCGAAGTACTGGAGCAGTTGGCCCCGGCGGCACTGGGAGGTCTCGCAGAGCGCCAGCATCGCGTCCAGGTGGCTGGCGGCCCGGCGGCGGAACGCCTCGTCGCCCTCGCTGCCCTGGATCATCTTCCGCTGTTGTATGACGTCGTTCAGGCCGTACGCCATCCAGGCCGTGGAGGGCAGTCCGTCACGCCCGGCGCGGCCGGTCTCCTGGTAGTAGCCCTCCACCGACTTCGGCAGATCCAGGTGGGCGACGAACCGTACGTCGGGCTTGTCGATGCCCATGCCGAAGGCGATCGTGGCGACGACCACGAGCCCTTCCTCCCGCAGGAACCGCGACTGGTGTGCCGCGCGGGTGCCCGCGTCGAGGCCGGCGTGGTACGGCACCGCCTCGACGCCGTTCTTGCTCAGGAACTCCGCCGTCCGCTCGACGGAGTTCCGGGAGAGGCAGTAGACGATGCCCGCGTCGCCCGCGTGCTCCTGGCGCAGGAAGGACAGGAGCTGCTTCTTCGGGTCGGCCTTGGGCACGATCCGGTACTGGATGTTGGGCCGGTCGAAGCTGGCCTCGAAGTGGCGGGCCCGGGGCATGGCCAGCCGCTCGGTGATCTCCTTGTGCGTCGTGCGGGTGGCGGTGGCGGTGAGCGCGATGCGCGGTACGTCCGGCCAGCGCTCGCCCAGCAGGGAGAGCGACAGATAGTCGGGCCGGAAGTCGTGTCCCCACTGGGAGACACAGTGCGCCTCGTCGATCGCGAACACCGCGATCTTGCCGCGCCCGAGCAGATCCAGCGTGGCGTCCAGCCGCAGCCGCTCCGGCGCCAGATACAGCAGGTCCAGCTCCCCCGCGAGGAACTCCGCCTCGACGACGCGCCGCTCGCCGAAGTCCTGCGTGGAGTTGATGAACCCGGCGCGCACGCCCAGCGCCCGCAGCGCGTCCACCTGGTCCTGCATCAGCGCGATCAGCGGGGAGACCACAATGCCCGTACCGGGTCTGACCAGGGACGGAATCTGGTAACAGAGCGATTTGCCGCCGCCGGTCGGCATCAGTACGACGGCGTCGCCGCCGGCGACCACGTGGTCGATGACCGCTGCCTGCTCGCCCCGGAAGGCGTCGTACCCGAAGACCCGGTGGAGGACGGCCAGCGCCTCGCTGTCCGCGCCGGTCGTCCTGCCCTCGTCCGTCATCACACTCGTCCCGCCCGTTCCGATCATCGCCCGTCCCCGCGCCCTTGCGTCCCGTGCCGTACGTCCTGTGCCGTCCGTGCTTCCTCCAGCCCTTGCCACCATAGGCGCCCGCACCGACAGCCTCAGAGTTATCCACAGGCTCCACCCGTGCGGGCCGTGCCGAGGCCGTACCGCAGCTCGCTCGTACGTACGACGGGGCCCGGCCCCCAGGGAGGAGGCCGGGCCCCGTCGTATGTACCGTCACCCGGCGCGCGGCGGGCGGAGCGGAGCGTCAGCGCACGAACACCCCCGCCTGCCCCGCCAGGTCCAGGAAGTACTGCGGCGCGACACCGAGCACCAGGGTGACGGCGACACCGAGGCCGATCGCGGTCATGGTCAGCGGCGACGGCACGGCGACCGTCGGGCCCTCGGGACGGGGCTCGCTGAAGAACATGAGCACGATGACGCGGATGTAGAAGAACGCGGCGATGGCCGAGGAGATCACACCGACCACGACGATCGCGCCCGCGCCGCCCTCCGCCGCCGCCTTGAACACGGCGAACTTGCCCGCGAACCCGGAGGTCAGCGGAATGCCCGCGAAGGCCAGCAGGAAGACCGCGAACACGGCCGCCACCAGCGGTGATCTACGGCCGAGCCCGGCCCACTTGGACAGATGGGTCGCCTCGCCGCCCGCGTCCCGCACGAGCGTGACCACGGCGAACGCGCCGATCGTCACGAACGAGTAGGCGCCCAGATAGAACAGCACGGACGAGACGCCGTCGGGCGAGGCCGCGATGACACCGGCGAGGATGAAGCCGGCGTGGGCGATCGACGAGTAGGCGAGCAGGCGCTTGATGTCGGTCTGGGTGATGGCGACGATGGCGCCGCCCAGCATGGTGACGATGGCGACGGCCCACATCACCGGCCGCCAGTCCCAGCGCAGGCCGGGCAGGACGACGTACAGGAGCCTGAGCAGCGCGCCGAAGGCTGCCACCTTGGTCGCTGCGGCCATGAAGCCGGTGACCGGGGTGGGTGCGCCCTGGTAGACGTCGGGCGTCCACATGTGGAACGGCACCGCGCCGACCTTGAACAGCAGGCCCATGACGACCATAGCGGCGCCGATGAGGAGCAGCGCGTCGTTGCCCATGGTGTCGGCGAGGGCGGGGTTGATGTCGCCGATGGTGCCGTCGACGACCTGGGCGATCGTCGCGTACTTCACGGAGCCCGCGTAGCCGTACAGCAGGGCGATGCCGAAGAGGGTGAAGGCGGAGGCGAAGGCGCCGAGGAGGAAGTACTTGACGGCGGCCTCCTGCGACATGAGCCGCTTGCGGCGGGCCACGGCGCACAGCAGGTAGAGCGGGAGGGAGAAGACCTCCAGGGCGATGAACAGGGTCAACAGATCGTTGGCCGCCGGGAAGATCAGCATGCCGCCGATCGCGAAGAGCAGCAGCGGGAACACCTCGGTGGTGGCGAACCCGGCCTTCACGGCGGCCTTCTCGCTGTCGCTGCCGGGCACGGACGCGGCCTGTGCGGCGAAGGAGTCGACCTTGTTGCCGTGTGTCTCGGGGTCGAGGCGGCGTTCGGCGAAGGTGAAGACGCCGAGGATGCCGGCCAGGAGGATCGTGCCCTGGAGGAAGAGGGCCGGTCCGTCCACGGCGATGGCGCCCATGGCGGCGATGCCGGCCTTCGTGGTGCCGTATCCGCCCGCCGCGAGGGCTACGACCGCGGCGAAGGAGGCGGCGAGGGCGACGACGGAGACGAACACCTGTACGTAGTAGCGGGACTTGCGGGGCACGAAGGCCTCGACCAGCACCCCGATGATCGCCGCCCCGATGACGATCAGCGTGGGCGACAATTGCCCGTATTCGATCTTCGGCGCGTCGATCTTGGTGATCGGGTCGGCCGCGGTTGTCCACAGGCTGTGGACGGCTGATGCGCTCACTTGGCCGCCTCCACCTCGGGCTGGGGGTCCTTCTTCTGGACGTCGGACATGGTGTGCTCGACCGCCGGGTTGACGATGTCGGTGAGCGGCTTCGGGTAGACGCCCAGGAAGATCAGCAGAACGATCAGCGGGGCGACCACCACCAGTTCTCGCGCCCTCAGGTCGGGCATGCCCTCGACCTCGGCCTTCACCGGGCCGGTCATCGTGCGCTGGTAGAGGACGAGGACGTAGAGCGCGGCGAGGACGATGCCGACGGTGGCGATGATCCCGACCACCGGGTAGCGCGCGAACGTGCCGACCAGGACCAGGAACTCACTGACGAACGGGGCGAGTCCGGGCAGTGACAGGGTCGCGAGGCCGCCGATCAGGAACGTGCCTGCCAGCACCGGGGCGACCTTCTGCACTCCGCCGTAGTCGGCGATGAGCCGGGACCCGCGCCGGGAGATCAGGAAGCCCGCCACCAGCATCAGCGCGGCCGTCGAGATCCCGTGGTTGACCATGTAGAGCGTCGCGCCGGACTGGCCCTGGCTGGTCATCGCGAAGATGCCCAGGATGATGAACCCGAAGTGCGAGATCGACGCGTACGCCACCAGCCGCTTGATGTCCCGCTGGCCGACCGCGAGCAGCGCCCCGTAGATGATGCTGATGAGCGCCAGGACGAGGATCGCGGGCGTCGCCCACTTGCTGGCCTCCGGGAAGAGGCCGAGGCAGAAGCGGAGCATCGCGAAGGTGCCGACCTTGTCGACGACGGCCGTGATGAGGACGGCGACCGGGGCGGTGGACTCCTGCATGGCGTTGGGCAGCCAGGTGTGCAGCGGCCACAGCGGGGCCTTCACCGCGAAGGCGAAGAAGAAGCCCAGGAACAGCCATCGTTCGGTGTTGGTCGCCATCTCCAGCGTGCCGTTGGCGCGGGCCTCGGCGATCTCCGGGAGCGAGAAGTTCCCGGCGACCACGTACAGGCCGATCACCGCGGCCAGCATGATCAGACCGCCGGCCAGGTTGTAGAGGAGGAACTTCACGGCGGCGTAAGAGCGTTGCGTGGCCGCCGTCTCCTCGCCGTGCTCGTGGGCACGGTCCCCGAAGCCGCCGATGAGGAAGTACATCGGGATGAGCATGGCTTCGAAGAAGATGTAGAAGAGGAAGACGTCGGTGGCCTCGAAGGAGATGATCACCATCGCCTCGACGGCCAGGATCAGGGCGAAGAAGCCCTGGGTGGGCCGCCACCGCTTGTTTCCGGTCTCCAGCGGGTCGGCGTCGTGCCAGCCCGCGAGGATGATGAACGGGATCAGCAGGGCGGTGAGCGCGATGAGCGCCACCGCGATGCCGTCCACGCCCAGTTCGTACCGCACCCCGAAGTCCGCGATCCAGGCGTGGGACTCGGTGAGTTGGTAGCGGTCGCCGCCCGGGTCGAAGCGGACCAGGACGATCAGGGCGAGCACGAGCGTGGCCAGCGAGACGATCAGCGCCAGCAGTTTCGCGGCGTTGCGCCGCTGGGCCGGTACGGCGGCCGTGGCGATCGCCCCGAGGGCCGGGAGCGCCGCCGTCGCTGTCAGCAGAGGAAAGGACATCGGTATCAGACCGCCCTCATCAGCAGGGTCGCGGCGATGAGGATCGCAGCGCCGCCGAACATCGAGACCGCGTACGAGCGGGCATAGCCGTTCTGGATGCGGCGCAGCCGCCCGGAGAGGCCGCCCATCGAGGCCGCCGTGCCGTTGACGACGCCGTCGACCAGGGTGTGGTCGACGTAGACGAGGGAGCGCGTGAGGTGCTCTCCGCCGCGGACGAGGACGACGTGGTTGAAGTCGTCCTGGAGGAGGTCGCGCCGGGCGGCCCGGGTGAGCAGCGATCCGCGCGGGGCGACGACGGGGACGGGCTTGCGGCCGTACTGGGCCCAGGCGAGGCCGACACCGATGACCATCACGGCGACCGTGGAGATCGTGACCGTCAGGGCGCTGATCGGCGGGTGGCCGTGCGCGTGCTTGGTGACGGGCTCCAGCCAGTGGATGAACCGGTCGCCGATGCTGAAGTAGGCGCCGCCGAAGACCGATCCGACGGCCAGGACGATCATGGGGATCGTCATGACCTTGGGCGACTCGTGCGGGTGCGGTTCGTGGCCGTGCTCGTCGGGCTGCCAGCGCTTCTCGCCGAAGAAGGTCATCAGCATCACGCGCGTCATGTAGAACGCGGTGAGGGCCGCGCCCAGCAGGGCCACGCCGCCGAGGATCCAGCCCTCGGTGCCGCCCTTGGCGAAGGCCGCCTCGATGATCTTGTCCTTGGAGAAGAAGCCGGACAGGCCGGGGAAGCCGATGATGGCGAGGTAGCCGAGGCCGAAGGTGACGAAGGTGATCGGCATGTACGTGCGCAGGCCGCCGTATTTGCGCATGTCGACCTCGTCGTTCATGCCGTGCATGACCGAACCGGCGCCGAGGAAGAGCCCGGCCTTGAAGAAGCCGTGCGTCACCAGGTGCATGATCGCGAAGACGTAGCCGATGGGGCCGAGGCCCGCGGCCAGCACCATGTAGCCGATCTGCGACATCGTCGAGCCGGCGAGGGCCTTCTTGATGTCGTCCTTGGCGCAACCGACGATCGCACCGAAGAGGAGCGTGACCGCGCCCACGACGGTGGTGACGAGCTGGGCGTCCGGCGAGGCGTTGAAGATGTCGGCGGAGCGGACGATCAGATAGACGCCGGCGGTCACCATGGTCGCGGCGTGGATGAGGGCCGAGACCGGGGTCGGGCCCTCCATCGCGTCCCCGAGCCAGGACTGCAGCGGCACCTGGGCGGACTTGCCGCAGGCGGCCAGCAGCAGCATCAGCGCGATGGCGGTGAGTGTGCCCTCGCTCGTCTCGCCGACCGCCCCGAAGGCGAAGGTCCCGAAGGTGGTGAACATCAGCATGATGGCGATGGACAGGCCCACGTCGCCGACGCGGTTGACCAGGAAGGCCTTCTTCGCGGCGGTGGCGGCGCTGGGCTTGTGCTGCCAGAAGCCGATCAGCAGGTACGAGGCGAGGCCGACGCCCTCCCAGCCGACGTACAGCAGCAGGTAGTTGTCGGCGAGGACGAGCAGCAGCATCGCCGCGAGGAACAGGTTCAGATAGCCGAAGAAGCGGCGTCGGCGCTCGTCGTGCTCCATGTACCCGATGGAGTACACATGGATGAGCGAGCCGACTCCGGTGATCAGCAGGACGAACGTCATCGACAGCTGGTCGAGCTGGAAGGCGACGTCCGCCTGGAATCCCTCGACGGGGATCCAGCTGAACAGGTACTGGCCCATCGCGCGGTGTTCGGCGTCCTTGCCGAGCATGTCGGCGAAGAGGACGACGCCGATGACGAAGGAGGCGGCGGCGAGGGCCGTACCGATCAGGTGACCGACGGCGTCGAGGCGCCGGCCGCCGCACAGCAGGACCGCCGCTCCGAGCAGGGGCGCCGCGACGAGCAGCGCAATCAGGTTCTCCACGATTCTTCCGACCCCTTACAGCTTCATCAGGCTGGCGTCGTCGACCGAGGCCGAGTGGCGGGACCGGAACAGCGACACGATGATCGCGAGTCCGACCACGACCTCCGCGGCGGCGACGACCATCGTGAAGAAGGCGATGATCTGGCCGTCGAGATTGCCGTGCATCCGGGAGAAGGCGACCAGGGCGAGGTTGCAGGCGTTGAGCATCAGCTCGACGCACATGAACACCACGATCGCGTTCCGCCTGATCAGGACGCCGGTGGCGCCGATCGTGAACAGCAGGGCGGCGAGATACAGATAGTTGACGGGATTCACTTCGATGCCTCCCCGCGCTTGGGGCCGTTCCCGCTGTTGGTGCGCTCCAGGCGGTCCTCGGCGCGCTGTTCCAGGGCCTTGAGGTCGCTCAGCGCCTCGGCCGACACATCGCGGACCTGGCCCCGGTCCCGCAGGGTCTTGCTGACGGTCAGATCGGACGGGGTGCCGTCGGGCAGCAGGCCCGGGATGTCGACCGCGTTGTGCCGGGCGTAGACACCGGGGGCCGGGAGCGGCGGGAGGTGCTTGCCCTCGCGTACGCGCTCCTCCGCCAGCTCGCGCTGGGTCTTGGCGCGCTCGGTGCGCTCGCGGTGGGTGAGGACCATGGCGCCGACGGCGGCCGTGATGAGGAGGGCGCCGGTGAGTTCGAAGGCGAACACGTAGTCGGTGAAGATCAGGGCCGCGAGGCCCTCCACATTGCCGCCCGCGTTCGCCGTGCCGAGGCCGTTGAACTCCGTCAGTGAGGCGTTGCCGATGCCCGCGATCAGCAGGATGCCGAAGCCGAGGCCGCACAGGAGGGCCAGCCAGCGCTGGCCCTTGATGGTCTCCTTCAGGGAGTCCGCCGCGGTGACACCGACGAGCATCACCACGAACAGGAACAGCATCATGATCGCGCCGGTGTAGACGACGATCTGCACGATGCCCAGGAAGTAGGCGCCGTTGGCGAGGTAGAACACCGCCAGGATGATCATGGTGCCGGCGAGGCAGAGCGCGCTGTGCACGGCCCTCTTCATGAAGACGGTGCACAGGGCCCCGACCACGGCGACCGTGCCGAGCACCCAGAACTGGAAGGCCTCACCGGTGGAGGTGGTGTAGGCGGCGAGCTGCGCGCTCATGCGTCCACCCCCTCGTCCTGCGGCTTCTCACCCTTGGAGACGGCGACCTGGCGCACCGTGCCGGGCGCGGCCTCGGTGACCAGCCCCCGGTAGTAGTCCTGTTCGTCGGTGCCCGGGAAGATCGAGTGGGGCGAGTCGACCATGCCCTCCTCCAGACCGGCGAGCAGTTGCTCCTTGGTGTAGATGAGGTTGGCGCGGCTGGAGTCGGCCAGCTCGAACTCGTTGGTCATCGTGAGCGCGCGCGTGGGGCACGCCTCGATGCACAGGCCGCACAGGATGCAGCGGGCGTAGTTGATCTGGTAGACGGCGCCGTACCGCTCGCCCGGGGAGTAGCGCTCCTCGTCCGTGTTGTCGGCGCCCTCCACGTAGATGGCGTCGGCGGGGCAGGCCCAGGCGCACAGCTCGCATCCGACGCACTTCTCCAGGCCGTCCGGATGGCGGTTGAGCTGGTGCCGGCCGTGGAACCGCGGGGCCGTGGTCTTCTGCTGCTCCGGATACTGCTCGGTCAGCCGCTTCTTGAACATGGCCTTGAAGGTCACGCCGAAGCCGGCGACGGGGTTCTGGAAACCCTGCTTGTTCTCTTTCGGCTCCTCAGCCATCGGACGCCTCCCTCCCATTCGAAGATCCGTCACTGTCAGTATCGGACCCACCACTGACAATCAGCTCCCGCTCCCGGCGCGGACGCCTGCGCGGCACCGGTGGGAGGGTCTGTCCGGGCAGGGGCGGTACGGGGAATCCACCGGCCATCGGGTCGAATCCGGCGGGTTCGGCGGGCTGTTCCTGTGCCTCGCGCCGGTCGCGGAACATGTCCGCGACGACCGAGAGCAGGAACAGCACGATGACGGCGCCGGCGACGTACAGGGCGATCTCGGCGAAGTCGTAGTTCTCGTTGCGGAGGGTCCGTACGGTCGCGACGAGCATCAGCCAGACCACGGAGACCGGAAGGAGGACCTTCCAGCCGAGCTTCATCAGCTGGTCGTAGCGGACGCGCGGGAGGGTGCCGCGCAGCCAGATGAAGAAGAACAGCAGCAGCTGCACCTTCACCACGAACCAGAGCATCGGCCACCAGCCGTGGTTGGCGCCCTCCCAGAAGGTGCTGATGGGCCAGGGGGCCCGCCAGCCGCCGAGGAAGAGCGTCACCGACACGGCCGAGACGGTCACCATGTTGACGTACTCGGCGAGCATGAACATCGCGAACTTGATCGACGAGTACTCGGTGTTGAAGCCGCCGACCAGGTCGCCCTCGGACTCCGGCATGTCGAACGGGGCGCGGTTGGTCTCGCCGACCATGGTCACGATATAGATCACGAACGAGACCGGCAGCAGCACGATGTACCAGCGGTCCTGCTGCGCCTCCACGATCGCCGACGTCGACATCGACCCGGAGTAGAGGAAGACCGAGGCGAACGCGGCGCCCATGGCGATCTCGTACGAGATCATCTGCGCGGCGGAGCGGAGGCCGCCGAGCAGCGGGTAGGTGGATCCGGAGCTCCAGCCCGCGAGGACGATGCCGTAGATGCCGACCGAGGCGACCGCGAGGATGTAGAGCATCGCGATGGGCAGGTCGGTGAGCTGCATCGTGGTGCGCTGGCCGAAGATCGAGACCTCGTTGCCGGCGGGGCCGAAGGGAATCACCGCGATCGCCATGAACGCCGGGATGGCGGCGACGATCGGCGCGAGGACGTAGACGACCTTGTCCGCGCGTTTGACGATGACGTCTTCCTTGAGCATCAGCTTGATGCCGTCGGCGAGCGACTGGAGCATGCCCCAGGGGCCGTGCCGGTTGGGGCCGATGCGCAGCTGCATCCAGGCGACGACCTTGCGTTCCCACACGATGGAGAACAGCACGGTGATCATCAGGAAGGCGAAGCAGAACACCGCCTTGACGACGACCAGCCACCAGGGGTCCCGGCCGAACATCGAGAGGTCCTCAGCGGCGAGGTAGTACGCGCTCATGCCTCCACCTCCTCGGGGGCCTCGGCGGCGAGCGTCGCGGGGCCGATACGGACGAGTGCGCCGGGCTGTGCCCCGGTGTCGGAGGCGACGCCCGAGCCGGTGGAGTTCAGCGGCAGCCAGACCACGCGGTCGGGCATCTCGGTGATCAGCAGCGGCAGTTCGACGACTCCGGCGGGGCCGGTGACCGCGAGGGTGTCGCCGTTCTTGACGCCGGCCTCGGCGGCCGTGGCGGCGGACACGCGCGCGTGGGCGGCGTGCCGGGTCCCGGCGAGCGCGTCGTCGCCGTCCTGGAGGCGCCCCTGGTCGAGCAGCAGTCGGTGCCCGGCCAGGACGGCTTCCCCGGCGGCGGGCCTCGGCAGGGAGGCCGCGACCTCCACCGGCTCGGTGGCCCGCGCCCCGTCCCACGCGCCGAGGCGGTCCAGCTCCGCGCGCGTGGTGCGCAGATCGGGCAGCCCCAGGTGGACGTCCATGGCGTCGGCCAGCATCTGCAGGACCCGGCCGTCGGTGGGTGCCACCCGGCGGGTCATCTGGTCGGGCTTCAGCGCGGCCTCGAACATCCGCACGCGGCCTTCCCAGTTGACGAAGGTGCCCGCCTTCTCGGCGACGGCGGCGACCGGAAGGACGACGTCGGCCCGGTCGGTGACCTCGCTGGGCCGCAGTTCCAGCGAGACCAGGAAGCCGACCGCGGACAGTGCCTCACGCGCGCGTGCCGGATCGGGCAGATCGGCGAGTTCCACACCCGCCACCACCAGGGCCCCGAGCTCTCCGGTGGCGGCGGCCTCGACGATCTGCCCGGTGTCCCGGCCGTACCGCGCGGGGAGTTCGGCGACGCCCCAGGCGGCGGCGACCTCCTCCCGCGCGCGCGGGTCGGTCGCCGGACGGCCGCCCGGCAGCACCGACGGCAGGGCGCCCGCCTCGACGGCGGCGCGCTCACCGGCCCGGCGCGGGATCCACACCAGCTTCGCGCCGGTCAGGGACGCGGCCCGGACGGCGGCGGTGAGTCCGCCCGCCACGGCGGCGAACCGCTCCCCGACGACGATCACCGCGCCGTCGGCGCGCAGCGCCTCGGCGGCCCTGGTGCCGTCGTCGTCGAGACCGAAGCCGCTCGCGAGGGCGTCCAGCCACTCGGTCTCGGTGCCGGGCGCGGCGGGCAGCAGCGTGCCGCCCGCCTTCGTGAGGCCCCGGGTGGCGTGGGTGGCCAGCGAGAACACCCGCTGCTTGTGCCCCCGCCAGGCCTTGCGGAGCCTGAGGAAGACGCCGGGCGCCTCCTCCTCCGCCTCGAACCCGACCAGCAGGACCGCGGGCGCCTTCTCCAGGGCGGCGTACGTGACGCCCGTACCGTCGAGGTCGCGGCCGCGTCCGGCGACCCGGGCGGCCAGGAAGTCGGCCTCCTCGCCGCTGTGCACGCGCGCGCGGAAGTCGATGTCGTTGGTGTCGAGGGCCACGCGCGCGAACTTGCTGTACGCGTAGGCGTCCTCGACGGTGAGCCGGCCGCCGGTCAGGACACCGGCCCTGCCGCGCGCGGCGAGCAGGCCTCGGGCGGCCGCTTCCAGGGCCTCCGGCCAGGACGCGGTCTCCAGGACGCCGTCGGCGTTGCGGACGAGCGGGGTGGTCAGCCGGTCCGGGCGCTGCGCGTACCGGAACGCGAATCGCCCCTTGTCGCAGATCCACTCCTCGTTGACCTCGGGGTCGTTGGCCGCGAGGCGCCGCATGACCTTGCCGCGCCGGTGGTCGGTGCGGGTCGCGCAGCCGCCGGAGCAGTGCTCGCAGACGGACGGCGAGGAGACGAGGTCGAAGGGGCGGGAGCGGAATCGGTACGCCGCCGAGGTCAGCGCGCCGACGGGGCAGATCTGGATGGTGTTGCCGGAGAAGTACGACTCGAAGGGGTCGCCCTCGCCGGTGCCGACCTGCTGGAGGGCGCCCCGCTCGACCAGTTCGATCATCGGGTCGCCCGCGACCTGGTTGGAGAAGCGGGTGCAGCGGGCGCACAGCACGCACCGCTCGCGGTCGAGCAGCACCTGGGTGGAGATCGGGACCGGCTTCTCGTAGGTGCGCTTGCGGCCCTCGAAGCGGGACTCGGAGTGGCCGTGCGACATGGCCTGGTTCTGCAGGGGGCACTCGCCGCCCTTGTCGCAGACCGGGCAGTCCAGCGGGTGGTTGATGAGCAGGAGCTCCATCACACCCTTCTGGGCCTTCTCCGCGACCGGCGAGGTCAGATGAGTCTTGACGACCATCCCGTCCGTACAGGTGATCGTGCAGGACGCCATGGGCTTGCGCTGGCCCTCGACCTCGACGATGCACTGGCGGCAGGCGCCGACGGGGTCGAGGAGGGGGTGGTCGCAGAAGCGGGGGATCTCGATGCCGAGCTGTTCGGCGGCCCGGATGACCAGGGTGCCCTTGGGCACGCTGATGTCGACGCCGTCGATCTTCAGCGAGACGAGATCCTCCGGCGGGACCGCCGCCTCCCCGCCTCCGGAGGGAGCGCTGGTGGTCACGGTCATGCGTTCACCTCCGCGTGCTTGTCCTTGTCGGCCCAGGCGGTCGACCTGGCCGGGTCGAAGGGGCAGCCCCGGCCCGTGATGTGGTCCTCGTACTCCGCGCGGAAGTACTTGAGGGAGGAGAAGATCGGCGAGGCGGCGCCGTCGCCGAGGGCGCAGAACGACTTGCCGTTGATGTTGTCGGCGATGTCGTTCAGCTTGTCGAGGTCGCTCATGACGCCCTTGCCGGCCTCGATGTCACGCAACAACTGCACGAGCCAGTAGGTGCCTTCGCGGCAGGGGGTGCACTTGCCGCAGGACTCATGGGCGTAGAACTCGGTCCAGCGGGTGACGGCCCGTACGACGCAGGTCGTCTCGTCGAAGCACTGGAGTGCTTTCGTGCCGAGCATGGAACCCGCGGCGCCCACTCCTTCGTAGTCGAGAGGGACGTCGAGGTGCTCGTCGGTGAACATCGGGGTCGAGGAGCCGCCCGGCGTCCAGAACTTGAGGCGATGCCCGGGTCGCATGCCGCCGCTCATCTCCAGGAGCTGACGGAGCGTGATGCCGAGCGGCGCCTCGTACTGGCCGGGGCTCGCGACATGGCCGCTGAGCGAGTAGAGCGTGAAGCCGGGGGACTTCTCGCTGCCCATCGACCTGAACCATTCCTTGCCCTTTTGCATGATGGCGGGAACTGACGCGATGGATTCGACGTTATTCACGACAGTCGGGCACGCGTAGAGGCCCTCGACAGCAGGGAAGGGGGGACGCAGCCGCGGTTGACCACGGCGGCCTTCGAGCGAGTCGAGCAGTGCGGTCTCCTCACCGCAGATGTACGCGCCGGCGCCGGCGTGCACGGTGAGCTGGAGGTCGAGTCCGCTGCCGAGGATGTTCTCGCCGAGGAAGCCGGCCTCGTAGGCCTCACGTACGGCCTCGTGCAACCGCCGCAGGACCGGGACGACTTCACCACGCAGATAGATGAAGGCATGCGAAGACCTGATGGCATAACAGGCGATGACAATGCCCTCGATGAGGCTATGCGGGTTCGCGAAGAGGAGCGGAATGTCCTTGCACGTTCCGGGCTCCGACTCGTCGGCATTGACAACTAGATAATGTGGTTTTCCATCACCCTGAGGAATGAACTGCCATTTCATTCCGGTCGGGAATCCCGCGCCGCCCCGGCCGCGCAGCCCGGACTCCTTGACGTACGCGATGACGTCGTCCGGTGACATGGCCAGCGCCTTGCGCAGCCCCTCGTACCCCTCGTGCCTTCGGTAGACGTCGAGCGACCATGGCCTGTCCTCGTCCCAGAAGGCCGACAGCACGGGTGCGAGCAGTTTCTCCGGGCTGGTGCCCTTGATCTCGGGTGCCAACGTCATCACTCCCCCTCCTCGGCGGTAGGCCCTGCCGGGTGGGCCGGGTCCGAGGCCGACGTGTCCTGCGGCGCGTCGTGCGAGCTGAGATGTTCGGCGGGTGACGGCTTGTGCACCTTGTCCTGCGGCTCGTCGTGCGGGCCGCCGTCCCGCGGATGGACCACGCGCGCGGGTCCGGTCTCTCCCCTTGCCAGGCGAAGACCGACCAGTGAGGCGGGTCCCGCACCGCCGCTTGCCTCGACGGCCCCTGGCCGCTCGTCGGGGAAGCCGGCGAGAATCCGCGCGGTCTCCTTGAAGGTGCACAGCGGCGCCCCGCGCGTGGGCTCGACCTCGGCCCCCGCGCGCAGGTCGTCGACGAGACGCTTGGCGCTGTCGACGGTCTGGTTGTCGAAGAACTCCCAGTTGACCATCACGACCGGCGCGAAGTCGCAGGCCGCGTTGCACTCGATGTGCTCCAGGGTGACCTTGCCGTCGCCGGTGGTCTCGCCGTTGCCCACACCGAGGTGGTCCTGCAGCGCCTCGAAGATCGCGTCGCCGCCCATCACCGCGCACAGGGTGTTGGTGCAGACGCCCACCTGGTAGTCCCCGGACGGCTTGCGCCGGTACATGGAGTAGAAGGTGGCGACCGCGGTGACCTCGGCCGTGGTCAGGCCGAGCACCTCGGCGCAGAACCGCATGCCGGTGCGGGTGACATGGCCCTCCTCCGACTGCACGAGATGCAGCAACGGCAGCAGGGCGGACCGGGAGTCCGGGTAGCGGGCGATGACGTCGGCCGCGTCCCGCTCCAGCCGGGCTCGAACGTCGTCCGGGTAGTCGGGCGCGGGCAGTTGGGGCATGCCCAGGCTGACGCCCTCGGGGGTGGTGGTCACCGGTCGACGCCTCCCATCACGGGGTCGATGGACGCGACGGCGACGATGACGTCGGCGACCTGGCCGCCCTCGCACATCGCCGCCATGGCCTGCAGATTGGTGAAGGACGGGTCGCGGAAGTGGACCCGGAAGGGGCGGGTGCCTCCGTCGGAGACGACGTGCACCCCGAGTTCGCCCTTGGGCGACTCGACCGCCGCGTACGCCTGTCCCGGCGGGACGCGGAAGCCCTCGGTCACCAGCTTGAAGTGGTGGATCAGGGCCTCCATGGAGGTGCCCATGATCTTCTTGATGTGGTCCAGGGAGTTGCCGAGTCCGTCCGGTCCCAGGGCGAGCTGGGCGGGCCAGGCGATCTTCTTGTCGGTGACCATGACCGGGCCGGGCTGCAGCCGGTCCAGGCACTGTTCGACGATCCGCAGGGACTGGCGCATCTCTTCGAGGCGGATCAGGAAGCGGCCGTAGGAGTCGCAGGTGTCGGCGGTCGGGACGTCGAAGTCGTACGTCTCGTACCCGCAGTACGGCTGCGCCTTGCGCAGGTCGTGCGGGAGGCCGGCGGAGCGCAGGATCGGGCCGGTGGCGCCGAGGGCCATGCAGCCGGACAGGTCGAGATAGCCGACGTCCTGCATACGTGCCTTGAAGATGGGGTTCCCGGTGGCGAGCTTGTCGTACTCGGGCAGGTTCTTCTGCATCTTCTTCACGAACTCGCGGATCTGGTCCACCGCGCCGGGCGGCAGGTCCTGGGCGAGTCCGCCGGGCCGGATGTACGCGTGGTTCATGCGCAGGCCGGTGATCAGCTCGTAGATGTCGAGAATGAGTTCACGATCACGGAAGCCGTAGATCATGATCGTGGTGGCGCCCAGCTCCATGCCGCCGGTGGCGATGCACACCAGGTGGGAGGAGAGCCGGTTCAGCTCCATCAGGAGCACGCGGATGATCGAGGCGCGGTCCGGGATCTGGTCCTCGATGCCGAGGAGTTTCTCCACGGCGAGGCAGTACGCCGTCTCGTTGAAGAACGGCGTCAGGTAGTCCATGCGCGTCACGAACGTGGTGCCCTGGGTCCACGTGCGGTATTCGAGGTTCTTCTCGATGCCGGTGTGGAGGTAGCCGATGCCGCAGCGGGCCTCGGTGACGGTCTCGCCGTCGATCTCCAGGATGAGCCGGAGCACACCGTGGGTGGACGGGTGCTGGGGGCCCATGTTGACGATGATGCGCTCGTCGTCGGACCTGGCCGCGGTCTCGGCGACCTCGTCCCAGTCGCCGCCGGTGACCGTGTAGACGGTGCCCTCGGTGGTCTCGCGCGGAGTTGCGTGCGATGTGCTCATGCGTACGACCTCCGCTGGTCCGGAGCCGGGATCTGGGCGCCCTTGTACTCGACGGGGATGCCGCCGAGGGGGTAGTCCTTGCGTTGCGGGAAGCCCTGCCAGTCGTCCGGCATCATGATCCGCGTCAGCGCGGGGTGGCCGTCGAAGACGATGCCGAAGAAGTCGTACGTCTCGCGCTCGTGCCAGTCGTTGGTCGGGTAGACCGGGACGAGCGACGGGATGTGCGGGTCGGCGTCGGGGGCGGAGACCTCCAGGCGGATCAGCCGGTTGTGGGTGATCGAGCGCAGGTGGTAGACGGCGTGCAGCTCGCGGCCCTTGTCGCCGGGGTAGTGGACGCCGGAGACGCCGGTGCACAGTTCGAAGCGGAGGGCCGGGTCGTCGCGGAGGGTCCGGGCGACGCGCGGCAGGTGCTCGCGCTCGATGTGGAAGGTGATCTCGCCCCGGTCGACGACGGTCCTGTCGATCACGTTCTCGGGGACGAGGCCCTGCTCCTCCAGGGCGCCTTCCAGTTCGTCGGCGACCTCGTCGAACCAGCCGCCGTAGGGGCGGCTCGCCGAGCCTGGGAGGCGGATGGAGCGGACGAGGCCGCCGTAGCCGGAGGTGTCGCCGCCGTTGTTGGCGCCGAACATGCCGCGCTGGACGCGGATCTCCTCACCGCCGTCGCCGCGCTGGCCGGGGAGGTTGGAGGCGGCGAGGTCCTTCTCGGGGTTCACCCCGTTCGAGCCGTTCGAGGCGCCCGGACCGCCCGTACCGTTCTTGCCGTTCGCGTCGCTCATCGCAGCAGCCCCTTCATCTCGATGGTGGGGAGCGCCTTGAGGGCCGCTTCCTCCGCCTCGCGGGCCGCTTCCTCGGCGTTCACGCCGAGCTTGGACGTCTGGATCTTCTGGTGGAGCTTGAGGATCGCGTCCATCAGCATCTCGGGCCGTGGCGGGCAGCCGGGGAGATAGATGTCGACCGGGACGATGTGGTCGACGCCCTGGACGATCGCGTAGTTGTTGAACATGCCGCCGGACGACGCGCAGACCCCCATGGAGATCACCCACTTGGGATTCGGCATCTGGTCGTAGACCTGCCGCAGCACCGGCGCCATCTTCTGGCTGACCCGGCCGGCGACGATCATCAGGTCCGCCTGGCGCGGCGAGCCCCGGAACACCTCCATGCCGAAGCGCGCCAGGTCGTAGCGGCCCGCGCCCGTGGTCATCATCTCGATGGCACAACAGGCGAGGCCGAAGGTGGCGGGGAAGACGGACGCCTTGCGTACCCAGCCCGCGGCCTGCTCGACGGTGGTCAGCAGGAAACCGCTCGGCAGTTTCTCTTCGAGTCCCATGGTTAAAGGCCCCTCAGTCCCATTCCAGGCCGCCGCGCCGCCAGACGTACGCGTAGGCGACGAAGACGGTGAGCACGAAGAGCAGCATCTCCACGAGCCCGAAAACACCCAGGGCGTCGAAGGTGACGGCCCAGGGGTAGAGGAAGACGATCTCGATGTCGAAGACGATGAAGAGCATCGCCGTCAGGTAGTACTTGATGGGGAAACGCCCGCCGCCGGCCGGCGTGGGGGTGGGCTCGATACCGCACTCGTAAGCCTCTAGCTTGGCCCGGTTGTAGCGCTTCGGGCCGATCAGCGAGGCCATGATCACGGAGAAGATCGCAAAGCCTGCCCCGAGGGCTCCCAGTACGAGGATGGGCGCATAAGCGTTCACCGCTCCTCGCTCCTCTCAGTCGGCACTGACTGCTGGCGGATGGCGTGGGCCCTGCTCTCCCGCCCCACCGGCCCCACGAGCCCCGCCCGTCCCGGCGAAGATCGCGAACATGTG
The DNA here is from genome assembly GCF_040297125.1 of Streptomyces sp. NPDC001868. NCBI lineage: Bacteria > Bacillati > Actinomycetota > Actinomycetes > Kitasatosporales > Streptomycetaceae > Streptomyces > Streptomyces sp. NPDC001868. The sequence continues at coordinate 34,409 of NZ_JBEOYO010000032.1, read as the reverse complement.
AAGCAGGTCACAAGCCCAACTGCCCCGCATCCTATGCCTGCCGGTCTGTGATCTGCGACACGGGTGCGGCACCGAGTTTGTGATCTCCACCACCTGACGAAGGATCATGAAGTCGGATGAGCGTCGATCTTCATACACGAAGCGCCAGACTGATCACCAGAAGTGACATTTTCGCGCGTTACCGCTGGTCACGCGGGTCGTCTCCATATCAAGAGAATTCCGCTGCATGCAAATTGGCGCTGGACGGGGTCGATTGATAGTGCGCGGCGTTCACACCCCGGAGGGAGTCCGGCGGCCGATGTGGACGCGTGCACGCGTTCACGAGCGGCGAGGAGGAGGCGAGGAGGGGCGCTCCCGCGCGGGACGCCGGGCGGACGGGTGACCGTTCCGTGACCTGCGCCACATCGGAGCGAGATCAAATCAGCGGGCCTTGGCCACTCGCTGCGATCGATGGTAAGCACAGGGCAATTCGGGCGTATTCACGAAAGCGCATGATCACAGGCATGACAGACCGTGTCCGCTTTGCCCGTTACGGCGTCAATAAAGAGTGACGCACAGGGAATTTGGGGCCTCCGTTGAACAACTGTGGCGCAGCACACGTTTCTTGAAGGTATGGAGGAGTCGCTGGTACCGCTTGTACCCATGTCCCACACCGCTCACATACGCAGCCACCGGAAACCCCGCCGCAACGCGTCCTCGATCGCGATGCGCGCCGGAGTCGCCGGTGGCGTTCTCAGCACCGTGGCTGTGGCCGGCGCGTCCACGTCGGCCTTCGCCGCGGAGCCGGTGACGCAGACGCTCGAACTGCCCACCCTCACGGCCGACCTGGCCACGCAGGCCGCGCAGTCGGCGGACGCCACGCAGGCGATGGCGGCCGACTACCAGTTGCAGGCCGAGCGCGAGACGGCCGCCGAACAGGCTGCCAAGCAGGCCGAGAAGGACCTGGTCAAGGCGAAGAAGGAAGAGGCCCGCAAGAAGGCCGCCGCCGAGGCCGAGCGCAAGGCCGAGGCCGAGCGTGCCGCACGCGACAGTGAGCGGACCACTCTCACGACCAACTCGTCGACCACCACGACCACCACGACGGCGCCGGCCACCGGCAGCGTCGGCACGGTGATCGGCTTCCTCAAGGCGCAGCTCGGCGACGCCTACGTCATGGGTGCCACGGGCCCCAACGCGTGGGACTGCTCCTCGCTGGTGCAGGCCGCGTTCAAGCAGGTCGGCGTGGACCTTCCCCGGGTCTCGCAGGACCAGTCGATGCAGGGCACCGAGGTCTCGCTCTCCAACCTGCAGGTCGGCGACATCCTGTACTGGGGTGCCAAGGGCTCCGCGTACCACGTCGGTGTCTACATCGGCGACGGCCAGTACCTCGACGCGGCGAACCCCTCGAAGGGCGTCGTCATCCAGGATCTGTCCGGCTACCCGGCGACGGGCGCGGTGCGCGTGCTCTGAGCCGACTCGGCCGCCGCCCGCGCGCGGCCGCCCCGGCGCTTTCGAGAGGGCCGCTTTCCCGATGGGGACAGCGGCCCCTCGGGCTGCCCTCAGAAAGGCCCCCAAGGGCCCCACAGGGCTCTCTCGCACCGGACCGAAGGCGGAGGGCGCCCCGGGCCCTCCAGCGGGCCTGCTGACGCGCCCCAGGCGTTCCGCCTTCGACGGTCGGCGACGCGGGACTCACCTGCGCCCGGCGACACGGGCCGCCGCTGCCCTGCCGCGCGGGTGAACGGGACGGAAGGCGCTGTCCCGGTCACCCACGCGATCCTCGTGCCCCGGTCACCCACGGCAGCCTCGCGCCCCGGTCACCCAGGGGCGGCCGTTGTCACGCCTTCGGGGCCACCTTGCTGAGGCCGTTGATGATGCGGTCCATCGCGTCGCCGCCCGTGGGGTCGGTGAGGTTGGCCAGCATCTTCAGGGTGAACTTCATCAGCAGCGGGTGGGTCAGACCGCGCTGCGTGGCCAGCTTCATGATCTTCGGGTTGCCGATGAGCTTCACGAAGGCGCGGCCCATCGTGTAATAGCCGCCGTAGGTGTCCTTGAGGACCTGCGGGTAGCGCTGGAGGGCGAGTTCGCGCTGCCCGGGAGTGGCGCGGGCGTGGGCCTGGACGATGACGTCGGCGGCGATCTGCCCGGACTCCATGGCATAGGCGATGCCCTCGCCGTTGAACGGGTTCACCATGCCGCCGGCGTCGCCGACCAGCAGCAGGCCCTTGGTGTAGTGGGGTTGGCGGTTGAAGGCCATCGGGAGGGCGGCGCCGCGGATGGGGCCGGTCATGTTCTCGGGGGTGTAGCCCCACTCCTCGGGCATGGACGCGCACCAGGCCTTCAGGACGTCACGCCAGTCCAGCTCCTTGAAGGCGGCGGAGGTGTTGAGGACGCCCAGACCCACGTTGGACGTGCCGTCGCCCATGCCGAAGATCCAGCCGTAGCCGGGGAGCAGCCGGTCCTCGCCCGGGCCGCGCTTGTCCCACAGTTCCAGCCAGGACTCCAGGTAGTCGTCGTCGTGGCGGGGGGACGTGAAGTACGTACGGACCGCGACGCCCATCGGGCGGTCCTCGCGGCGGTGCAGGCCCATCGCCAGGGAGAGGCGGGTGGAGTTGCCGTCGGCCGCCACCACCAGCGGGGCGTGGAAGGTGACTTCCCGCTTCTCGTCGCCGAGCTTGGCGTGCACGCCGGTGATCCGGCCCGTGCGGTCGTCGACGATCGGCGCGCCCACGTTGCAGCGCTCGTGCAGCCGGGCGCCCGCCTTCTGGGCCTGGCGGGCGAGCTGCTCGTCGAAGTCGTCGCGCTTGCGGACGAGTCCGTAGTCCGGGTAGGAGGCGAGATCCGGCCAGTCGAGCTGGAGGCGGACGCCGCCGCCGATGATCCGCAGCCCCTTGTTGCGGAGCCAGCCGGCCTCCTCGGAGATGTCGATGCCCATCGACACGAGTTGCTTGGTGGCGCGTGGGGTGAGGCCGTCGCCGCAGACCTTCTCCCTGGGGAAGCTGGTCTTCTCCAGGAGGAGCACGTCCAGCCCGGCCTTCGCCAGGTAGTACGCGGTGGTGGAACCGGCTGGCCCGGCCCCGACGACGATCACATCGGCGGTGTGTTCGGTAAGGGGCTGGGGCTCGGTCACGACGGGTTCTCCCCAAGAAGTAGAAGGATCGAAGCGAAGGTTCGCCGGCAGACCGGAGGCCGGAGGCTGGAACACCGGCACCGGAAGACCAGAAAACATGTGCCGACAGGCGTCGGACATGGGCAGTCTATTCAGCGGTACCGATCATCGGCTGAAGGGCTGCCCCTGTGAACAGAGCTCTGCCCGACGTACGGCTGCGTGTCCCCACCGATGAGGACGCCTTCGCCTGGCACCGGATCTTCGACGATCCCGACGTCATGGAGTTCCACGGCGGCCGGTCCGCCGAGCTGTCCGTCTACGAGGAGCTCACCGCGCGCCAGCGCCGCCACGACGCCGAGTACGGGTTCTGTCTGTGGACCATGCTCGACGAGGAGGGCCGGGCCATCGGCTTCACCGGCGCCCAGCCGTGGCCCCGGGAGTGGGGCCCGACCGGCGAGATCGAGATCGGCTGGCGGCTCTCCCGCGACCACTGGGGCAAGGGATATGTGACCGCCGCCGCGACGCAGACCCTTCAGCGGGTACGGGAGGCCGGCATCGGCGGCGTCGTCGCCATGGTCGACGCCCGCAACGAGCGGTCCATCGCCGTGACCCGGCGGCTGGGCATGGAACTGGCGGAGAAGTACACGACGCCGGTCTCGCGGCAGGTGGGGCACTGCTATCGGCTGACGCTGTGAGAGGTCCCGTGGTGAGGAGTCCCGTGGCGAGGAGTCCCGTGTGAGGGATGCCGTGGTGAGGGGTCCCGTGTTCGGGATTTCGGCAACTCGTCACGCTGCGTAGCGATTTGCCGCAGATTGCCACGCAGCGCTTCCGGCCGGGGCCGCTCGGCGGTTACCCTGCCGGTACCGCTGGGGGTGAACATCTGTGCGCATATTGCCCAAGTCATTCGAAGTGCGAGTGCCGCGGTTCGTCGGTCTGATGACCGTGGACGCGCGCGAGACGGCCGAGGCGGGCGGGGTGACCCTCGTCGCCCCCGACCTGCCCGACCTCCAACTCAGCGTCGTGGACTACGTCGTACGGCAGTACCCGCCGCCGGGAGTGACGGTGCCGCGTGGGGCCGCCGTGACCGTGTGGTTCGAGTCGGGCGACGACGGTGGGGGTGTGCGGGAGCCGCGGGGCGGGGGGTCGCCGCCGGGGTTGCGCAGGGCGTTGGACGAGCCGGGGGATCCGTTCGCGGTGCGACGGTAGTTTTTTGGGGGCTCTGGATTCGGGGTGGCCGGATCGGTGCCGTCGCAGGCTGCGGGTCCGTCGTGGCTGATCGCGCAGTTCCCCGCGCCCCTTGAAAACGGGGCGCGGTCCCCTCCTCAACTGCCCTCCAAGTGCTCCCTACTTCTGCCAGAGCAGGATCGCCGCCGCTCCTCCCCCGCCGATCACGAGGGCCGCGGCGATCGTGAGGACCCAGGTGAGGGGGCGGTTGCGGGGACCGGCCGGTTCCGGGGGCGGCAGGTGGTGGTGGCCCAGTTCGACGAGCGGGGGCTCGTGCGGGGCCGGCGCCGGGGCCGAGGGCTGCTGCGGGTACCCGTAGGGCGCCGGGCCGGTGCTCGGCATCGCCGGGATCGGTGGGGCGATCACCGCCGTGCGCGCCCCGGTCATCTGGACCAGGTAGGGCGCCAGGAAGGCCGCGCCGAAGATCCAGAGGAGGCCGAAGAGGAGCACCTCGGGGATGTCCAGGCCCACGTCCGCCTGGCCCGCGGCCGAGAACTCCCTGCTGAAGTCGGTCGTGGCGGAGCCCGAGGCCTCCATCCCGAAGCCGCTGACGCCGGAGAGGAGGAGGAAGAGCCCGAAGAAGACACCCGCGGCGAGGAGTTGCTCACCACGGCCCGAGGAGCGGCGGGCCGCGAGGACCCCGAGGATCAGGGCGCAGACCGCGCCGAGCGCCAGCGCGCCCACGACCGCCCAGGAGTTGACGGCGTCACCCAGTTCGGACAGCCCGAACGCCTCGCGCTCGTAGCCGCCGCCGTACGGGCTGGACTCGACGAGCCCGAACTCGCCGGACGAGTCGCCGCCGAACGACGAGTCGTCGGTGTACGGCGTACGGCCCGCCTCGCCCTCGATCGACGCGCCCCAGGAGAGGCCGAGGAGATGGACGGCGAGGTTGGGCAGGATCAGCAGGACGAGGAGGAGCGGGTTGAGGTCCTCCTCCCATTCGGTCTGCCACTCGTCGTTCGCCGCGAGGACGACGAAGACGGCGAGCGAGCAGAGGGCGAGGACGACCGCCATGGCGCGTACGGCCGTTCCGGTCGCCCGGAACAGGGCCCGGGGGCCGGGGCGGACGGCCAGCCAGGCGGCCAGGTCGTCGCGTTGCAGCAGCCCGACCGAGACGGCGGCGGTGAGCAGCAGCGCGCCCAGGGCCGCGCGCCAGGGGGACGTCGAGACCTCGGCGAGCGCGACCTCGGGCTGCGCGAACAGCCCGAGCAGCAGGACGGCGGCCGTCACCAGCAGGGTGACCCGCACGGCCGCTTCGAGTCCGGCGGTACGGCTGCCACCGGGCAGCGCGCCGGGACCTCCGGGGCCGGCGTACGTGGCGCCGTACCCGCCGGGGTACGCGCCTCCGTACCCGCCGGCGTACGCGCCGCGTGCCGCCAGTCGCGTACGGAGCTGCCGTACGCCGATGAAGAGCGCCCCGATGAACAGCACGGTCACGGTGAGCGGGACCAGGGTCAGGGTGATGGTGCCCTCGGCGGACTGGAAGTCGCTCGCGTAGTCGCCGCCGCCCGCCTCGGAGGCCTCGAAGCCGCCGCCGAGGCCCTGGAGGAGGGCGGCGAGGGCGAGGCCCAGACGGTCGGCGAAGCCCACGAAGTCTTCGTCTTCCTGGGCGCTCTGCCCGTACGAGGGGATGGCCAGGGCGAGGGCGGCGGCGAAGAGGAGGCCGACCGGCCAGAGCGCGGACAGCGCGGAGCCGCCCCAGTCGCCCCGGAAGGCCCGGCCGAAGAAGGCGCCGACGGGTGAGGGACGGGCGGGGACGGGGGCGTACTCGGGAGGGGGCGGCGGTGGGCCCACGGGCGGCCCGAAGGGCGGCGCTCCCGGCGGGGCCGGCGGGCCGGGTGGGGTGGGAGGGGGTGCCGAGGGCACCTGGGGCACTTGGGGCGCCTGGGGCATCTGCGGCGCCTGGGGCACATCAGATGTAGGGGGCGCCTGGGGAGGATTCGTCGGTGGGATCGGTGGGCGTTCCCGTCCGCACTTCACGCAGAAGCGTGCCTCGTCGGGACCCGGTGTTCCGCAGTGCGGGCAGTAGGACGTCATGGAACCCCCGTCGTGAGACATCACCGGCGCGTACCGATGTATCAACGGACGGTAGTTTCTATTGACCGGTTCCCGTCAACAGCATTCCCCGACGGGCGCCCCTCGTACGGGTGAACTCGGAGCGTTACGGGCGGGTTTGGCCCCCTACGAGTGGGCCTTGAATCCCCGGTGCAGGGCGACGATCCCGCCCGAAAGGTTCCGCCACGCGACCTTGTCCCAGCCGGCCTTCCGCAGGCGCTCGGCGAGGGCCGCCTGGTCGGGCCAGTCGCGGATGGACTCGGCGAGATAGACGTACGCGTCCGGGTTGGAGGAGACCGCGCGGGCGACGGGCGGCAGCGCGCGCATCAGGTACTCGGTGTAGACGGTCCGGAACGGTGTCCACGTCGGGTGGGAGAACTCGCAGATCACGACGCGGCCGCCGGGCTTGGTGACCCGGTACAGCTCGCGCAGCGCGGTGTCGGTGGCCTGCACGTTGCGCAGGCCGAAGGAGATGGTCACCGCGTCGAAGGTGCCGTCCTTGAACGGCAGCTTCGTGGCGTCGCCCGCCGTGAACGGCAGCCAGGAGTCGCGCTCCTTGCCGACCCGGAGCATGCCGAGGGAGAAGTCGCACGGCACGACGTACGCGCCGGTCCGCGCGAAGGGCAGCGAGGAGGTGCCCGTACCGGCGGCGAGGTCCAGGATCTTCTGCGCGGGGCGGGCGTCGACCGCCCGCGCGACCTCCTTGCGCCAGCGCCGGTCCTGTCCGAGGGACAGCACGTCGTTGGTGAGGTCGTACCGTTTCGCCACTCGGTCGAACATCGAGGCGACTTCGTGCGGCTGCTTGTCCAGGGATGCGCGGGTCACGGGCCCATTGTGGCAGTACGGGCCGGACGCGGGTGCGTCCGGCCCACCCACCGTCCACGGCAGCGGCTTCGGCGTCTACGGCAGCAACCTCGGCTTCTTCTTCGCCGCCACGTCCTCCACCCAGCCGCAGAGCAGGACGAAGGCGCCGATCAGGAGCCAGCCGACGCCGAACATGAACCACTGGCTCTCCAGCGGCAGGTACCTCTCGAACGCGGGGACGTTCCAGAACCGGTCGATCAGCGGGACGGCCAGGATCAGGGCGATCTCGTGCCACAGATAGATCGTCACCGCCCGGGAGTTGAAGATCGTGACGATCCGGTCGAGGCGCCGGAAGCGGATGAGTGCGGCGAAGTCGACCTTGAAGTACGCCTTCGCGTACAGCAGGAGCGTCACGAAGCCGGCGGAGAAGAACGCCTGGGCGAGGGGGATGTCGTCGAGGTCGTACGTGCCGGTCTCCTCCTGGTGGGTGAAGGCGTACCAGGCGCCGAGGCCGAGGGCCGCGAGGGAGAGGACGGTGACCGCGAACGGCTTCAGCCGCGCGAGGACGCCCTCGCGGTGGGCGAAGCCCAGGATCCAGCAGAAGAGGAAGGTGGCCAGGTCGGTCAGGGCGTTGCCGAAGCGGTCGTCCGGGGGTTCCCAGAGGAAGTGGAGGACCAGGACGGGTGAGAGAGACAGGAGGAGGACCGGGACCGGGGCCAGCCGGAACAGCTTCAGCAGGGGTGGGGAGAGGAGGACGAACCAGAGGTAGGTGCGCAGGTACCAGAGGATCTCCCAGGCCTGTTCGCCCCAGGCGTTGCCCGGGGGGTCGCCCAGGGGGACGACCCAGAAGACGATCTGCCAGCCGGGCATCCAGCCGTGGATCAGCATGGCGACGACCACGAAGAGGCCCCAGAACCAGAAGGGGGGCAGGAGCCGGCGGACGCGGCTCCTGATCACCTTGGGGGCGGGGCGTTCGAGGGACTTCGCCATGAGGGTGCCGGCGAGGGCGAACATGATGCCCATGGAGGGGAAGACCATGCCGACCCAGGGCCAGCCGAAGGTGTGGTAGGTGACGACTCGGATGAGGGCGAGGGCGCGGAGGGTGTCGAAGTAGCGGTCGCGCACGGTGGTTCGGGGCTGGGGCGCGGAGCCTTCTCGCACCTCAGTTATGGCCGCGTCGGCACCCGGCGCTGTCGGCACGGGCGTGACAGGTTCGGTGACAGCCGCCCCTCTCCGGTGCGACCCCATCAGCTCGCCCCCGTCGGGGTGCCGACCTCGCCCGTGCGTTTGAGTTTCTGCCAGCGGAGGCGGCCGCCGGTGAGGGCTGTGACGCAGGAGTGGATGAGGACGAGGTACATCATCTGGCGGTAGGCGAGCTGCTGGAGCGGGAGCATCAGCAGATAGCGGTACTTCTCCTTGTCGAGCTTGAAGGCGTAGGCCGCGCAGACGAGTTGGACGCCCAGGACCGCCAGCCAGGCCAGCAGGGACGCCTGGAAGTCGACGAAGATCATCGCGTAGACGGTGAAGACGTCGATGAGTGGCGCGAGGACCGGGGTGATGATCTGGAAGATGACGACCAGGGGCATGCCGACACGGCCGAAGCGACCGGAGGGGCCGCTGTCCGTCAGGGACTTGCGGTGCTTCCAGAGGGCCTGCATGGTGCCGTACGACCAGCGGTAGCGCTGTGACCAGAGCTGTTTGAGCGAGGCCGGGGCCTCGGTCCAGGCGCGGGCGTGCTCCTGGTAGACGACGCGCCAGCCGGCGCGGTGCATGGCGATGGTGATGTCGGTGTCCTCGGCGAGGGTGTCCTCGCTCATGCCGCCGACTTCGAGGACCGCGTCACGGCGGAACGCGCCGATCGCGCCCGGGATGGTGGGCATGCAGCGCAGCAGGTCGTACATGCGGCGGTCGAGGTTGAAGCCCATCACGTACTCGATGTGCTGCCAGGCGCCGATCATGGTGTCGCGGTTGCCGACCTTGGCGTTGCCCGCGATCGCGCCGACGCTCGGGTCGGCGAAGGGCTGCACGAGCTTGGCGACGGTGTCCGGCTCGAAGACCGTGTCGCCGTCCATCATCACGACGATGTCGTAACTGGCGTTCCGTACGCCGTTGTTGAGGGCGGCGGGCTTGCCCGCGTTCTCCTGGCGGATGACCCGGACGTTGGGGTACCCAAGCGCCTCCGCGATCTCCTTGGTGCCGTCCGTGGAACCGTCGTCGACGACGATGATCTCGATGGGGTGGGTGCTTCGCGCGAGGGAGTGCAGCGTGTTGGCTATGCACTCCTTCTCGTTGTACGCGGGCACGATGACCGTCACCGGGCCGGTGACCGGTGGCCCCCAGCTGAACCGGCGTTTGTTGCGTTCTCGGAAGTGGCGGCGGGCGAGGATCAGCATCAGCCCGAAGCGGCCCATGACCGCGACGCCGACGACCATCAGGCCGACGGAGAGGGTCGGTACGGCGTACTCGGCGACGTACACGGCCGCGACGAGCGCCTTGCCCTCGTACAGGGTGGTGCCGGTGGCGGTGCGGTGGGCGGCCTGGGGGTTCGAAGTACCCGGGCTGCCCTGGCCGTTCTCGGCGTCGTCCTTCTGCAGGGCGCCGCTGACAGTGGTGAAGGTGTAGCCCTTGGCCTTCATCTTCTCGATGTACGTGCCGAGCGCCTCGACCGTCTGGGAGCGGTCGCCGCCCGCGTCGTGCATGAGGACGGACGCGCCCTTGCCGTCCTCCGGTGTGGCCCACTTGATGATCTTCTTGACGCCGGGCCGCTTCCAGTCGTCGCTGTCGGTGTCGACGAAGACGCTGGTGTAGCCCTCCTCGCCGAGCTTCTTGTAGACGGGCCAGCTGTAGTTGTCGATGGCGTCCGTCTCGGAGGAGTACGGGGCGCGGAAGAGCGTGGTGGTGATGCCGGCCGCACCCGCGAGGGCGAGCTGCGTCTGGGTCAGCTCACGGGTGATACGGGCGTCGCTCTGGTACGACAGGTCGACGTGGGTGAAGGTGTGGATGCCGATCTCATGGCCGTCCTCGACCATGTCCTCGACGATGGCCGGATAGCGCGACACCATCGAGCCGACCACGAAGAAGGTCGCGGGGATGTCGTACTTCTCCAGAACCGCGAGGATCTCCGGGGTCCAGGTCGGGTTCGGGCCGTCGTCGAAGGTGAGCGCGATGGTCTTGTCCGGCACGGACTGCGTCCGCGCCTCGCCGCCGCGGAAGGTCAGGATGGGCCCGCCGTCGAGGATGTCGTCGGGTACGTCGCCGGAGCTGGCCCCGGTCCGGACGCGCTGGTCGCCGCCGACCTCGGCGCGCAGATAGCCGTCGAGCAGCATCACGCTGGTCAGCCCGAGCAGAAGCAGCAGGGCGAGGATGACCCGGGGTTTCTGCAGGACGGCGGCCTTGCCGGTGGCGCGTTGGAGCTTGGAGGGGGCGCGTCGGCGGCCTCGGCGCGCGGGTGTGGTGGTGCTCATCGGGTGGTGCGCTCCCGTCAGTTGGCGGACGCGGACGGGGAGGGTACGGCGGTGGGGGCGCCGGAAGGCCGAGTACCGCCGGGGGCGCCGGAGGGCGGGGTGCCGCCGGGGCCGCCCGAGGGGATGCCCTCGGGGGCGATGCCGCCCTGGGGCTGCGGGCCGTTGCCGCCGCCCGGTGCGCCGGCCTGGCCGCCTCCGCCGAAGGGGAACAGCTCGGTCGGGGACGCGGAGATGCCCCAGCCCATGAACGCCATGCCGAGTACGACGGCGTAACCGAGGCAGACGACCCCCAGCAGCATGCCGCAGCGGCGCAGCAGTCTGGCCCGGCGCCCGGAGTTGTCGACGAACACGGGGCCCTCACCGGCCGGACCCTTGCGCTGCCTGCCCTGCTTGCGGCGGCTGCCGTGGGCCGGTGCCGAGGTGATCTCGTACACGGCCTCGGGCGTGAGGTTTTCGTTGGCGGACTCGGATTGCATATCCCCGGATATTAGGCGGCCTTTATTTGGCCAATTCCCAGCTTTTCTTGTGAGACCCCCATGAGAAACTCCTTAACCTGTCCGTTTCCTTAGAGAATCCATGAACGACTGCGAAGCCACGGGGTTTGCCTTTGCGGGGACACACCCGACCAGGAAGGGTGCGTTTGCCCGACTAGGACCACTTTCATCACCCCCCGTTTCGTGATCTCCCTTCTGATCTGCAATCTTCAAGAAGCACACATGAAGCACAGCCGGCTGTGATTCATTTCCGTCGTGAGTACCGTGAGGAATTCCCTGAAACCGGTCGCCGGTCTGCTCTGTCTGGTGGCCCTGGCCTGCGCGGGCTGCACCACGAAGAGCGATGGGTCCGCGTCCACACCCAGCGGCCCGGCGAGCACGGCCGGGGCGTCGGCGCCCGCCGAGGAGTCGGCGACGGAGGCGTCCGGGACCACCACGGCCTACGCGCCGTATGTGAACGCCACCGACGCCTCCGACCTCGACGACGCCGGGTCGGCCGCCGCGTACAACCTGGCGTTCGTGATCGCCGAGGGTGACGGCGACGCGTGCACGCCCGCGTGGAACGGGACGGAGGCGATCGACGACTCGGCGGTGAAGTCACGGATCTCCGCCCTCACCGACTCCGGGGCGTCGGTACGGGTCTCCTTCGGCGGCGCCTCGGGGACCGAGCTGGCCCAGGCCTGCGACAGCGCGTCCGCGCTCGCCGAGGCGTACGGCGCGGCACTCGACGCGGCCGGCTCTACCCGGGCCGACTTCGATGTCGAGGGCGACGCGCTGAAGGACTCCGACTCCGTCGCTCTGCGCTCCGAGGCGATCGCGCTCCTCCAGAAGGACCGCCCCGACCTCTCCGTCTTCTTCACCCTCCCCGTCATGCCGTCCGGCCTCGACGACGACGCGGTCGCCCTGCTCGACTCGGCCAACGACCACGCCGTCCAGGTCACCACGGTCAACATCATGACCATGAACTACGCCAGTTCGTACGGCGGTGACATGGGCGACTACGCGGAGCGGTCCGCCGAGGCGACGCACGAGCAGTTGATGGACGTCTTCGGCACGAGTGAGTCGACGGCGTGGGGTGCGTTGGCGTTGACGTCGATGCTCGGGGTGAACGACGTCGACAACGAGACGTTCACGTTGGAGGACGCGGCGCAGGTGCGGGAGTTCGCGGAGGAGAAGGGGGTCGGCTGGGTGTCGATGTGGGCGACGTTCCGGGATCGGGAGTGCGGGGGCGGGGCGAGTGACGAGTTGGTCGACTGCAGTGGGGTCGATCAGGAGGACGGGGCGTTCGGGGAGGCGTTCTCGGGGTGAGCCGGTTCCGGGTTCGGGTCGGCCGGTTCCGGGTTCGGGTCGGGGGTGCGGAGTGTTGCGGGCTGCGGGTTGTGTGTGGCTGGTCGCGCAGTTCCCCGCGCCCCCAAGAGAACCGGGTGCCGGCCTTAGCGGCGACGGTGGACCAGGCGCCCCGCGCACACCGTGGCCACGCACTCTCCAAAGTCGAAGACGGCCAGGTCCGCCCGGCCGGTGTCGCTGATCGTCATGGGCCGGGTGCCGGGAAGGACGACCACGTCGTTGCGCTGGGCGGCGGCGCGGAGTTCCGGGGTGTGCGCGTGTTCCGCCAGGACCGCGACCGCGCCCGACTTCAGTACCGCGTGGACGCGTTCGCGTGGGGAGGGGGCGTCCGGGAGGGGACCTTCGTGGATGCGGCCGGGGCCCAGGACGCCGGGCCAGTGCCGAACCCGGGCGCCCGGGAAGCGTTGTTGGACTTCCGTCAGCGGACCCACGGCCCGGACCCGGTCGCCGTCCACCACGACGGCGCCGTCCTTCACCCGCTCCGCGTCGGCGTCCCACCCGTACCGCACCTCGTCGGCGGCGTGAATCGTCAGCACATGAACCCTAAATCGGACCCTAGTTGGCGTTCAGCAGCTTCAGTTCGGGGTGGGCCGTGCCGCCCTCGATGGCCGTGGACGAGATGTGGGACATGACGCGCTCGTCGACGGGGTCGTTCGCCGGGTCGTCGTGGACCACGATGTGCTCGTAGGTCGTGGTCCGCTGGGCGGGGACGCGGCCCGCCTTGCGGATCAGGTCGATGATCTCCATACGGTTGGAGCGGTGCTTGGCGCCGGCGGAGGAGACGACGTTCTCCTCCAGCATGATCGAGCCGAGGTCGTCCGCGCCGTAGTGCAGGGAGAGCTGGCCGACCTCCTTGCCGGTGGTGAGCCAGGAGCCCTGGATGTGGGCGATGTTGTCCATGAAGAGCCGGGCGATGGCGATCATGCGCAGGTACTCGAAGAGCGTGGCCTGCGTACGGCCCTTGAGGTGGTTGTTCTCGGGCTGGTAGGTGTACGGGATGAAGGCCCGGAAGCCGCCCGTCCGGTCCTGGACGTCACGGATCATCCGCAGGTGCTCGATGCGCTCGGCGTTGGTCTCGCCGGTGCCCATGAGCATCGTGGACGTGGACTCCACACCCAGCCCGTGCGCGATCTCCATGATCTCCAGCCAGCGCTCGCCGGACTCCTTGAGGGGCGCGATGGCCTTGCGGGGACGCGCGGGGAGCAGCTCCGCGCCGGCGCCGGCGAAGGAGTCGAGACCGGCCGCGTGGATCCGCGTGATCGCCTCCTCCACGCCCACCTTGGAGATCCGGGCCATGTGCTCGACCTCGGACGCGCCGAGGGAGTGGATGACCAGCTGCGGGAACGCCTTCTTGATCGCGGCGAAGTGCGTCTCGTAGTACTCCACGCCGAAGTCCGGGTGGTGGCCGCCCTGGAACATGATCTGCGTACCGCCCAGCTCGACGGTCTCCGCGCAGCGGCGCAGGATGTCGTCGAGGTCGCGCGTCCAGCCCTTGTCCTTGGCCTTCGGCGGGGCGTAGAACGCGCAGAACTTGCACGCCGTGACGCAGACGTTCGTGTAGTTGATGTTCCGCTCGATGATGTACGTCGCGATGTGCTCCGTGCCCGCGTACCGCCGCTTGCGTACGGCGTCGGCGGCGGCGCCGAGCGCGTGCAGCGGGGCGTCGCGGTAGAGGTCGAGCGCCTCCTCTGGAGTGATCCGCCCACCCTCTGCGGCACGGTCGAGAACGGACTGGAGGTCGGCCTTCTCGGTCACCGGGAGCGTCCCTTTCGTAAGGGTTGGACGGACCAGGCCAGCCTACGCCAGCGGTCCGGATCGCCCGACGTCAGCCCGTCCGCCTGTGGATAACTCCCCCCGGCGGAGGTCTCCGTCTCAGGCGGCGTACGCCTCCAGCAGCAGCCCGACGTACGCGCCGGCGATCATGAACGGGCCCAGGGCGACCAGCTGTCCGCGTACGGCGCGGCCCCGGGCCGCCAGGACCAGGGTGTACGCGCTGCCGATGAGCGCGCCGGCGAACGTGCCGAGGTACAGCGCGCCCCAGCCGTACCAGCCGAGGACGGCGCCGAGGCCGAGGGCCAGTTTCACGTCGCCGAAGCCGAGGGCGGCGGGTCTGATGAGGAAGAAGAGGAAGTAGAGGCCGCCGAGGGCGAGGGCGCCGTACGCCGCCGTGCGCCACTGGCCCGCGTGCTCGGGTACGAACGCGACCGCGCCCAGGAGGGTGAGGGCGAGGGCCGCGAAGGGGAGGGTGAGGGGGTCGGGGAGGCGTTGTGCCCTGAGGTCGACGAGGGTGAGCAGCACGGCCAGGGGGGTGAGGAGCAGCCAGACGGCCAGTTCGGGGCGGGGGCCGGTGGCCAGGGTGAGGGTGGCGCAGACGAGGGCGGTGGTGGTGGCGACGGTGGGGGTGCGGGGGCCGTAGGCACAGGTGGGGGGTGGGGTGGCCGTGGTGAGGGGTGGGGTGGCCTCGGTGGAGTGTGGGGTGTTCTTGGTGGGGGGTGTGGGGCAGCGGGCGGGGCCCAGCCAGCCGGAGGCGGGGCCGGTGATGGGGTGGCCGGCGGGGCACTCGTGTTGCCAGGGCTGGTCCTCGTCGACGGTGAAGCGGTAGGCGGGGCGGGGGAGGAGGGTGCCTGTGGCTGCGCCCCAGAGGGCGGCGGCCAGGGTGAGGGCGATCAGCCAGGGGTCGGGAGCCACGGGGTCAGCCTATGAGGGGTCTCGCCCCCGCCGCCCCTACCCGTCCCTCCCCCACTCTCGGCTTCGCTCGAGCGGGAGGTGCCCCCATCCAGGGGCTGCGCCCCTTCGCCCCCCCATGGGTGGGTGGGTCGGTGCGGGTTCGGTGGGGGTTCTCGCGCAGTTCCCCGCGCCCCTGAAAGCAACGGCCCCTGCGGGCCGTTGAAAAAGCACGGGGCGCAGACCCTGCTTTTTCAGGGGCGCGGGGAACTGCGCGGCCCGCCCCCACTCACCCGCACCCGACCACGCACCGCCCCCCACCGGCCCCTCCCCCGCCTCACTTCACCTTCGCCAGGCGGGCCTTGGGGTCGCCCGCGGCCGCGTTGTTCGAGGTGTATTGGAGTTCCGTGCCTACGGGGGTGAGGGTGATCTCGTGGGTGTTCTTGGTGCAGGTGCCGGGGTTGTTCTTGGTGTCGGCGATGCTCGTGGCAAGGATGTTGTCCTTGGTGACCTTCTTGAGGACGAGTTTGTCGTCGCAGGCGCCGCCGAGGAGGTCGACGGAGCGGAAGGTGCCCAACGGGTCGCCCACCGAGGCCTGTTCGAGGGTGACGGTGAAGGTTCCGGCGGGGAGGTTGCCGTCGAGGGCGTACGCCTCGCCCTCCCAGGTGCCCAGGTACTTCTCGGGCAGCTCGCCCTCCGTGTCCCCCGGCGCCTGCGAGTACTGACTCTCCTCGCTCGGACTGCCGCTCGCCGACGACGACTTGTCGGCCGCGCTGTCATCGCCGTCGCCGTCGCCCTGGCCCTGCAGCATCCCGAGCCCGAACAGCACCCCCACGCCCACCAGCGCGAAAGCCCCCGCGACAGCCAGGGCGACCGAGCAACTCACCCTCCGGCCCCGCCCGTTCGCGGTGGTCGTGGACGCCGCCGCCACGCTCAAGGACAGCTTCCCCGGGGCCGGGGACGGGGACGAGGCGGCGGAGGGCTCCGCCGGCGGGACCGTGTCCGCCACCGCGGCCTCGGCCCGCTGCCCCGGTACATGGGTGACGGGCGGCCCCTGCGGCGACATCACCGGCGGCGGCCCGAACACCCCGCTCGTGGCGGGCACTTCGGCCTTCGCGTCACCGGGCTGGGCCGACGGGGTCCCCACCATCGACTCCCCCAGACCCACCGAGGGACTGCTGAACCCGACCGGCCCGGACGGGACGTCGTCCACCGCCTCCAGGTTCAGCAGCTGCACGGCGCTGCGGCCGACCTGTTCCACCAGACGGCCCGGCAGCCAGCCCGCCGTCACCAGACGGGCCGCGCCCTGGGGGGCCAGGGTGCGGGCGACCTCGTCGGGGGCCGGGCGGGCGGCGGAGTCCTTGGACAGACAGTGCCGGACCAGGTCCCGCAGCTCGCCCTCCAGACCGTCCAGCCGGGGCTCCTCGTGGACGACCTTGTAGAGGAGGGCGGCGGAGGAGTCGCCGGGGAACGGGGACTGTCCCGTCGCGGCGTACGCGAGGACCGCGCCGAGGGAGAAGACGTCCGCCGCGCCCGTGATGCCCTTGCCGAGGATCTGCTCGGGGGACATGTAACCGGGGGAGCCGATCGAGACGCCCGTGGAGGTGAGGGAGGCCGTGCCGTCCGTGGCGCGGGCGATGCCGAAGTCGATGAGGAGGGGGCCGTCGACCGTCAGCAGCACGTTCGACGGCTTCACGTCCCGGTGGACCAGGCCCAGCGCGTGCACCGCCGAGAGCGCTTCCGCCAGACCCGCGCCCAGGACCCGTACCGAGTGCGGGGGCAGCGGACCGCCGTCCGCGATCGCCGCCGCGAGGGACGGTCCGGCCGCGTAGCCGGTCGCCACCCACGGGACGGACGCCTCCGGGTCCGCGTCCAGGACGGGGGCGGTCCAGGAACCGCCCACCCGGCGGGCCGCCTCGACCTCACGCCGGAAGCGGGCGCGGAACTCCTCGTCGAGGGCGAAGTGCGGATGCACCACCTTGACGGCGACGGTACGGCCGCCCGCGCTGCGCCCCAGATAGACGCGGCCCATCCCGCCGGACCCGAGCCGGCCGAGCAGTCGGTAGGGCCCCACGGCCGTGGGCTCACCGGCATCGAGCGGTTGCATGGGCGACACCTCCCCCGTACGACTCCCGTACGTCTTCCACGCGTCACGCCGTACGTTCCCCCGTACGAACTCTCCCCGACGCAGGACTCCCCAGCAGCGTAGTGCCGTACGCCCGAATGGGAATGCGAACGTCGGTGGTCGGTTCGCGGCCGATGCCACAGAAGGCGGAATTCGTCAAACGAAATTCCGGGAAGTTCGGCGGGACTTACGGAGGAAATGTTCAGGAAAGCAGGTCGACCTTGACGTCCGCCGGAAATCCCGTGGTCGGGCCGACCCGCCGCGCGAACTCGGCGACCGCCCTCAGCTGGGGTCCGCCGAAGCGGAAGTCGAGGGTCGTGAAGTACCGCTCCAGGACCCTCTCGTCGAAGGCCTCCCAGCGGGCGGCCTGCTCGGCGACCTTGGTCACCTCGGTCAGCGACAGGTCACGGGAGGCGAGGAACGCCTCGTGCACCTTTCGGGTGACCTCCGGCTCCCGCCCCAGGTAGTCCCGCCGCGCCGCCCACACCGCGAAGACGAACGGCAGCCCCGTCCACTCCTTCCACATGGCGCCCAGGTCGTGCACCTCGAGGCCGAAGTTCGGCCCGTCGAGCAGGTTGGCCCGCAGCGCCGCGTCACCGATGAGCACCGCCGCCTCCGCCTCCCGCATCATCAGCGGAAGGTCGGGCGGGCAGGTGTAGTACGACGGCTGTACGCCGACGCTCTCGGCCAGCAGCAGTTGCGCCAGGCGTACGGAGGTGCGCGAGGTGGAGCCCAGTGCGACGCGAGCGCCGTCCAGACGGTCGAGGGGCACCTGGGAGACGATGACGCAGGACATCACCGGCCCGTCGCAGCCGACCGCGATGTCGGGGAAGGCGACCAGGTCGTCCGCGTTGCGGAGGAACTCGACGAGCGTGATGGGCCCGATGTCGAGGTCCCCGCGCACCAGCTGCTCGCTGAGCTTCTCAGGGGTGTCCTTGGTCAGCTCGAAGTCGAGGAGCGTGCCCGTTCTCGCCAGCCCCCAGTACAGAGGCAGGCAGTTCAGGAACTGGATGTGGCCGACGCGCGGCCGGTTGCGAGGATTGTCCACATCGTGAGGCTAGCCCTCATGGGGTACGGTGCGGGCTCCGGGGGCCGAGAGGGGCTCACGAAACCGGATGTACACCCCGTGTCAACGCTTTCGACGGCGTGTCGCCAGTGGGGCCGGTGGTGAAGAAGAGGCGATTCGTCAACCCGCGACACGAGCCGATCAAACATCCGGGTGACGTGATCTTGCCCTCTATTGCTTTCCCCTGCCTGCGTGCTAGGCTCGCCGCAAGTTGCAGTTTGGTTTCCCTTGCAGTACAGAGCCTGCGGAGCATGTAACCGCGGGCTCTCGTCGTTTTCAGACGTATGCAGTTGTGCGGCATCTTGTTTTCACACTTGCAGGGTTCTGGAGCAGGGCAACCCTTTGGGCCCAAGGAGGGCTTATGGCTACCGGAACCGTGAAGTGGTTCAACGCCGAAAAGGGCTTTGGCTTCATCGCCCAGGAAGGTGGCGGTCCGGACGTGTTCGTCCACTACTCCGCCATCAACGCGAACGGCTTCCGTTCGCTGGAGGAGAACCAGCAGGTCTCCTTCGACGTGACGCAGGGCCCGAAGGGCCCGCAGGCGGAGAACGTCACGCCCGTCTGATCGAGGGATGCCCCTCTGACGACGTCTGAGAGCAGTACCCAAGGAGCCCCTAGCCGTTCGCGGCGAAGGGGCTCCTGCCTTTTTGCCCCCCATTACATGTGCTGCATCACCAGGACGAACGTCGTCCCGGGCGCCAGCGCCTCGTACGAGTGCGGCACATCGCCCCGGAACGCCATGTAGTCGCCGGGGCCCAGCTCGACCTCCTCGCCCCTCGGCCCCGCCTTCACCCGGCCCGTACTGACGGTCAGGTGCTCCACCGTCCCCGGAATGTGCGGCTCCGACTCCCGTACCGACCCCGGTTCGAGCTGGGTCCGGTAGATGTCGCGGCGCGCGCCCGGCGGGCTCGCGGACAACAGGACCGCCGTGTAACTGGAGTGCTCGGAGTGGACGGTGGGCCCCTCCCCCGCCCGGACCACCTGCACCGTCGGGACCGGCGGCTCGATCAGCGCGCTGAACGGCACCCCGAGCGCCACGCCCAGCGCCCACAGCGTCTCCATGCCCGGGTTGCCGCTCGCCGACTCCAGCTGGGAGAGCGTCGACTTCGCGATCCCGGCGCGCTTGGCCAGCTCGGAGAGGGAGAGACCGGCGCGGGTGCGCTCCCGGCGGAGGGAGGCGGCGATCCAGTCGAGGGGGAGGCGGGACGGAGGCTTCGCTCCCCCAGAGGCCGTGTCGGACATGTCGTTCGCTCCAGAAGTACGATCGTTCGCCTTGACGAACACCAGGGCTTCTGTTCATTGTAGAGAACATGCGTTCGCTGCCCCGAACACTCCAGGTCCATGACCCCGCGCTGCTCCGGGACATCTCCCTCGTCTGTGCCGCCGGTGGTGTCGTCGGTGTCTCCTTCGGCGCGATCTCGGTGGCGGGCGGGCTGCCCGTATGGGTGCCGGTGGTGATGTCGCTCGTCGTGTACGCGGGGGCGGCGCAGTTCAGCGCGGTCGGCATCCTGCTGGCCGGGGGCGGGCCGTTCGCGGCGGCGGCCACGGGGCTGTTGCTCAACACGCGCAACGCGGCGTTCAGTCTGGCGGTCGCCGATGTGCTGGGGCCGGGCAGGCTCGCCCGGTTCGTGGGCGCGCACCTGGTCGCCGACGAGACGGCCGCCTTCGCCCTGGCCCAGCGCGATCCGGTACGGCGCCGGGTCGCGTTCTGGGTCTCGGGGCTCGGCCTCTTCACGGTCTGGAACGTGTGCGTCCTGGCCGGGGCCCTCGCCGGCACCGCGCTGGGCGACACCGCCGCGTACGGCCTCGACGCCGCCTTCCCCGCCGTCCTCGCCGCGCTGGTCCTGCCCGCGCTGCGCGAGCAGCCGCCCGTACGGCGGGCCGCGTCGCTGGGTGCGGTGGTGGCGCTGGCGGCGACTCCGGTGACACCGACGGGGGTTCCCGTCCTGCTGGCGCTGGCAGGGCTGGTCGTGTGGCGGGCCGGCGTCGGCAGTGCGAAACGGGCGAACGGGGCGACGGATACGACGGATGCGGCGGATGCGGCGGATGCGGCGGATGCGGCGGACGGGAGGGTGTCATGAGCACGGTCGTGGATGGCCCGGTCGTGGGCGCGATGATCGTGCTCGCCGTGGGGACGTACGCCATCCGGCTCACCGGGCCCGCGTTGCACGGGCGGGTCGAGATCCCCGTACGGGTACGGGAGTTGCTGGCCGGGGCCGCCGTGGTGCTGCTGGTGGCGTTGCTGGCCACGGGCGCGCTGACCGAGGGCGGCGGCTTCGCCGGGTGGGCGCGGCCCGCCGGGGTGCTGGTGGGCGGGGTGCTGGCGTGGCGGAGGGCGCCGTTCGCGGTGGTGGTGCTGGGGGCGGCGGCGGCCACGGCGGGGTTGCGGGCGGTTGGGGTCGGCTGAGGCGAAGGCGAAGGCGAAGGCGAAGGCGAAGGCGAAAGCGAAAGCGGAAGCAGAGGCAAGGGCGGAAGCAGAGGCAGTGGCAGAGGCAGGCGTGCCGGTCCCCGTGTCCCCCCGTCGTGTGCGTCGGCCTGTCGTCCGTTTGCCTGCTCGTCCGCTCGTCCGCCGCGCCCTGTCGTCCTCCGTGGCGGTCAGTCGTCCTTGGTGTAGGTCAGCCGCTCCACGGAGCCCGAGGTGAAGTCGTTCTCGATCTTCTTGCCGTTCACGACGAGTGTGAGGGCGTTCGCCTCGCCGAGGACCAGGTCGATCGACTCCTCGTCGGCGAAGGTCCTGGACTCGCCCTGCTGGAGCAGTCCGTCGTAGAGGAGGTCGCCGACGGAGTTCTTGGCCGA
The DNA here is from genome assembly GCF_040297125.1 of Streptomyces sp. NPDC001868. Classification (NCBI taxonomy): domain Bacteria; kingdom Bacillati; phylum Actinomycetota; class Actinomycetes; order Kitasatosporales; family Streptomycetaceae; genus Streptomyces; species Streptomyces sp. NPDC001868. The sequence continues at coordinate 13,285 of NZ_JBEOYO010000032.1, read as the reverse complement.
GATCCAGCTGCGGCCGTCCTCGGCGGTGACCCGGACCGTGACCTCGTCCCCTGCCTTATCGCCCGCGTCTCTCGCGTCGCCGCCCCCGGCCGACGAGGTCGGCGAGGTCGGCGAGGACGGTGCGGAGGCCGAGGGCGTGTCACCGCTCCCTTCCCGGTTCGCGATGTACACCGCGCCGCCGACGAGCGCGCCCACGGTGACCACGGCGACGGCGATCATGACCGGTCCGCGCGGCCGTGTGTACGCGGCCTGGGCCGAGGGTGGGGGCGGCGGGGGGCCGACGAGCAGGGTCGCCTCCTCCTCCGAGGTTCCCCCGGGGGCTTCCCCGGCCGGCGGGTTCGGGGCCGCGCCCGGCGGGAGTCGGCTCAGGAGGGTGTCGGGGGTGGGGCGGTCGGCCGGGTCCTTGGACAGACAGGCGTCGACCAGGGGGCGCAGCCCTGGGGGCACCTCGGACAGATCGGCGGGCTCGTGCACCGACCGGTACATCAGCCCCATGGGCGTACCGCCGCCGAACGCGCTGCCGCCGGCCGCCGCGACGAGTACCGCGCCGAGCGCGAACACATCGGCGGCACCGGTGACTTCGAGGCCCTGCGCCTGTTCGGGGGCGAGGTAGCCGGGGGTGCCGACCGCTCCGGTGGAGGTCACGCGGGTGGACTCCACGGCTCGGGCGATACCGAAGTCGAGGACCCTGGGGCCGTCCTCGGCCATGATGATGTTGCCGGGCTTCAGATCACGGTGGACGATCCCGCAGGCGTGCACGGCCTGCAGCGCCTCCGCGAGGGCGGCGCCCAGCAGTCGCAGTCGGTGCTCGTCCATCGGGCCCCGCTCCGCGAGCAGGTCGGACAGGGTGGGGCCGGGGATGTACGCCGTGGCCAGCCAGGGCGCCTCCGCGTCCGGGTCGGCGTCCACGACCGGGGCCGTGTGGAAGCCGCCGACCTTGCGGGCGGCCTCGACCTCGGCCCGGAACCGTAGGCGGAACTGCCGGTCGGCGGCCAGTTCGGGGTGGGCGACCTTGACCGCGACGGCACGGCCACCGCGCGACCGGGCGAGATAGACCGTCCCCATGCCACCCGCGCCGAGTCTCCGCTCGACGGTGTAGGCGCCGATGCGCCGCGGCAGGACCGACTCGGACTCCGACTCCACTGCTGCCAGCCTCCCCCGCTGCGACACCGCGCCCAGTATGACGCCGGGGGGCGACAGGGCGTTCCCGAAGGGACGCGGGCGATCGCGCCTGCTCTGGAAGGGAAGCGGGCGATCGTGCCCCCTTCGCGACTTCCCGACGAGACGCGAGCGGTTATCCCCGCAGTTCCTCCAGCACCCGGCGCAGCCGGACGCCGCGCCCCAGGTCCGGTTCAAGGCCCTTGGCCTTCAGGAGGGCGGTGAGGGAGGCCTGGACGACCTCGGCGCCCTCGGGGGCGACCCGCTTCGAGACCTCCAGCCACTCCAGGGGGCCACCGCCGGTGTCGTCGCCCCCGGTGGCCAACGTGCAGTGTTCCAGGGTCACTTCGTGGTGGTCGAGGCGTACGCCGCGCCAGCGGACGGTGTGGACGGGGCCGAGGACGTCGAGCGAGCCGAAGCCGACGTCGATGTCGGCGCAGTCGGCGAGGAAGGCGCGCTGGCTGTCGGAGAAGACGAGGTCCAGCGGCTTGGTGCCGGTGGCGGCGGCCTCCACGGCCGTACGCCCGCAGTCGGAGACGAGGGTGGCGGACAGGACCCGGCGGTCGCCCGACCAGGCGCCCGCCAGATGGAAGGAATCCGGTCCCTGCTCCCGGAAGCGCAGCCAACGTTCCGAGAGCCGGGACCGGCGACAGGGCCGCAATTCCGCGGTCGCGGCCCCACCTCGCCCGCTCCCCGCCCGAAGGCGCAGGATCAGCCCCGCATCCAGAAGCGGCAGTCGTCCTGGCGCCGTGGAGCGGGCGAGGGCCTCGCAGAAGTAGACGCGGCGCCGGGCTCCCCCGGTGTCCGGCGCCAGCGCCCAAGTCGCGGCGGCCGTGCCCGCACCCGAGAACGTCACCTTGATCTCGACCGAGTCGAGCCGGTCGGATCCTGAGGTGAGATCCCCGCGTCCCCCGGATGCCGGCATGGGCCGTCCCCCTAGTTCCGCGACCTGGTTCATTCCCCTGATTTCCCTTGGAGTTGCGATCCTCTGGGCGCCGTCCCCCTGTGACGCCCCTGTGGCGATCCCCCGTTGCGATCCCCCGTCGTTCCGTTCCCCCGTGGTTGTTCCGTTCCCCCGTGCTGTTCCGTCGTGCTGATCCGTTCTGTCGTGCTGTTCCGTTGTGCTGTCGCGCAAAACCATTGAAGGCCGGGGGCGGCCCCCCTCGCTTCCGGGAAGTCCCTACATCTCCCCCGACCACTCCCCCTAGGGGCATGATGGACGGGCGGGGCCGGGCACAGGCGGGCACCAGGGGGTGGCGCATTGTTACGGGGACTCGTCGGTCGGGAGCGGGAACGCCGGCTGATGGACGACCTGCTCGTGGCGGGCGGGGTGGGTGGGGCGGCGCTGTTGCTGTGGGGCGAACCCGGTATCGGGAAGACCGCCCTGCTGGACTACGCGGCGGAGCGCGCGACTGCCGGGACCCCCGGCGCGGCACCGGCCACGGTCCTGCGCGCCCGGGGCATCGAGACGGAGACCGTGCTCCCCTTCGCCACCCTGGGCGACCTACTGATGCCCTATTCGTCCCATTTCAGGGAACTCCCCGGCGCCCAGCGCTCGGCCCTGGAATCGTGTCTGGCGCTGAGCGGCGACCCGGCGGACCCGCCGGGCAATCCGTACGCCGCCTGCATGGGCGCACTGAACGTCCTCGCGGCGCTCGGCGACGAGCGCCCGGTCGTGGTCCTCGTCGACGACCTGCACTGGGTGGACCCCTCCTCCCAGCGCGTCCTGCTCTTCGTCGCCCGCCGTCTGTCCAGTGAACGGGTCGCCCTGGCCCTCGGCTCCCGCGAGGACCACGGCGAGTCGGGCCCCCGCCGCAGCATCCCCGCCGTACAGGTGGGCGGGCTGGCGCCGGAGGAGTGCGCCACGCTGCTGGACGGCCGGGTGACCCCGGGAGTCCTCGCCGATCTCGTCCGTATCAGCGGCGGCAATCCGCTCGCCCTGCGGGAGATCGCGGGCGGACTGACGGACGAACAGGCGCGCGGGGAGCGGCCGTTGCTGGACCCGCCGTCGCTCGGCAGTCATCTGGAGCGTGCCTGGGCGACCCGTATCGACGGTCTGCCGGACCCCGCCCGCCGGGCGCTGGTCGTGCTGGCGGCCGGCCGTTCGACGGCGGCGGGCCCGCTGCGGAAGGCGCTGGAGGCGGCCGGGCTCTCGCTCGACGCGCTCTCGCCCGCCGAGGAGGACGGTCTGATCACGGCCACGGCGGACGGGCTGGACTTCCACCACCCGGTGCTGCGGGCGCTGGTGCTCGGCCGGGCGCCCCTCGCGCATCGCTACGCCGCGTTCCAGGCGCTGGCCGAGGTGAGTACGGGCCCGCTGCACGCCTGGTACCGGGCGTCGGCGACCCCCGGTCCCGACGAGGAGGCGGCGGCGGCGCTCGCCGAGGCCGCGCGGGAGGCGCGCAGGCGCAGCGCGTTCGGGGAGTCGGCGCTGGCCTGGCGCCGCGCGGCCGAACTCACGCCCGACCCGGCCCCCCGCGCCGACCGCCTCCACCACGCCGCCGCCGACGCCCTGCTCAGCGGCTCCCCGGCGGGCCCGCAGTGGTGCGAGGAGGCCCTGCGGATCACCCCCGACCCGGCCGTACGCGCCGCGATCCAGGGGCTGTTGGGCCGGATGTACACCTGGAAGGGCGAGACGGCCCAGGCGTACGGGCTCCTCGTGAACGCCGCCGACGCCGTACGCGACACCGACCGCACCCGTGCCTGTCTGCTGCTCGCGGAGGCGACGGCCGCCGCGCGTCTGGACGGCCATGTCCCGGCGGCGGTCCGGGTGGCCGAGGAGTCCCTCGCCCTCGCCTCGGAGTCCGGCCCCGAACGCTGGTACAGCCTGACCCTGCTCGGCGGTGCCCTCGTCATGTCCGGCCGTACGGCCGAGGGCCGCGGGATGCTGGAGGCCGCCGACCGCCACGGCACCGGCGGCGACCCCGTCCGGGACCAGCAGGTGTACGCGATCGCCGGGCAGGCGTGGAGCCGGGTGGAGGAGTTCACGCGGGGGCGCCGGCTGCTGAACACGGCCGTGGAGTCGGCCCGGCGGCACAGCGCGGTGGGTGTGCTGGGCTTCACCCTCGCCGTGCGGGGTGAGCTGGAGACCCGTATCGGCCAATGGGCGTCCGCGCGCGGTGACTTGACGGAGGCCCTGCGCTGGGCGGAGGAGCTGGGCCAGCTGACCTGTGTGAGTTACGCGCTGTACTGCCTGGCCCGTCTGGAGGCCCTGCGGGGCGACCGCGTCGAGTGCGAGGAGCATGTGGCGCGGGCGCGGCGGGAGTGCGGGGCGTACGGGATCGGCTGCCAGGAGTTCCATATGACGGCGGTGCTCGGTCTGTCGGCCCTCGCCCACGGTGACCACGACGCGGCCGCCGACCAGCTGGAGCAAACGTTGTCACTGGCCGTGGAGCAGGGCATCGGCAACCCGGAGGTGGTCCCCTTCGCGGCGGACCTGGCCGAGGCGCACGTACGGGCGGGGAATGCCGTACGGGCCGGTGAGGTGGTGGTGTGGCTGGAGGAGCGGGCGCGGGAGACGGGCCTGGCGTCGGCGGAGGCAGCGGCGGCGCGGGTACGGGGGCTGCTGGCCGGGACGCCGGAGGAGGCGGAGGCGTGCTTCGGGGCGGCGTCGAAGGCCCACCAACGGACGACGGGCCCCTTCGACTTGGCCCGGACACAGCTGTGCGAGGCGGAGGTACTACGCCGCTACCGGCGCCCGGGAGCCGCCCGCGCGCCCCTCTCCTCGGCCCTGGCCTGCTTCGAACGCCTCGGCGCGGTCCCCTGGGCCCGCCGCGCGGCGAGCGAACTCGCGGCGGCGGGCGGCATGTCGAGCACCGACCGGTCGACGGCGGGCGGCCTGGGCGGGGCGGCCCTGAACCAGCTGACCCCCCAGGAGTTCCAGGTCTCCCGAGCCATCGCCCGCGGCCTCAACAACACGGAGGCGGCGGCCTCCCTGTTCGTCTCCCGCAAGACGGTGGAGGCCCATCTCACCCGCATCTACCGGAAGTTGCACGTCCGGTCGCGAACGGACCTGACCCGACTACTGACAGCGGCGGACCTGGTGGACTGAGGCCCGCCCGGCACACCGCCCGCCCCCGGGATCGACCCCGGACCGCCTGCGTCGCGGGCACGAACGGCCGTAGCATGCCCGCATGATCAGTGACGGACTGCTGGACGGCACCGGGCGGCGGATCGCCCTGCACGACGTGGACGACGAGAACTGGCGGGCCGTCGCGGACGTCGCTCCGCTGGACGGCCAGCGCCGGTACGTTCCGGCGCTGGCCGCCCGCTATCTCGTCCTGTCCCTCCGCGAGGGCGTGTGGAACTCGCTCGCGGTGTGCGCCGACGACACCGTGGTGGGGCATGTCATGTGGGGGCGGGACGAGGACGGCTCGTACTGGGTCGGCGGGATGCTGGTCGACGGTGCCGAGCAGGGCAAGGGGGTCGGGCGGGCGGCGGCACGGACCCTGGTGCGATGGCTGGCGGACCGTACGGACTGTGCGGTCCTGCGCCTGTCGTACCACCCGGACAACACCGCCGCCGAGCGCCTCTACACCTCGCTGGGGTTCCGGCCCGTGTCCGCCGGCGCGGAGGACACGGGCGAGGAGGACTCGGGCGAGGTGGTCGCCGAACTGGCGGCCGTCGCCGTCAGGGGTTCTCGATGGTGATGAAGGGGTCCCACTGGAAGTAGCCCTTCAACTGGCGGTGGTGGTCGAGGATCTGGAAGGAGAAGTGGTACACGACCTTGCCGGCCTTTTTGACGGTCGTCCGCCAGTAGTGGTCCTGGTAGTTCTGGGTCACGAATTCCGGCCTGCCCTCGGACCCTTCCCTCGGCATCGGATAGACGCCGTCGATCACCTCGATCTCCGGCGTCCTGATGAGCTGGTGGTCGCTGTCGCTGCTCACGTATTTGTACAGTAAGGCCTTGTAGTCGCTGCCGAGCGACAGCGTCGTCTCCCGCCACCGGATGCTGTCGCCGGGTTCGGCGCGGAGGTTCAGTTCCGCCCCCGACGTGCCGACGATGTGGTCGTGGCGGGTCGTCATGTAGATGAGGCTCTGGTCGGCGTACGTCGGTGCGTCCGGATTCCTCGACGCGTTGGGATTCCGCTCCACGATCGTGGCGGCGTCGAACGCGATCAGGACGTTGAGATCAGCCATTTCCTGCCCCTTCTCGGATTCGCGACTCTCGCTTACGGACTCTCGCTCACGGGCCGGCGAAGTGCACGCTCCGGGTTGTCGGTGGCGGAGTTGTCCCGTGGAGTGTCCGTCATGGTGGGAAATCGTAGATATGCAGAAACGATTTCGTATGCATCGCGGCGGGCAAAGTCCTAAAAGCACCGATCGCTTCTCTTGACGCGATTTCGGCTTGCTCGCATTCACATACCGAAACCGGAGTTCCGCCAGGGGCGGAAGAGAAGCGAGACGAAGTCGGTGCACAGAATTCACGCACGGAATGTGGAACTCCTGAGGAATCGACGACGGCGGCCGCCGCCGGACCTATTCCACGATGGCCTTGCCGGTGCCGATCGGGCGTCGGCGTCGCGCCAAAACGCCGGAGTTCCGGGAGGTGAACGCAACCGGGGCAGGCCGAAAGGACTCTTCACGGGGAGTGGGGCGAGGGGCGAGGGAACGGGGTGGGGTTGATGAGGAAGCGCGGTGTCCTGCTGTGCTGTGGTGGGCTGGTGCTCGCGCTCGGCGTGGGTGCGGCGGTGTGGTGGAACTGGTTCCGGGCGCCGTACTCGCTCGCCGGCTCGCCGAAGGTCGATGTGACCGTGCGGGCCGCGAAGTCCGAGTATCCCGATGTCGCGGAGACCGCCGAGGACGTCGACACGGTCGTGCGGGTGTATGTGCAGCGGCTCAAGGCCGGTGATGTGGAAGGGCTCATGGAGCTCGCGGGGCCCGCGTACGAGGGGACCCGGGGCGACGCCTACGAGCAGGTGCGGGAGTTCGGCGAGGGTGCGCGCGGGCACGTCGACGTCACCGTGCTGGAAGGAGACGTCGACTACTTCAATCCCATCCGGCTCACCTACGACAGAACCGATCAGCAGCAGGAGTTGCTGCTGGTGAAGGACGACGGGCACTGGTGGATCGAGCTGGGGGACGGTGATCCGGCGGCGGGGATGTGACGCGGGGAGGGCTACGTCTCGTACAGCCCCTCGATCTCCGTCGCGAAGGCCCGCTCCACGACCTCCCTGCGCAGCTTCATCGACGGGGTGAGGTGGCCCTCCTCCTCCGTGAAGCCGCCGGGGACGATCGTGAACCTACGGATGGACTCGGGGCGGGAGACGAGGCGGTTGGCCTCGTCCACGGCGCGTTGCAGGACGGCCCGCAGATCCGGGTCCGTGGCGAGGTGGTCGAGGGGGACGTCCTGCTTGGCGTTCATCAGGGCCCAGTGGGTGATGCCTTCGGGGTCCAGGGTCAGCAGGGCGGTGACATACGGACGGCGGTCGCCGATGACCATGGCGTGGGCGATCAGCGGGTGGGAGCGGAGCCAGTTCTCCAGCGGGGCAGGGGCCACGTTCTTGCCGCTGTCGGTGACGAGGATCTCCTTCTTGCGGCCGGTGATCGTGAGGTAGCCCTCGTCGTCGAGCCGGCCGATGTCACCGGTCGCGAACCAGCCGTCGGGGCCCGCCGGGACGACTCCGCCGGCCTGGGGGTCCCAGTAGCCGCGGAAGATCTGGCCGCCGTGGAGCAGGATCTCGCCGTCGGCGGCGATACGGACCCGGGTGCCGGGCAGGGGCCGGCCGACCGTGCCCAGGCGGGGGCGGTTGGGCGGGGTGACGGTCACGGCGGCCGTCGTCTCCGTCATGCCGTAGCCCTCGAAGACGTCGATGCCCGCGCCCGCGTAGAAGGCGGCCAGCCGGCGGCCGAGGGGGCTGCCTCCGCAGATGACGTAACGGACCCGGCCGCCCAGCGCCTTGCGGATACGGCGGTAGACCAGGGGGTCGTAGAAGCTGCGGGCCGCCTTGAGGAAGGCGGAGGGACCCGGTCCGGTGCCGTGCTGCTCCGCCTCCAGCGCCTCGCCGTAGCGGCGGGCGACGGCGGAGGCCCTGTCGTACGAGGACGCGCGGCCCATGCGTTCGGCGGCGGCGCGGGCCGTGTTGAAGACCTTCTCCAGGACGTAGGGGATCAGCAGCAGGAACGTCGGGCGGAAGGACTTCAGGTCGGCGAGGAGGTCCTCCGTGCGGAAGCTCGGCGAGTGGCCGACGCGGATCCGCGCCCGCATACAGGCGATCGCCACCATGCGTCCGAAGACATGGGCGAGCGGGAGGAAGAGGAGGGTGGAGGCCTCCTCCTCCGTCCTCGCGCGGAAGATGGGGTAGAGGAGGTCGATGGCGTTGTCGACCTCGGCGCAGAAGTTGCCGTGGGTGAGGGCGCAGCCCTTGGGGCGGCCGGTCGTGCCCGAGGTGTAGATGAGGGTGGCGAGGGTGTCGGGGCCCAACACCCCACGGCGTACGGCCACTTCCTGGTCCGACACGTCCCGGCCCCGCTCGGCCAGCCGGTCCAGATGGCCCTTCTCGAAGACCCACATATGGCGCAGGTCGGGGATACGGTCCAGCTCGGGGCCGAGGGCGGCGGCCTGGCCTGCCGTCTCCACGGCGAGGGCCACCGCGCCGGAGTCCTGGAGGATCCAGCGGGTCTGGAAGACGGAGGAGGTCGGGTAGACGGGGACCGTCACCAGGCCCGCCGCCCAGGCCGCGAAGTCCAGGAGCGTCCACTCGTACGTCGTCCGCGCCATGATCGCGATACGGTCGCCCGGCATCAGCCCCTCGGCGATCAGCCCCTTCGCCAGCGCGAGTACCTCGGCGGCGAACTCGGCCGCCGTGACGTCCCGCCACCGGCCGCCCCCGTCCGCACCGCCCTCCCCGTCGGCACCGGTGTGCTTACGGCTGAGGACGACCGCGCCGGGTTCGTGGGTGGCGTTGTCGAACGGGATGTCCGCGAGCGAGCCGTAGGCCACGGGCGCGGCGAGGGCGGGGACGTACGCCTCTCGCACGATGCCGTCCAGCCGCTTCAACTCGGGTTCCACCAGGGCGGGTTCGGTGTGTTCGAGGCTGGACACGGGCGGCTCCTGCGCGTTCGGTGTGCCCGGATCGTACGGGGCGCTTGTGTCAGGTCGGTGTGAATGTGGCAATGGTTCGGAGACGGAACCGGGCCGGGGATGTGCAGTGTCGCCGGTCGCCCGCGCGCGGCTCACCCGCAGGTCAAGGGCGCCCCAAGTTACCTGAGGGTCATTCATTTCCTGGGCGCCACGGCTGACCTGGCCGCTTCTTACCTTGGGTAACCTGACTTTTGAGTAAGTAAGCGGAGTCCTGCGCGGGGAGCGGAGCCCGGCCCGGCGCGAGCAAGGGGGAGACCGTCCGATGCTTCCGACGCACACCCACACCCTCACCGGCACGCCCGCCCTCAGCCCCCTCCTCGCCCGGGGCGCGCTCCTCTCCCCCTGCAAGAGCCTCAGACTTCCCCGCGCGGCGGCCCGGTACGGCCCGGGGGCGGAAGCGGGGATGGGGGCAGGGACGGGCGCGGACACCGAGGCGGGCGCGGGCACGGGAATGAGCGCGGGCGCGGGCGCGCGCATGGGCATGGGCGTGGGCGCGGACATCCGGCCCACGTCTCCCACGCGCTTCCCCCGTCTCGTCCTCCCCGGCGTCCGGATCGACCTGGCCCGGCTCGCCGCGTACGAGCGGGTCTGCGGGTTCCCCACCGGGGAGGACGCCGTTCCGCTGACGTATCCGCACGTCCTCGGGTTTCCGCTCGCCATGCGGATCATGTCCGGCCGGGACTTCCCGCTGCCCCTCCTCGGACTCGTCCACACCTCGATCGAGATCACGCGGCGCCGACGGCTGCCCGCCACCGGGGAGTACGAGATCACCGTGTACGTCGAGGGGTTGGCGCCCCATCGGCGGGGCACGGAGGCGACGGTGGTGACCGAGGTGCGGGACGGGAGTGAGGGCGGGAGCGGGGGAAAGGGTGCCGGCGGAGGCGCGGGCGAGGGCGGGATCGGGGTCGCGTGGGAGTCGCGGAGCACGTATCTCGCCCGGCACCGGCGGAGCGAGGACACGCGGGAGGAGCGGGAGCGGATCCGGGAGGAACAGAAACGGGAGCGGATCCGGGAGGAGCGGGAGCGGGTGCGGGAGGGGCGGGCGTCGTTGCCCGTCGTCGCCGAGTGGCGGCTGGCCGGGGATGTCGGGCGGCGGTACGGGGCGGTGTCCGGGGACCGCAATCCGATCCATCTGCATCCGCTCGGCGCCCGCCTCTTCGGGTTTCCCCGGCCCATCGCCCACGGCATGTGGACCGTGGCCCGTTGCCTCGCCGAGCACGGCACACCCCCGGCGACCCTCGTCCGCGCGGAGTTCCGGGCACCGGTACCGCTGCCGGGCACGGTGACGTACGCGGCGGACGGACAGGCGTGGGGTGGCTTCGAACTGCGGAGCGACGGGGATGTCCCGGGCGGCCCGGTCGGCCCGGGCGGCGGACGGGTCCATGTGAAGGGCCGCGTGTACCCGCTCATCCCCTGAGCACACTCACGGCCGCGCTGGAGTCGATGCACCGGGGCATCCCCACCGCGATCCTCACCGACTTCGGGGTCCGTGAGGCGCACGGCAACCACTACTTCCTGCACTCCGGGTGCCTGGCCTCGTGGGACGACATCGACGCGGGGGCGCTGCCGCAGCCGGACCCCGCCTGGTCCGCGGCGCAGGGCATCGGCAAGTCCGACCCATACGCGGCGGCCCGCGACCGCGTGCGCGCGCTGCGGGGCGGGGGTGCGGTGTTGCCGCCGCTGCGGCCGTACTACACGCCCCAGCGCGCGAGCCTCTATCTCGGTGACCTCCTCCACCGCCATGGCCTGGACGAGAAGGGGCGCCCCTTGCCCACGGCGCTCGGCGGGGGTGACCCGAGTCGCGTCAAGGCGGTGGTTCGGCGGGTGGCGCGCAGTGGGGCGAAGTCGTTGTACCGGGTGGGACGACAGAGGGTGGCGCCAACCTTGCGGAAGTGGGGGGCGGCGTAGGGGTTCGTTGTCGGGCGCGGTTCGTTGTCGGGTGCGGGTCCGGTGAGGGCTGGTCGCGCAGTTCCCCGCGCCCCTGAAGGTTCAAGCCCTTGCGGGCCTGAAAAGCGCCTGCTTCGCTTTTTCAGGGGCGCGGGGAACTGCGCGAGAAGGCCCACCGGAGCCGCAGTCGCCGATGCACAGTCACCCTCCGAGCTCGACCGCGCTCGGCGGCACCCACGCGCGGCCCTCCATGAGGTCGCCCAGCCCCGCCCAGGCGAAGTTCATCAGCGTCGTCGCGGCCTGGCGCGCGCTGACGCCGGGCGTGGCGTTGGCCCAGGCGGCAAGGGCCTCGGCGGCGCCCACGAGCCCCTCGGCGAGCCCGGCGACCTCCCGCTCGGGCAACGACGGGTCACGGCGGGCCTCCCGCGCGGCCACCAGGATCAGCCCGGTCACGAACGCCACCATCTCCTCCCGCATCGCCGCCACCTCGGCCGCGAACGGCTCACCGTGCGTACGGGCCTGGAGATGCAGCACGGCCCAGGCGTCCGGATTCCGCGCGGTGTGCGTGAAGAACGCCCCGAGCCCCTCCCAGAGTTGACGGTCGGCGGGCAGCCCGGGGTTCACGCCCGCGCGTACGGCGGTGGTGAGCGCCTTGGCCTCGCGGCGGATGCAGGCCGTGAAGAGGTCTTCCTTGGAATTCAGGTACAGGTACACCAACGGCTTGGACACGCCCGCCAGTTCGGCGATCTCGTCCATCGACGCGGCCCGGTAACCACGCTGCCCGAACGTCCGCACCGCCGCGTCCAGCATCTGCTGTTCCCGTACCGCACGGGGCATCCGTTTGCTCTTCACAGCACCCATGCGGGCAAGCGTACGGTTCCGACGGCGGGTACGGACCTGGGCGTCGGGCAGGTGATCGTTTCTGCGAACCCGCGAACGGGCCTGCGTACAGGGCTACGAAGCCTTGCCGGACGTCGGCTGGGCGGTCTTGGCGGCTTCGGCCGGCTTCACGTCTTCGTCCGCCCGCGCCGCCTCGGCCGGCTCCGGGGCCGGCGTCCGGGCCTCGTCGTCGACCTCGTCCTCCTGGCTGCGGTTGGCCGCGAGGTTGGACTTGACGCGGCCGATGGAGCGGTCGAGGCGGGGGGCGATCTGGACGGAGGCCCGGTCGCGCTCCTTGCGGAGGGCGACGAAGCTGATCGGCGCGGAGATCAGCAGGGAGAGGAGGACGATCCACATGCCGTTGGAGGCGCCGAGGCCACGCGGGGCGATGCCGGAGTAGACGAGGGCCCAGACGACCACGAAGCAGCCCACGAAGATACCGAGGCGCATCAGTGTGTAGCGGAGCATCTCAATCCACTCTTCCGTTTCCGTTCCGAACGTTGCCGAAGGGCATCGTCCAGTGAAGCACGGTCGGCGTGCGATCTTGCACGGGGGTGCGGGGCGGCACGGCCCGGTCTCAGGTCAGGGGCAGGAGCATCGTGATGTCGTCGCGGTGGTCGTCCGGGGCGACGCGGATGGCGCCGGGGACCCTGCCGACCTCCTTGTAGCCGCAGGAGGCGTAGAAGTCCTCCAGGCCGAGGCCGCCTCGGCAGGTGAGGCGGATGGCGTCTATGCCGTCGAAGTCGCGGGCGGCGGATTCGGCCGCGGTCATGAGGGCTCGGCCGTGGCCCTCGCCCTGGTGCGCCGGGTGGACCATCACCGTGTACAGCCACACCCAGTGGGTCATCAGGCGGTGGGTGTTGAAGGCGAAGAAGGCGGTGGCGATGGGGGTGCCGTGGTCGTCGAGGCCGAGGAGGAGGCGGTGTCTGCCTTCTGCCATGGCGGTCAGGTGCCTCAGGAGTTCTGGGCGGATGTCTTCCGGGGTTACCGGGGGGACGAAGCCTACGGCTCCGCCGGTGTTGGAGACGGTTGACCAGAGAGTGAGGATGCCGTCGTGGAGGGCGGGGGTGAGGGGTGGGTCCAGGTGGAACGTAAGGGGCATGGGGTGACCGTAGTCATTACGTCCGGGCCGGCTCAAGAGGGTTTCGCCCCCGCCGCCCCTACCCGTCCCATCCCCAGGGGCTGCGCCCCTTCGACCCCCTGGGTGGGGAGGGGTGGGTGGGTCGGTGCGGGTTCGGTGGGGGTTCTCGCGCAGTTCCCCGCGCCCCTGAAAAGGGC
>NZ_JBEOYO010000031.1:0-106636 GCF_040297125.1 Streptomyces sp. NPDC001868 | reverse complement strand
GTGGACCGTCGAGCGACGGGCGTGGGCCGCCGGGCGACGGGCGTGGACCGTCGAGCGACGGGCGTGGGCCGCCGGGCGACGGGCGTGGACCGTCGGGCGCGGGCCGTGGGCCGCCGGGCGACAGGCGTGGACCGCCGGGCGACGGGCGACGGGCGTGGGCCGTCGGCAGACGGCGGGCGGCGGGCAGCAGGCAGCAGGCAGCAGGCAGCAGGCAGCAGGCAGCAGGCAGCAGGCAGCAAACGGCGGACGGCTGGCGACGGGCAGCAGGCGACGAGCGACGACGCCGGACGCCGGACGCCGGACGCCGGACGGCAAAAAGCACGGGGCGCAGCCCCTGCTTTTTGAGGGGCGCGGGGAACTGCGCGACCAGCCCCCACCGAACCCGCACCCGACAACACACCCCACCCACCGAACCCCAAACACAAACGCAGGGCACCCTCCACAAAGGAGGGCACCCCACGCACCAATCGACCGAAGCCAAGCCCGAAAGCTACGCCTCGTACTCCTGCCGGAACCGATCATCCTCGTCCCGCATCAACCGCTCGGACTCCTCGTCCCGCCGCCGAACCCCCCGCTCCGGCTGCCCATGCTCAGACCGCTGCCCATGCTCAGGCCGCTGCCCACGCTCAGGCCGCTGCCCATGCTCAGGCCGCTGCGGCTGCCCCGGCTGGGACCGCTGAGGCTCACGCTCCCGCTGAGGCTCACGCTCCCGCTGAGCCCGCTGCGGCGCCCCCGCCTTGTCCTGGAACTGGTCCTTCATGCCCATGTGGATTCACTCCCGTTGTGGGTGAGGGGATCGGGCCTCGACCAGACAAACACGGGCGAACATCCCACGCATTTCGATCAGTAACGCTCGGTCAACGCCGACCGATCAGCCCCCCGACGCCCCCACCCCCCGCGTCCGCTCGTCCGCCGCCCCACCGGCCCCCACCAGCCCCTTGGCCACCCCACGCAACCGAGGCTCCATCCGCCGCACCTCGCGCGGCGCGAACGTGCCTATGAGCCCGGGGAGATACCCGCGCACCCCCTGCATCCCCCGCAGCCACCACTGCCCGTACACATGACTCGACCGCCGCTCGATCCCGGCGACGAGCCGGTCCACGGCCGGCCCCAGCGGATACGTCTTCCCGGCCGGCCACGGCAGCCGCTCCCGCAACTCCCGCAGCGCCTCGTCCTTGTCGGCGCCACGCACCATGTCCGTGTCGGTCCAGGACAGATACCCGACCCCGACCCCCACCCCCTGATGCGCGACCTCGGCCCGCAGACAGTGCGCGTACGCCTCGACGCCCGACTTGGACGCGCAGTACGCCGTCATCATCGGCGCCGGGGTGATCGCGGCGAGGGAGGCGATCTGGAGCAGATACCCCCGGCTCTCGATCAGCGCGGGCAGGAACGCCCGCCCGGTGACGGCCGATCCGACGAGGTTGACCTCGATGACCCGCCGCCAGGACTCCGGGTCGGAGTCCACGAACGGCCCGCTGTTCGCGACGCCCGCGTTGGCGACGACGATGTCGACCCGCCCGAACCGCTCCTTGACCTCCCCGGCGACCCGCGTCATGGCCTCCTGGTCGGTGACATCGGCGTGCCAGTACGCACAGTCCCCGTACAGCCGGTCCGACACCCGCTTCAGCTCGTCCGGTTCGAGACCCACGAGCGCGACCTTCACCCCCCGCACCGAGAGCTTGCGCGCGAGGAGTTCCCCGACGCCCCGCGCTGCCCCGGTCACGACCGCGACCCGCCCCTCCAGGGTGCTGCTCATGCGCCCGCCTCCTCCAACTCGTCCCGCTCCACTCGTACATGTGCCGTCACGAGCCCGCGTATCCGGGCGGTGACCGCTTCCGGCGCCTCGACCGGCGCCATGTGTCCGACCCCGGTCAGCTCGCTCACGCCCACGCAGTCGGGCAGCGCGGCGGCCAGCGCCCGCGCGTGCACGGGCGGGGTCATCCGGTCGGCCGTCCCCACGACGACATACGCGGGCACCGTCAACTCCCGTACGCCGTGGTCGAGATCGAGCGAGTCGAGGACGTGCGACCAGGCGTGACGCACCCTGGCCGGGCAGGCGTGCACGATCCGCGCGCACGCCTCGACCATCGCCGGCGACGAACCGGGGCCCATGGTCGCGTACTTGAGGATCCGCCGGGCGACCGGTGTGACGGGCCCGAGCGGCGCCCGTGAGCCGAGGACCTTCCGGGTGAGCCAGGTCCGCAGGCGCCCCGGCCGCATCGGCACGACCAGCGACTCGGCGACCAGCCGAGAACTGCCCGTGCTGCACAGCAGGACCGCCGCCGTGTGCTCCCGGAACCCGGGCCGTCCGGCGGCCGCCAGCAGCGTCATCCCGCCCATGGAGTGCCCGGCCAGCACCGCCTTCTCGCCCGGCGCGAGCGTCGCCGCGAGCACCGCCTCCAGATCGTCGGCGAGGGCGTCCGCGGTGCACACGGCGGAGGCGGGGCTGCGACCGTGGCCGCGCTGGTCGTAGACGACGACCCGGTGGTCGACGGCGAGATCCCGGACCTGTGCCGCCCAGTACGCGGTCGAGCAGGTCCAGCCGTGCACGAGCACCACCACCGGGGCCCCCTCGGGCCCGTGCACCTCGACGTGCAACCGCGCCCCGTCGGCGGACACGGCCGCCAACTCCCGTACGGCGACGGGCGGCGCGTAGGGCCCGTGCTTCACATGGGTCAGTCGGGTCACGCTCCGGCCTCCACCTTCTCCGTGTCCGTCGCCCCGCCGATGGTCTTCGTACCCGGCGCGGCGGCTCTCACCACCACGTACTCACTGAGCTCGACCCGCCGGGTCGCGCTCCGGAACTCGCTCGTCGTCCCCGGCCAGACGGTCGTGTTGCGCCCGTTGGCGTCGAGGTACCAGCTGGTGCAGCCGCCGGTGCTCCAGACCGTGCGCTCCATCCGCCGCTGAACCCGCTCGTTCCACGCCGCCACGGCGGCGGGCCGGGCGTCGAGGGCGACCCGGCCGCCCAGGACGTCCAACTGCCGTACGAAGTCCACCATGTAGTTCAGCTGGGACTCGATCATCAGGATCATGCTGGAGTTCCCGAGGCCCGTGTTGGGCCCGATGATCGTCATCCAGTTCGGGAACCCGGCGGCCGAGGCCCCGCGCAGCGACCGCATCCCTCCGTCCGCCCAGGCCTCCGCGAGCGTCCGCCCCTCGGCACCCACGACCCGGTCGGCGATGGGCATGTCGGTGACATGGAACCCGGTGCCGAAGACGATCGCGTCGACCTCGGCGGTGGACCCGTCTGCGGCGACGAGCATGGAGCCGTCGACCTTGGCCAGCCCGGAGGCGATCACGTCGACGTTCGGCCGGGTGAGCGCCGGATAGTAGGTGTTGGACAGCAGGATGCGCTTGCAGCCGATGCGGTAGTCGGGGGTGAGCCGGGCGCGCAGCTCCGGGTCCTTGACGGCCCGGGCCATGTGCCGCTTCGCCAACCGCTCCACCAGACCGAGCTGGTCGGGCCGCTTGGTGAAGGCCTGGACCTGCAACTCCCGCACGCCCCACAGCAGTCCGCGCCGGGCCTGCGCGGTGAACGGCAGCTGCTTGTGCAGCCACCGCTCGGCCCCGCTGATGCCCCGGTCGACGCGCGGCAGCACCCAGGGCGGCGTCCGCTGGAAGAGGGTGAGCCGCCCGACCTCGGGCTGGATCGCCGGCACGATCTGGGCCGCCGAGGCCCCCGTACCGATCATCGCGACCCGCTTGCCGCGCAGGTCGTAGCCGTGGTCCCAGCGGGCGGAGTGGAAGACCTTGCCCGGGAAGGAGTCGAGCCCCGGCAGCTCGGCCGGGGTCGGGACCTTCGGGTCGGAGAGCGGGCCGGTGGCGGAGACGACGAGGTCGGCGGAGAGCGGACCGCTGCTGGTCTCGATGTCCCAGCACAGGCGCTCCGCGTCCCAGGCCATCCTCGTCACCTCGGAGTCGAAGCGGATATGGGGCCGCAGCCCGAACACGTCCGCCACATGCTCCAGATAGGCCCGGATGTGCTCCTGCCCGGAGAAGGCGCGCGGCCACGCGTGGTTCGGCGCGAACGAGAACGAGTACAGATGGGACGGCACGTCACAGGCGCACCCGGGATAGTCGTTGTCCCGCCAGGTGCCGCCGACCGACCCCGCCCGCTCCAGGACGACGAAGTCGGTGATCCCCTCACGCCGCAGCCGCACGGCCGCGCCCAGCCCGCCGAACCCGGATCCGACCACCGCCACCCGCACATGCGGCCCGTTCCCGCCCTTGTGCTCGCCCATCCGGTACCTCCACGCCTCATCGCGTGCGCACACCGCGTTCGCACCCCATGTCCACGCCAGTAATCACTGGCGCAGTGGGAGCGTAGGGCAGGACCGTACCGATGGGTAGGGGTCGGGCACTCTGGAGTTACCAGCGGTACGACATAGGCTGCGCGGGTGGCAGAAGACGGCGAGCGACACGAGTACCGCATGGAGGAGCTGGCCGGGAAGGCCGGCATCACCGTACGCACCCTGCGCTTCTACCGGGAGCGCAAACTGATCCCGCCGCCCCGCCGCGAGGGCCGTATCGCCTGGTACGACGACACCCATCTGGCCCGGCTGCGCACGATCTCGGCACTGCTGGAGCGCGGCCACACGCTCAGCGGCATAGCCGAGCTGGCCGAGGCCTTCGACGAGGGCCGCGACGTGGGCGAACTGCTCGGCCTGGGCGCCCCCACCGAGGAGGTCCCGGTCCGCCTCTCCCCCGAGGAACTGGCCGACCACTTCGGCGACCAGGCGACCTCGGAGAACCTCGCGGCCGCCCTCGAACTCGGCTATCTCGCCACCGACGGCGGCGAGATCGTCCACATCAGCCGCCGTCTGCTGGAGGTCTCGGCCGCGCTGGTCCGCGAGGGCGTCCCCCTCAACGACGTCCTCACCGCCGGCCGCCGCGTCCGCGAACACGCGGAAGCCCTCGCCACCCTCTTCACCGACCTCATCCTCACCCAGCCCGGCCGCACCCCCGAAGACCTCGCCCGCCTACGGCCCCTGGCGAAGAGCGTGGCGGAGGCGGAACTCTCCCTGGCGCTGGACCGGCGGCTGCGGAAGCAGCCGTAGGAGGCTGCGGGCCATGAGTCCGCCCACCTTCCAAGACATCAGCTTGTAGGCATATTCACCTCATCGGGGGTATTTTTCCCTAACCGCACAAGGATACGAGTTCGGCATCCGAGAGTGAGATCGAAAAGGCCCCGGCGACTGTGCGACCAGTCCCGGGGTGTGGCCGACACTTCACGGAGCGCCGACATGCCCAAGCCTAGCCCCACCGAACACCCACGAGCTCTTGGAGCCGTGCGTCTCAGCAACCTGACTAGAGTGACCACCTCGCCGGACAGGCAGCGCGCCTGCATCCAACTACGCGCCGAGCAACTGGGCTGCACCTTGATCGCCGAAGCCACTGACCTCGGCGTCTCCGCGCGCAAGATGTCCCCGTTCGAGCGGCCTGCGCTGTCGTCTTGGCTGCGACGCCCGGACGAATACGAAGTCATCGTGTGGTCGCACGTGGACCGCGCGGTGCGCTCCGTCGCCCACATGTCAGAGTTGATCGAATGGGGTCAGCGACATGCGACCACTCTCGTCTTCGGAATGCCTGAAGAGCGTCAGCCCCTCGCGGTGACGCCACAGGCAGACGGCGACGCCATTCGCCACTGCATGAACCTGGCCTACGCCGCAGAGCAGGAGGCTCGCGCTCTTTCCGCCCGACTCACCGGCGCTCACGAAGCGCTGCGCGCAAAGGGCCGATACGGCGGCGGCCTTGTGCCGTTCGGGTACCGGAAGGCGCCCCATCCGTCGGGCGTCGGGTGGTGTCTGGCTCCCGACCCGGAGACCATCCCCGTCGTGCGCGCGATCGTGGACGACGTCCACTCAGGACTGTCCCTGGTGGCTATCGCCCACAAACTCGAAACTGCGGGCGTTCTGGTGCCACGCGACCGTCACGCCCAACTTCAGGGACGCCCTACGGGTGGGCGACGTCACGGACGCGACTTCGACCGATTCCGCTGGACAGTCGGCAGTCTGTGCAAAATCCTCCGCACCCCGGCACTGATGGGCCACCGGGTGCACCAGGGCCAGACGGTCCGTGACACCAACGGCGCACCCGTGCTGATCGGCCCTCCGGTGCTCACCGAAGAGGAGTTCCTGGCCCTCCAGGATGTCCTCAACGCCCGCTCGAACGGTACTCGCGCCAAACGTCGGGAGACGTCGCTGCTCATCGGGGTCGCACACTGTGCCGGGTGTGGTGGCCGCATGTACTTCGCCACACGGAAGGCCTACGACTACGGCGACTACGTCTGCCGCGCCAGTGCTCGCGGCACGACGTGTCCCGCGCCCGCAGCCATGCGTGCCAGCTGGCTCGATGAGTACACCGTCAGCCGCTATCACGAGGCGTTCGCCGTGGACGGCGAGGTGACACGCGAGCGACTCCTGAGCGACGCAGTTCGCGTCACCGTCGCCAAGGGACGGTCGGGCGGCGGGCCCGAGCGGCTGGCCGGACCTGACACCTCCCGCTTGACCTTCACGGTCAGGACGCGTCCCTGATCCACCCTGCGACGCGTGTGGGGGCGTGCCCATGCCGGCTCGCCCCCACGCTCCGTGTCACATGCCGAAGACGACCGTCACTGGAGCATGGTCCGACCACCGCTCGTCATGGCTCGCGGCCCGCTCCACGAACGCCTTCACTGCCTTGCTCGCAAGCCCCGGGGTCGCAACGGCAAGGTCGATCCTCCAACCCGTATCCCGCTCGAAGGCCCGCCCCCGGTACGACCACCACGAGTACGGCCCCTCGACATCGGGATGCAGCGCCCGCACGACGTCGACATAGCCCCCGTCGGCCTCGTCGAAGACCCGCCCCAGCCACTCCCGCTCCTCCGGCAGGAACCCGGAGTTCTTCTGGTTCGCCCGCCAGTTCTTGAGGTCGGCCTGCTGATGGGCGATGTTCCAGTCGCCGCAGACCACGACCTCGCGCCCGTCTGCGGCGGCCCGCTCGCGGAGCCCCTTCAGATAGGTGAGGAACTCGCCCATGAACCGGAGCTTCTCGTCCTGCCGTTCGGTCCCGACCTCACCGGAGGGGAGGTAGAGGCTGGCCACGGTGATGCCGGGCAGGTCGGCCTCGACGTACCGCCCGCTCCCGTCGAACTCGGCCGACCCGAACCCGATCCGGACCCGGTCGGGCTCGCGGCGGGTGTAGAGCGACACTCCCGCGCGCCCCTTGGCGGCGGCCGGGGCGTGCACGACGTGCCAGCCCTCGGGCTGCCGCACCCCCTCGGGGAGCTGCTCCGGCTCGGCCCGCACCTCCTGGAGGCACACCACGTCCGCCGAGGTCCCGGCGAGCCACTCCACGAAGCCCTTCTTCGCGGCGGCCCGCAGCCCGTTCACATTCACAGAGGTCACAGTCAGCACCCGGGCACGATACCCGGATCACCATGGAGGACATCTTGTGCATAGATGTACGATGCACGACATGATTATCCGCCGTGTGCCCTTCGACCACCCCGACGCCGTCAAGCTGGACGGCGAGGTCCAGGCCGAGTACGACGTCCGCTACGGCGACGGCGGCGACGCCACGCACATGGACCCGGCGCACTTCGTACCGCCGGCGGGGCTGTATCTGATCGCCTACGACGAGTACGGCAGGGCCCTCGCCACGGGCGGCTGGCGCACACAGGACGCCAACGACGAGGAGTACCAGGACGGGGACGCCGAGATCAAGCGGATGTACGTCACCCCCGAGGCCCGCGGCCTGGGCCTGGCCCGCCGCATACTCGCCGAACTGGAGTCCGACGCCCGCGCGGTCGGCCGTACCCGTATGGTCCTCGAAACCGGCGCCAAGCAGCCCGAGGCCGTGGCCCTCTACACCTCCAGCGGCTATGAGCCCTGCGCCAAGTTCGGCTACTACCGCTTCCACGACCTGAGCCTGTGCTTCGCGAAGGCGCTCTGACCGCGCCCCGGTGCCGGGCGTAAATCCCCGTGCTCTTAACGGCGTTGGCCGCCTACGGTGGCCCGGTGACGAAGAACAACCGTCTGCGCCGCCTCGTCGTGGGCGACACCACCTGGCACTGGACCGTCCGCCAACTCCCCCACTCGCGACTTCGCGCGGGCGAGAGGGACCCCCAGCGCGTGGCCCGCGACCGCTGCCATCTCAAGCTGTCCCTCTACCCGAAGGGCCCCCGGCGCCGCCGCCTGGTCCTGCTCTTCGGCCCGTCCGAGGACCGCGTCGTCTCGAACTGCTACTTCGACTCCGGCGCCCTGGTCCGCCGGTCCGACCACGCCTACCTCAACCTCCACGAGCCCGGCACGGTCCGCCGCCTCCTGGACGCCGCCGCCCCCACCCTCGACCTCCACCCGTCCGCCCAGACGGTCGAGGTGGACGGCTGGCCGTACTTCGACGCGATCACGGAACCGGCGCCGAGCGCCGGGATCCCGTCCTGACAGGACATCGTCCTGACAACACGTCAGAGCCCCCAGTGGTGATCACCACTGGGGGCTCTGAGCTGCGTGGACCTGTGGGGATTTGAACCCCAGACCCCCTCGATGCGAACGAGGTGCGCTACCAGACTGCGCCACAGGCCCTTGCAACGAGTGAAACTCTAGCATCCCGATCGCGGTGCTCGGAAATCCGTATCCGAGGGGCCGCCGAGCGGTCCGCGGCCGGCTCGTGGCTGGTCAGCGGAGGGGCGGATCCGGGGTGCGTGGGTCACTCGTTGGCCGCGCGCGGGCGGTCGCCGTCCTCGTACTGGTCGAAGAGCGGTGTGCGCCCCCGCTCGCGGGAGCGGCGCGCGGACGCGGCCCGGCGGGCGTCGGAACGGCCGCCGTCGTCCGCGTCACCGGCGCCGGCGTCGTCCGCGCAGGCCTCGCCGTCGCGGTCGTCCTCCGGCTCGCGCCCGGAGGCGGGCGCGGAGTTCGAGGAGGCACCCGACGAGCCGTGGGGGTCGGCCGCGCTGGAGCGCGCGGAGCTCCACGCGTCCGGGGCGCCGAGGTCGACCCCGGACGTGGCCCGGGGCGCGACGGGCGCGGTGACGTACGTCGGGAGCGGCACCGGGACCGGGTCCCAGCTGTCGCCCTGGCCGGGCCGCCGCTGACGCTCGCGCTGCTGGTCGACCCACTCGGCGTGGTCGGTCTGCTCGACGAGGGCACGGCGGTCGGCGGCGAGCGCGGTCAGTTCGGCCCGGGACTCCTCGTTCTCGGGTCCGTCCTCCGGCTCGTCGGTGTCCACCGGGTCCGGCGCGGGGCGCCGCCGCTGGGGCTGCCGCTCCCGCAGTCGCTGCGCCGCCACCTCGGCCTGCCGGCGGTCCATCGTGTACGCGAACCGCTTCAGCTCCTGGCGGCGCAGATGCGCGATGTAGGTGCTCAGCAGCACCGCCGGTACGGCCGGCGCCCACAGGAAGGCGAGTCCGCCGACCGCCGCGACGACCGCGCCGAGCGTGAAGGCGAGGAAGAGCATCACCGTCGTACGCCGTCGGCGCGCGAGCACCTTCGAGCGCTGGGCCCGCGCCGTGGCCTCCGCCGAGCTGCCCCGGCGTGCGCCCGTCGTCTGCTTGCCCGGACGCCGCCCGCGAGCGGGAGCGGGCACATGGGCCGCCGCCTGCTTGGCCGAGGGGGCACCCGTCTGCTTGCCCGCCGGCGCACCACCCTGCTGGGGCACCGGCTTCGCCTGCGCGGCCGGTTTCCCCGGCTGCGGGGGCTGCTGCTGGGCCTGTTGCGGTGACTCGCTCCGTTCCACCGGCAGTTGTGCCCTGGTGTGTTCCCGGAGCGGGGGCATGGCGAAGGCCCGGACGTCCACCGAGTCGGTGACGCCGTCCGGTTCGGCGCTGGGCTCCCCCTCTTCGGTGGAGCGCGCCCGCAGGTCCTTGGCGTATCGGCGCTCCATCCCCGCCCGGCCGGAAAGCAGCCGGATGGCGGTGCTGAAGCGTTCCGTCGGACGGGCTTCGTTCAGCTCGTCCTGCCTACGGAGCCACATCGGCACCAAGTAGGCGGCCCAGGCCCCGACGATGACTGCGTAGATGAGGCCGCTGCTGCTCACGCCTCACACGGTAGAGGGGTTTGCGTGAGGCCATCCGCCAATTGAGCCGGTGTGTCGCACGATCTGGCTGATATTTCGAGCTTTTTTTGTGACCGATCCGATCAGCAGGCCATCGAGAGCGCGAAATTAACGTGCCGAGAACGTCGCAACTCGCTCAACCCGATCGCCGTTCCGACACGCTATTCGAACACGCATTTCATTTATTGGGGTTGTCCGGGCTTGCCCACGTCAGAGCCCGCGTTCCGCGCCCGTTCCCGCCGCCAGCGGCCGAGGAGGCCCTCGGGGACCTCTTCCGCGGTGAGCGCGAAGACGAGATGGTCACGCCAGGCGCCGTCGATGTGAAGATATCGTGGACGAAGGCCTTCCTCGCGGAATCCGAGTTTCTCCACGACCCGTCGGCTGGGCCGATTCTCGGGGCGAATACAGACCTCGATGCGGTGCAGCCCGACGGTCCGGAAGCAGTGGTCCACGACGAGCGCGACGGCCGTGGGCATCACACCCCGCCCGGCGACCGACTCGTCGACCCAGTAGCCGACATGGCCGGAGCACATGGAGCCCCAGGTGATCCCGGCGACCGTCAACTGCCCGACCAGCCGCCCCTGGTACTCGATCACGAACGGCAGCATCCGGCCCGCGTTCGCCTCCGCCCGCAGATGGCGGACCATCTGACGGTACGTCGGCCGGTGCGCGATCGGTCCGCTGGGCGTGGGCGGCGGGATGGTCGCCTCCCAGGGCCGCAGCCAGTCCCGGTTGCGCCGGTTGACCTCGCGCCAGGCCCGCTGGTCACGCATCTTTATGGGCCGGAGGACGACCTCGCCGTCCACCAGCGCCACGGGCCAGGATGGGCTGTTCAGCTCGCACCCCCACGGGGTCTGGAGGGGTCCTCCTCGGCCGGGGAGCCGCCGGGGGCCGGCCTCTGGTGGTCCCCGCCGCGGATCTGGTCCACGGCATGGGTCAACAGGGGTTCCAGTACGGCCAAGCCGTCCCTCACACCGCCCGTCGAGCCCGGCAGGTTCACGATCAGCGTCCGGCCCGCGACTCCGGCGAGACCCCGGGAGAGCGCCGCGGTCGGCACCTTGTCCCGGCCGTACGCCCTGATCGCCTCGGGGATGCCGGGCACCTCGTGGTCGAGGACCGCGCGGGTCGCCTCGGGGGTGCGGTCGGTGGGCGAGATGCCGGTGCCACCGGTCGTCACGATCACGTCGTATCCGGCGTCGACGCCCGCCCGCAGCGCGGCCTCCACCGGGTCGCCGTCGGGCACGACCTGGGGGCCGTCGACGGCGAAGCCGAAGGCCCGGAGTCCCTCGGCGATCAGGGGCCCGCCTCGGTCCTCGTAGACCCCGGCGGCGGCCCGGTTGGAGGCGGTTACGACCAGCGCGCGGTACGGCGCGCTGCGGGTGTCACCGGTGGGCGCGGTCATGCCCGGCTCCAGTCGCCCGACTTGCCGCCCGTCTTCTCCTCGACCCGTACGTCCGTGATGACCGCGCCCTTGTCGACCGCCTTCACCATGTCGATCACGGTGAGGGCGGCGACGGAGACGGCGGTGAGGGCCTCCATCTCGACGCCCGTACGGTCGGTGGTCTTGACGGTGGCGAGGATCTCGACGGCGTCGTCCGCGACCGACAGATCGACCTTGACGCCCGACACCGCGAGCGGATGGCAGAGGGGGATGAGGTCGGGGGTGCGTTTGGCGCCCATGATCCCGGCGATGCGCGCGGTGGCGAGGGCGTCGCCCTTGGGCACTCCCT
Source organism: Streptomyces sp. NPDC001868 (assembly GCF_040297125.1). Taxonomy (NCBI): domain Bacteria; kingdom Bacillati; phylum Actinomycetota; class Actinomycetes; order Kitasatosporales; family Streptomycetaceae; genus Streptomyces; species Streptomyces sp. NPDC001868. The sequence continues at coordinate 94,868 of NZ_JBEOYO010000031.1, read as the reverse complement.
CGCCGCGCAGCAGTGCGACCACCTCGGATGAGACCAGGACCCGGCCGCTGGCGCGGGCGGTGCGCGCGGTCACGTCCTTCCCGGAGACGTCGACCATGCGGGCGGCGCCCGCCTCGTCGATGTGGGTCAGTCGGTCCTGCGGCGTACTCATGGTGGTGTGACGCTCCCGGTCGGGGCCCGTCGCGGTGCGGCGCGCGGCGTGTTGTGCGCGACACGGTACGCCACCCTCAAGGGTTCAGCCGAGCAGGACGACCTCGACCTCCGTACCGGGCTCGACCGACTCGGTGTCCTCGGGGATCACGATCAGCGCGTCGGCGTGCGCGAGGGCCGCCACGAGGTGCGATCCGGCGCCCCCGACGGGGGTGACCTCGCCGTCGGCGTACGTCCCGCGCAGGTACTGCCGGCGTCCCGCGGGCGAGGTCAGGGCCTTGGGTGCCTGGAGGGTCGCCGTGGCCGTCGGCCGGTGGACGTCGGGCAGGCCCATCAGGGTGCGGATCGCGGGCCGGACGAAGACCTCGAAGGAGACGTAGGACGACACCGGGTTGCCGGGGAGGGCGAGCAGCGGGGTGTGGTCGGGGCCGATGGTGCCGAAGCCCTGGGGTTTGCCGGGCTGCATGGCGAGCTTGCGGAAGTCGATGCCGGCGCCTTCCTCGTCCTCGTCGCCGACGGACTCCAGGGCTTCCTTGACGACGTCGTACGCGCCCACGCTGACCCCGCCGGTGGTGACCACCAGGTCGGCGCGGACGAGTTGGTCCTCGATGGTGGAGCGGAGGGTCTCGGCGTCGTCGGCGACGGCGCCGACGCGGTAGGCGATCGCGCCCGCGTCCCGGGCGGCGGCGGTGAGGGCGAAGCTGTTGGAGTCGTAGATCTGGCCGGTGGCCGGGGTCTCGCCCGGCGGGATCAGTTCGCTGCCGGTGGAGAGCACGACCACGCGCGGGCGCGGGCGTACGCGTACCGAGGCGCGGCCGATGGCGGCGAGCAGGCCGATCTGCGGCGGGCCGAGGATGGTCCCGGCGGCCAGGGCGCGTTCACCGGCCTTCACGTCGCTGCCCATCGCGCGTACGTGCGCGCGTGCCTCGGCGGCGCGGTGCACGGCGACCTGGCCGGTGGCGCCCTCGGGGCTCGCGCTGCGGGCGCGCATCCCCGAGGCGGGTCCCTCGCCGAGGCCGCCGTCGGTCCACTCCACCGGGACGACGGCCTCCGCGCCGGGCGGCAGGGGGGCGCCGGTCATGATGCGGGCGGCCTCCCCGGGGCCCACCCGGGGCTGCTCGGCCTGGCCCGCCGCGACGTCCCCGATCACCGTGAGCACGGCCGGGAACTCCTCGCTGGCGCCCGCGACGTCCGCGACCCGCACCGCGTACCCGTCCATCGAGCTGTTGTCGAACGGCGGCAGTGAGATCGGCACCGTGACGTCCTCGACCAGGACACAGCCCTGGGCGTCGAGGAGCTGCAGCTCGATGGGTTCCAGGGGGCGGACGGTGGCGAGGATGTCCTCCAGGTGCTCGGTCACCGACCAGAGGTGTCCCGAGCCGGTGGTGCGGGTCGCGGCGGTGCTCAACGTGGCTACATCTCCTCGGCTACGTAACTGCGAAGCCAGGTCCGGAAGTCCGGGCCCAGGTCTTCACGTTCGCATGCGAGTCTGACAATGGCACGCAAGTAGTCGCCACGGTCCCCGGTGTCATAGCGGCGGCCCTTGAAGACGACGCCGTGCACGGGGCCGCCGACCTTCTCGTCCGCGGCGAGCTGCTGGAGGGCGTCGGTGAGCTGGATCTCGCCGCCGCGGCCCGGCTCGGTCTCGCGCAGGACGTCGAAGATCTGCGGGGCGAGGACATAGCGGCCGATGATCGCGTAGTTCGACGGGGCGTCGGCCGGGTCCGGCTTCTCGACCATGCCCGTCACCTTGACGACGTCACCGTCCTCGGTGGCCTCGACGGCCGCGCACCCGTAGAGGTGGATCTGCTCCGGCGCGACCTCCATGAGCGCGATGACACTGCCGCCGTTCTGCTCCTGGACCTCGACCATGCGCTGCAGGAGCGGGTCGCGGGGGTCGATCAGGTCGTCGCCGAGGAGGACCGCGAAGGGCTCGTCGCCCACGTGCGGGGCGGCGCACAGCACGGCGTGACCGAGGCCCTTGGGGTCGCCCTGGCGGACGTAGTGCATGGTCGCGAGGTCGCTGGACTCCTGGACCTTGGCGAGCCGGTGGGCGTCGCCCTTCTTCTGGAGGGCGGACTCCAGCTCGTAGTTGCGGTCGAAGTGGTCCTCAAGGGGGCGCTTGTTCCGGCCGGTGATCATCAGGACGTCGTCGAGCCCGGCCGACGCGGCCTCCTCGACCACGTACTGGATCGCCGGCTTGTCCACGACCGGCAGCATCTCCTTGGGAGTCGCCTTGGTGGCCGGCAGGAACCGGGTTCCCAGACCCGCGGCGGGAATGACAGCCTTGCTGATCCTGGGGTTCGCCTCACTCATGGCCCGAACCCTATCGGGTGCCTTTGTGGGGAATCTGTGGATCCGATTAATTCGCTCTCATATGAGCCGATTACGAACAATACTGGAGCTACCTGTGAGCAGGTTGGGATCCGAACCGGACTCTGCCAAGCGAATGTTGCGTCGAGAGCTCCTCCGGGTGAGGAACGGGTTGACGCCGGATGACGTCCGGAAAACGACGGGCGCCCTTGCGGACCGGGCCCTCGGTCTGCCCGAGCTGGCGCACGCGCGCACGGTGGCGGCGTACGTCTCCGTGGGGAGCGAGCCCGGCACCCTAGCGCTCCTGGACGCGCTGCGCGAGCGGGGCGTGCGCGTCCTGCTCCCGGTCCTGCTGCCCGACAACGACCTCGACTGGGGCGCCTACGAGGGAGAGGCCTCCCTCGCGCGCGTGCGGCACGGCGGCGGCCGTATGGAACTCCTCGAACCCGCCGGCGAGCGGCTCGGCCCGGACGCCGTGACCGGCGCCGACGCCGTCCTGCTGCCGGGCCTGGCGGTCGACGCGCGCGGGATGCGCCTGGGGCGCGGCGGCGGTTCGTACGACCGGGTCCTGGCCCGGCTGGCACGCGTGGGCGCCGATCCGGCGCTGGTGGTGCTCCTGTACGACACGGAGATCGTGGACCGGGTACCGGAGGAGCCGCACGACCGCCCGGTGCACGCGGTGGTGACGCCTTCGGGGGTACGACGCTTCACATGACAGTTCCCCGCGCCCAGTAGGTGCGCGGGGAACTGTGCGACCGGCCACGACGGGCCCGCGGCGGGCCTGTGGCGCTCGGAGCCCTACGGCTTCAGCAGGAGCGTGTCGCTCGTGTTCTCCTCGACCGCCTTGTCGGAGAACGACCACGTCAGCAGCTCGCCCTTGACCCACTTGTCGGTCTGGTCGGTGTAGTGGGCGTTGTACGCGTGCCCGGAGGCGCCGGTGAGGTTGATCCACTTGGACTTGTCGAGGTCCCCGAGGTTCACCACCATGCGCATCGAGGGCACCCAGACGACCTCGTAGCCGCCCGCCGCGTTCCAGCCGGTGGCGTTGACCGTGGCCTCGCCGCCGCCGAGCTTCCAGGGGCCGCGGTTGAGCATGTACTGCAGGAAACCGGGGCCCTCGGTGCCGAGGGTCTGGTTCTTCAGGAACAGGCGGTGCAGCCGGCCCCAGCTCCACGTGTCGATGTCCTTGCCGAGCTTGGCGGTGAGCTCCCAGCGGGCGTCACGCATGGCCCGCTTGAACAGCTCGTCACGGGTGTCGCCGGGGTCCTCCGTGCGCGTCTTCGGCGTGGCCCACCAGGCGTTGTCCTGGTCGTCGATGATCCGGCGGACCACCTCGAACCAGCGGTCGCCGCCGTCCGGCTGCGCCTGGTCCGCGTCGCGCTTGCCGCACTCGCGCACCCGCCGGTCCTCGTCGGCGGGCCCGGTGGAGTCGACCGGCTCGACCGACAGGCACTGGCCCTCGACCCGCAGTTCCTTGGGCAGCTTGTTGCCGAAGGCGAGCTTGAGGATGTTGCGCCAGACCGAGTTGAAGTACGCGGCGGCCGCCGAGTCGGCGTCCTGGGTGTAGTCCCAGCCCTCCAGGAGCTTCTGCGCCTGGCGGACTTCCTTGTCGTTGACGTCGATCTTGAGCAGCAGCGGCACCAGCAGCTTGGCGATCTCACTGCTGTTGTCCATCTGCATCTGCCGCATGTCGTCGGTGGAGATCTTGCCGCCACCCTTGATCTTCGACTCGATGAGGCTGGTGATCCGCTGCGCGCGCGTGCCGTAGCCCCAGTCCTTGGTGAGCGTGTACGGGTAGTCGTCGTCGACGACGGCCTGGTTCGCGGTGACGATGTAGCCGCGCTCCGGGTTGTACTCGTACGGCAGTTCGTCCTGGTCGATGTAGCCGGTCCAGGCGTACTTGGTGTCCCAGCCCGGCGCGGGCAGCGAGCCGTCGCCCTCACCGCGGGTGGGGATCCTGCCGGGCAGCTGGTAGCCGATGTTGCCGTCGGTGTCGGCGTAGGTCAGGTTCTGCGAGGGGACGTCGAACAGGGCGGCGGCCTCGCGGAAGTCGTCCCAGCCCTTGGCCCGGTTCATGGCGAAGACGGCGTCCATGGAGGTGCCGGGGTCGAGCGCGGTCCAGCGCAGGGCGATGCCGTAGCCGTCCCCGCGGTCGGGGGCGTCCTGGTCGACGGTGGCCTTCTTGCCGACCTGGACGAGTTCGTCGTTGCGGTCGGAGAGCAGGGGGCCGTTGTTGGTGGTGCGGACGACGATCTTCTTGGACGTGCCGCCGGCGACCTCGATGGTCTCCTCGCGGGTGTCGAACGGCAGGACCTTTGAGCCGTACTGGTAGCCGTCGCCGGTGAGCTTCTCCAGGTAGAGGTCGGTGACGTCGACGCCGGAGTTGGTCATGCCCCAGGCGATGTCGGCGTTGTGGCCGATTATCACGCCGGGCATGCCCGAGAAGGTGTAGCCGGAGACGTCGTACCGGCACTTCGCGGAGACGGACTTGCAGTGCAGGCCCATCTGGTACCAGACCGACGGGAGCGTGGCCGACAGGTGCGGGTCGTTGGCGAGCAGCGGCTTGCCGGTGATGGTGTGGTCACCGGAGACGACCCAGGAGTTGGAGCCGATGCCGTTGCCGTTCACACCGACGGCCTCGGGGAGGTCCTCCAGGACGTTGTAGAGGCCGTCCAGCTGGGTCTGGAGGGCCGAGGAGTCCGTGGACGTCCCGGCGGTGCCCACGCCCGTTCCCGTGCCGCCCGTGCCCTGGGTGGAGCCGTCGGCGTTCTGCGTCGAGCCGGACCCGTCCGACCAGGCCTTGGTCAGCTCGTCGTACTCGCCCTCCTGCACGATCGTCCCGTTGCGGCCGTACGGGTACCGCGGGTACAGGTCGGCGATCTGCTTGGGGCCGAGGCGGCTGGTCATCAGGGCGCGGTCGATCTCGTCCTGCATGTTGCCGCGCAGGTCCCACGCCATCGCCTTCAGCCAGGCGACCGAGTCGACCGGGGTCCACTCCTCGGGCTTGTAGTCGTTGGAGAAGCCGAGGGCCGCGTACTCCACGGAGATCTCCTCGCCGTCCTTGCCGGCGAGGTAGGCGTTGACCCCCTTGGCGTAGGCGTCGAGGTACTTCTTCGTCTCGGCCGAGAGCTTCTTGTCGTACTCCTGCTCGGCGATCCGGTGCCAGCCGAGGGTGCGCAGGAACTCGTCGTTGTCGACCTGGCCCTCGCCGAACATCTCCGAGAGGCGGCCGGCCGTCATGTGGCGGCGTACGTCCATCTCGTAGAACCGGTCCTGCGCCTGGACGAAGCCCTGCGCCATGAACAGGTCCTCCTCGGAGGAGGCGTAGATCTGCGGGATCCCGTGGCCGTCGCGCTTGACGTCGACCGGTCCCGACAGACCGTCCAGGGTTATCGAACCCTTGGTCTGGGGGAAGGAGGCGCGCACGGTGGAGACGGACCAGAACGCCCCGTAGCCGACGCCACCGATGATGGCCAGGACCAGGACGATCAGGAGAAGACGGACTTTGCGTCCCTTCTTCCTGCCGGACTTGCCGGACTGCTGGCCGGAGGGGGTGGTGTCGGTGGGCATCGCTGTCCTTGCTGTCCTAACACGAGCGGCAGGTCGGGCTGTGCTTTGTACTGAACGCTGGAGCAACCATAGGCGCAGGGTCCGACACGACTTGACGCGGAGTCGGGAACTGGCGCGGACGGCTGTTCGATCTTGCCTTCGGAAGCGTCAAGAAATCGTCAAGAGTTAGGTAAGGTAACGAAGTACTTGCACTGACGTAACCGCAACCGCACGGTTTCCGTGATCGGCTTCGCATGCCCAACACGCGCGCGTGCCCGCATCCAGTGCTCGGCATCCCCACACTCGGAACCACGTGCGGTTCGGCAAGAAAGGTACGGCCCGCTGACTGTCCACGACCTCAACCAGCTCCTGCTCGTCTGCTCGCTCGTCCTTCTCGTCGCGGTCGCCGCGGTCCGGATCTCGTCGCGCAGCGGGCTCCCCAGCCTGCTCGTGTACCTGGGCATAGGCATCGCCATGGGCCAGGACGGCATCGGCGACATCCACTTCAACAACGCCGAACTGACCCAGGTCATCGGCTACGCGGCCCTCGTCGTGATCCTGGCGGAGGGCGGCCTCGGCACGAAGTGGAAGGAGATCAAACCGGCTCTGCCGGCCGCCAGCTCACTGGCGCTGGTCGGAGTCGCGGTGAGCGTCGGCGTCACGGCCGCGGGCGCGCACTATCTGATCGGGCTGGAGTGGCAGCAGTCGCTCATCATCGGCGCGGTCGTGTCCTCCACGGACGCGGCGGCCGTCTTCTCCGTGCTGCGCAAGATCCCCCTCCCCGCGCGCGTGACGGGCATCCTGGAGGCCGAGTCCGGCTTCAACGACGCCCCGGTGGTCATCCTCGTCGCCTCGCTCTCCATGGCCGGACCGGTCGAACACTGGTACGTCCTGATCGGCGAGATAACGCTGGAACTGGCGATCGGCGCCGCCATCGGCCTCGCGGTCGGCTGGCTCGGCTCCTGGGGCCTCAGGCACATCGCCCTGCCGGCCTCCGGCCTCTACCCGATCGCCGTCATGGCCATCGCCGTCACCGCCTACGCGGCCGGCGCCATGGCCCACGGCAGCGGCTTCCTCGCCGTCTACCTGGCCTCCATGGTCCTCGGCAACGCCAAGCTGCCCCACTGGCCGGCCACGCGCGGTTTCGCCGAGGGAGTCGGCTGGATCGCCCAGATCGGCATGTTCGTCCTGCTCGGCCTGCTGGTCACCCCGCACGAGATGGGCGACGACATCTGGCCCGCGCTCGTCATCGGCCTGGTGCTGACCATGGTGGCGCGACCGCTGAGCGTCGCCGTCGCGCTGGTGCCGTTCCGGGTGCCGTGGCGCGAGCAGGCCCTGCTCTCCTGGGCCGGACTGCGCGGCGCGGTGCCCATCATCCTGGCGACGATCCCCATGGTCAGCGGGGTCGAGGCCAGCCGCAAGATCTTCAACATCGTCTTTGTGCTGGTCGTGGTCTACACCCTCGTCCAGGGGCCGACACTGCCCTGGCTGGCCCGCAAACTGCGCCTGGGCGGCTCCGGCGACGAGGCCGCCGACCTCGGCATCGAGTCGGCGCCCCTGGAGCGGCTGCGCGGTCATCTGCTGTCCGTCGCCATCCCCGAGAAGTCCCGGATGCACGGCGTCGAGGTCAACGAGCTGCGGCTCCCCGCGGGCGCCGCCGTCACCCTCGTCGTCCGCGACGGCAAGTCCTTCGTACCGCTGCCGACCACGGTGCTGCGCCGCGGCGACGAACTGCTCGTCGTCGCCACGGACCCCGTCCGGGACCAGGCCGAACGCCGCCTCAGGGCCGTCGGCCAGGGCGGCAAGCTGGCCGACTGGCTGGGGACGGGGAACGGGTCCGGGAACGGAAACGGAACCGGCGGCCCCCGTCGTTAAGTGCAGATTTCACACTGTTCACACCCCTCTGGAATCGGGGGTGCGACCGCCCATGGTGCTCGTTTTCACAGGTGATCCGGCCGATCCCCCTGTACGATGAAGGCGCACTTGATCGGACCAACTCTGTCTGACGCAGAGCTGGCGCGACCGTATGGCGGCCGAGACACCCCCTTCGTGTGGGCCCGGCATCTACCGCAGTAGCGCAAGAGGACAGCTCTCGGCGCCCCCCGCACGGGCGCGCTACCAGGCGGCGGAAAGGCACGGCCGTGGCGTCCACGGTCACCTCGAACACCTCGAAGGCGTCCCGCCCGGGCTACGGGCAGCTGCTGCGCACCCCGCGCGCGTGGACGTTCCTTCTCCCCGGCTTCGCGGCCCGCCAGCCGTTCGCGATGCTGACCATCTCCATCGTGCTGCTGGTCCAGCACACCACCGGCTCGTACGGGGCGGCCGGCGCCGTGGCCGCCGCGACCGGTGTCTCCATGGCGCTGTTCGCCCCCTGGAGCGGCCGGCTCGCCGACCGGCACGGCCAGCGGGCCGTCCTGATCCCCGGCATCCTCGTCCACGGCGCGGCGGGTCTCTCCCTGACGGCCCTGGCCCTGATGGACGCCCCCCTGTGGGCGCTCTTCGTCGCCGCCGTGCCCACGGGAGCCTCGGTGCCGCAGATCGGCCCCATGGTGCGGGCCCGCTGGGGCGTCAAGCTCCAGGACTCGCCCTTGACGAGCACCGCCGCCGCCTTCGAGTCCGTCACCGACGAGCTGACCTTCGTGCTCGGCCCGCTGGTCGCGACCGCGCTCTGCACCGCCGTGCACCCGGCCGCCGGTCTGCTCACCGAGGCCGGGCTCACCCTGGTCGGCGGCCTGCTGTTCGCCGCGCAGCGCGGCACCCAGCCCAGGGTCGTCTCCGTGGCGCACGCGCGCGTGGAGCGCGTTTCCGCCCTGTCCGTCCCCGGGGTGCGCGTCCTGATCGTCACCTTCCTCGGCATCGGATCCGTCTTCGGCGGTATGCAGGTCTCGCTCGCCGCCTTCTCCGAGTCGATCGGCGAGCCCGGCCTGAACGGCGTCCTGTACGGCGTCTTCGCCGCCGGCAACATGCTCTCCGGCATCGTCTGCGGCGCGATCGCCTGGAAGGTGGCCCCGCAGCGGCGCCTGATCGTCGGCTACACGGCCCTCGCGCTGGTGGCGTCCGCCCTGTGGACCGCCGACTCGGTGCTCGTCCTCGCCGCGCTGGGCCTGCTGGTCGGCATGTGCATCGCCCCGGCCCTGATCACCGGCTACACCCTGGTCGACTCCCTGGTCCCGTCCGGTGCCCGCACGGAGGCCTTCACCTGGCTCACCGGCGCGGTCGCGCTCGGCCAGGCGGCCGCCGTCACGACCGCCGGACAGCTGGAGGACAGGCTGTGGACCGGCGCCGGTTTCCTGGTGCCCGCGGCCGGTACGGCACTGGCCCTGGCGACCCTGTTGGCGCTGCGTACGCGGCTGATCGGCAGCTCGCGGAGCCGTACCGTCGCGCGTGTCGTCGGTCACCGAGTGCCGGTGACAGTGGACTGATCCCCGTGGAATAGGTCAGTATGGACTGTCGTTAGCACTCATCGAGTGAGAGTGCCAGGAGGAAGACCAGTGCCGACGTATCAGTACCAGTGCACCGAATGCGGTGAGGGCCTCGAAGCGGTGCAGAAGTTCACCGACGACGCCCTGACCGAGTGCCCCAGCTGCAATGGCCGCCTCAAGAAGGTGTTCTCCGCGGTCGGCATCGTCTTCAAGGGCTCCGGTTTCTACCGGAACGACAGCCGCGGCTCCTCGTCGAGCAGCAGCCCGGCGACGTCGAAGTCCTCGTCCGAGTCGAAGTCGTCGTCGGACGCGAAGTCCTCGTCCTCGACTTCGTCCTCTTCGTCGTCGTCCGACTCGAAGTCGTCGTCCTCGGGCTCTTCCTCCGCCAGCAGCACCTCGGCCGCGTAGCTCTTCCGTCCGGGACCCTGCCGTCGTACGACGACGGCGGGGTCTTCGGTGTTTCCCGACCCGGTTAGGGTGCGGGCATGGCGAATGCGGAGCACGTGGAGCATGGGGCCGTCCCGGTGGGCGGGGCGGGCGGAGCTGGTGCGGCGGAAGCGGCCGGTCTGGCCGAGATCGGCGTCATCGGAGGGTCGGGGTTCTACTCCTTCCTCGACGACGTGACCGAGATACAGGTCGACACCCCCTACGGTCCGCCCAGCGACTCCCTCTTCCTCGGTGACATCGCGGGCCGCCGGGTGGCCTTCCTGCCCCGCCACGGCCGTGGCCACCATCTCCCGCCGCACCGCATCAACTACCGCGCCAACCTGTGGGCCCTGCGCTCCGTCGGGGCGCGCCAGGTGCTCGGCCCGTGCGCGGTGGGCGGTCTGCGGCCGGAGTACGGACCGGGCACGCTCCTCGTCCCGGACCAGCTGGTGGACCGCACCAAGTCCCGCACGCAGACCTACTTCGACGGCCTCCCGCTGCCCGGCGGCGCCGTCCCCAACGTCGTCCATGTCTCGCTCGCCGACCCCTACTGCCCCGTCGGCCGCGCGGCCGCCCTCGAAGCGGCGCGCGGGCGCGGCTGGGAACCGGTGGACGGCGGCACCCTCGTCGTGATCGAGGGCCCTCGCTTCTCCACCCGCGCCGAGTCCCTGTGGCACCAGGCCCAGGGCTGGTCCGTGGTCGGCATGACCGGCCACCCCGAGGCCATCCTCGCCCGCGAACTGGAGCTCTGCTACACCTCCCTGACCCTCGTCACCGACCTCGACGCCGGCGCCGAGACCGGCGAGGGCGTCTCCCACGAGGAGGTCCTGGAGGTCTTCGCCGCCAACATCGACCGCCTCCGGGGCGTCCTCTTCGAGGCCGTGGCCGCACTGCCGTCGAACGACACGCGTGGCTGCCTGTGCACGAAGGCGCTGGGCGGGATGGATCCGGGGTTCGACCTGCCGTGACGGGGTGCAGCGGCCGGTGACCTCGCTGCTCGGCCGGGGCGGGGGTGGAGGGCCGGCGGAGGCAGAGGGCGGAACTCCTCGTTCGGGTGGCGGGGTTTTCCACAGTCGGTGAGTGGTCCACAGGCCCCGGCGGGCTCCGCCGCGAAGCCTCATCGTGGGACCGCAAGCCGATCTCACACAGCAGGTGGTGGCCTCATGTCCCGTCCCTCGTCCTCGTCCGCGTCCACGCGTTCGTCCTCGTCCACGCTCTCGCCCTCGTCCACTCACTCGTTCTCGTCGACGTCCACGTCCTCGTTCGCATCCCCGCACCCGGTCGTGTCCACGTCCTCCCGCCTCCCCTCCTGGGCCGCCGGCCCACCCGGCACCGACACGCCTCCCACCTGCGAGGTCCCGCACTTCGCCCCGCTACGGGTGAAGGGCGGAGCGCAACGGCTCCGCCGCCTCGCCCGCTGCCGAAGGCGAGCCATGGCGGCGGGCCTGGCGGTGACGGCCGCCGCCCTGCTGGTGACGGGGGCGGGTCCGAGGGAAGCGGAACGGGTCAGGGGGCATCCCGTGGCCGACCCGGTCCCCGAGCGCCCCACCCCGGTCGAGACAGTCACCGCACCGGTCCGCATCGCCGACGCCGCGACGGTACGGCTGCTGCGCCCCGGCGACCGCGTCGACGTGATCGCGGCCGAGGAGTCCGCGACGGGCGCCGGCGCCGTGCGGGTCGTCGCCCGCGGTGCCCGTGTGTCCAAGGTGCCGACCGCGAGCGCCACCGAGAGCGGAGCCCTGGTCGTCTTGACCGTGCCGCGCCGCACGGCGGCCCGGCTGGCAGGCGCGGGCGCCACGTCCCGCTTGGCGGTGACCCTGTGGTGACCACGAACCCTGGCGCCGGCTCCGACCCGTACCCGTCAAGTCGCACGATGGCGGGACCCAGTTGGACACCCGGACCCGATCCTGACGTAGGTTGCGGAGTCGTTTGTTCCACAACCAGCGCAGAGAGGCCTCGTGGTGAGCGAGAAGAAGGAGCCGGGCATCTGGGAGGGCTTCAAGGCCTTCCTGATGCGGGGGAACGTCGTCGACCTGGCCGTCGCCGTGGTCATCGGCGCGGCCTTCACCAACATCGTCAACTCGGTGGTGAAGGGGGTCATCAACCCACTGGTGGGGGCCTTCGGCACCAAGGATCTCGACAAGTACAGCTCGTGTCTGAAGGATCCCTGCGAAACGGCCGCGGACGGCACGGTCACCAGCGGCATCCCGATCATGTGGGGCACGGTCCTGAGCGCCACGCTCAGCTTCGTCATCACGGCGGCCGTCGTCTACTTCCTGATGGTGCTCCCCATGGCCAAGTACCTGGCCCGCCAGGAAGCCCGCCGGAAGTCGAAGGAAGGCACGCAGGAGGTCATCGAGCTGACCGAGCTGGAGGTGCTCAAGGAGATCCGCGACGCCCTGGTGGCCCAGCGCGGCTCGGGCCACGACCGCGAGTAGCGGCACTCGAAGCCACCGGCCGGCGGTGTCAGATGTGGTGGGGCGGCTTCTCGTCGAGGAAGCGCTTCAGGTCGGCCACGCTGTCGCCGCCGTCGCCGGGCCGCTCGCCCCACCCGTGGTCCGTGTCGTCGGAAGACGGCCGGCTGAACGGGTCGTCGAAGACCAGCGCGGCCTTGGGGTCACGCGGTTCGGGAGCGGGAGCGGTACTCATGCCTCCAGAGTACGGCCCCGAGCACCGACGCCCTCCGACCGCGCCCCCTCCCCCGGCACGCCCACACAGGCACCGGGCCCGCCCGCGCACTCCCTCGGTCCACCCCGGCACTTGTGAACACCTGAGCGAGAATTCCACCGGCTTTTCTGGTGTGCTTGGGCCCATGACGCCCAGTTCCACGCCCTCGACCCCCTCGGCTCCGGAGCCGGCCCCGGGCCCCGCCGCGTCCTCGCACCCGGCTTCCGCCGCCCCGGCCGGCGCCCACCGGTCGCCGGTGCGCAGGCTGGTCGCGCGGGGGCGTGAGGAGGTACATCGGGTCGCCTCACCGCTGGAGCTCTTCTTCGACCTGTGCTTCGTCGTGGCCGTCGCCCAGGCGGGCGTCCAGTTGGTGCACGCCGTGGCGGAGGCACACGCGGCCGAGGGCATCCTGAACTACGCGATGATCTTCTTCGCGATCTGGTGGGCCTGGATGAACTTCACCTGGTTCGCCTCGGCGTACGACAACGACGACGTGCCCTACCGGCTGGTGACCCTCGTCCAGATAGCGGGCGTGCTGGTGCTCGCCGCCGGGGTCACCCGGGCCTTCGAGGACCACGACTGGCTGCTGGTCGTGCTCGGCTACGTGATCATGCGGCTGGCGATGACCGCGCAGTGGCTGCGGGCCGCGCGGACCGCGACGGGCGCCGAGCGGGTCACGGCCCTGCGGTACGCGGGCGGCGTGGCGCTGTGCCAGATCGGCTGGCTGGGGCTGCTGGTCCTGCCGGAGTCGGCCAGACCGTGGTTGTTCCTGGTGATGGCGATCGCCGAACTGTGCGTCCCGTTGTACGCGGAGAGAGGCTTCCAGACGTCCTGGCATCCGCATCACATCGCCGAGCGGTACGGCCTGTTCACCATCATCGTGCTCGGCGAGACGATCCTGGCGGCGACGGTCGCCGTGAAGTCGGCGGTGGACGACGACGACGCGCTGGGCGAGCTGCTGCCGATCGCGGTGGGCGGACTGCTGATCGTGTTCTCGGCATGGTGGGTCTACTTCACCGTTCCCATCCACGGTCATCTGCGCTCCAACAAGGAGAGCTTCCTGTGGGGTTACGGCCACTATCTGATCTTCGCCTCGGCTGCCGCGATCGGCGCCGGGCTGGAGGTCGCGGTGGAGGAGACGGTGCACAAGGCGCACATCTCCACGCTGGCCGCGTCCGCGGCGGTGACCCTGCCGACGGCGCTGTATCTCCTCTCTGTGTGGGCGCTGCACGCCCGCCACTACAAGGTGAGCACGGCCCAGCAGACCGTCCTGCCGCTCGCCGCGCTGGCCGTGGTCATGTGCACGTTCCTGGGTCACTGGGCGGTCCTGGCGGCGGGCGTGGTGGCGACCCTGACGGTCGCGGTCGGGGAGATCCTCACCACGCGCGGCCACCACGGCACCCACCACGCCCACGGGACCCACAACTCAGACGGCACGCACACCACCCACGGGGCACAGACCACCGACGGGGCTCACAACACCCGAGACGCCCATGGCAGTTGACGCGCTGACCGATGTCCCCGGCCTGCGGGTCGGTCACGCCACCCGGGCCGGCGGGGGCTGGCTCACCGGTACCACGGTCGTGCTGGCTCCGGAGGGCGGCGCGGTCGCGGCCGTGGACGTGCGCGGGGGCGGGCCCGGCACCAAGGAGACGGACGCGCTCGACCCGCGCAACCTGGTGCAGAGGATCGAGGCGGTGGTCCTGACCGGCGGCAGCGCGTACGGGCTGGACTCCGCGTCGGGAGTGATGGCCTGGCTGGAGGAACGCGGACGCGGTGTACGGGTCGGCCCCGACCCGGCGCACGTGGTGCCGGTCGTACCGGCCGCCTGTGTCTTCGATCTGGGCCGGGGCGGGGACTTCAGGGCCAGACCGGACGCGGCCATCGGCCGGGCCGCGGTCGAGGCGGCCGCCGCGGGCGGGCTCGGTGCCCCGGTGGCGGAGGGATGCGTGGGCGCCGGGACGGGGGCGACGGTCGGACTGCTCAAGGGCGGCATCGGCACCGCGAGCACCCTGCTGGACTCGGGGATCACGGTGGCGGCACTGGTGGTGGCCAACGCGGCGGGCTCGGTGATGGATCCGGAGACGGGGGCGCTGTACGGGGAGTCGTTCCAGGGGCGTAAGGCGTACCCGGCGTCGCAGGTCCACGAGGCCGCGCGCCGGCGCATCGCCGAGGCCGCCGCGAAGAGTCCCCCTCCCCCGCTGAACACCACACTGGCCGTGGTCGCCACCGACGCCGACCTGACCCGCGCCCAGGCCCAGAAGCTCGCCGGCACGGCCCACGACGGCATCGCCCGCGCCGTACGCCCCGTGCACCTGCTCAACGACGGCGACACCGTCTTCACCCTGGCAACAGGCACCCAACCACTCCCGCCCCAGTCCGGCCCCCTCGCCCTGAACGAACTCCTCGCGGCAGGAGCGGACTTGGTGACACGCGCGATCGTACGAGCGGTACGGGCAGCCGACTCGGTGGACGGACCGGGGGGAGTGTGGCCGTCGTACGGGGAGTTGTACGGGGAGGGGTGACGGGGCGAGAGGCCCTCGGAGACGCGGGGCATTGAGAGGCCGGTAGGTCCAGTAGGGGCCGGGGGTTTCGGGGGGCGATTGTCTTGGTTCTGTCACGTGATGTCGTCAGGTGGGGGGTGGGGGGAACCTGGTCGGCTGCCGGTCGCTCTATGTCCACGTACCGGAGCGGATGACGTGGATCAGGTAGACGCGAAGAAGCTGGAGCAGATCGTGACGAGGCCGAAGATTGCTGTACGGCGGGCACTGGGGACCTGTGCCGTGCTGGTGGTCGGTGCGCTGACCCTCACCGGCTGTGGCGGGGACGCCCAGGCCGACAACAAGAGTGGTGGCAAGGAGACTTCGGCCGAGGACGCGGCGGCGCGGATCACGATCTCGGCGAAGGACGGTTCGACGGGAGCGTCCATCAACGCGACCGGTGTGAAGGTCAGCGGCGGCAAGCTGACCGAGGTGAAGATGACCGCGGCCGAGGGCGGCGCGGTCGTCGAGGGCGAGATAGCGGCGGACGGGCGGTCCTGGAAGCCGAAGGAGCAGTTGGAGCGCGGCACGAAGTACCAGATCTCCGCGACGGCGAAGAACTCCGGCGGGAAGACGTCGGCGGCCAACTCCATCTTCACGACCGTGTCGACGGCCAACAGCTTCATCGGGACGTACACCCCGGACAACGGCACGACGGTCGGGGCCGGGATGCCGGTGTCGTTCACCTTCGACAAGGCGATCACGGACCGCGAGGCCGTGCGGTCGCACATCAAGGTGACGTCGAGCAGCGGGCAGGAGGTGGTGGGGCACTGGTTCGGGGAGCAGCGGCTCGACTTCCGGCCCGAGGAGTACTGGAAGGCCGGGTCCAAGGTCACGATGAAGATCGACCTGGACGGTGTGGAGGGCGCGAACGGCGTCTACGGCGTGCAGGACAAGACCGTCACCTTCACGGTCGGGCGTTCGCAGGTCTCCACGGTCGACGTGAACACACAGACCATGACGGTCGTCCGGGACGGGAAGACGATCAAGACCCTGCCGATCTCGGCGGGCGCCGCCGCGAACCCGACATACAACGGGCAGATGGTGATCTCGGAGAAGTTCCGGCAGACGCGGATGAACGGGTCGACGGTGGGCTTCGGCGGTGAGTACGACATCGCGGACGTGCCGAACGCGATGCGGCTGACGACATCGGGCACCTTCATCCACGGCAACTACTGGTACAACAAGTCCAACCCGCCCTTCGGAAGCCAGGGCACCAGCCACGGCTGTGTCGGCCTCGCGGACGTGCAGGGCGCGAACGGCGACACGAACGCCAAGTGGTTCTTCGACAACTCGCTGATCGGTGACGTGGTGATCGTCGAGAACTCCCCCGACAAGTCGGTAGCGCCGGACAACGGCCTCAACGGCTGGAACATGCCGTGGAGCGAGTGGACGGCGGGAGACGCCATCTGACCACGTAGTTCTGGGAGTTCGTCGGGCCGCGCGGGAACCAACCGCGCGGCTCCGTCGTTTTATGGACGTACGTTTTCTCGGTTCCCGGACATGATGTCCGACCGAGGGGCTACGGTATGCACCCACAAGGTGACATGCAGCAACGCCGGGAGAAACCTTGAGCGTTCCGTACGAGACGGCAGCGTACGAGCCACCCGAGTCGCCCGAGTCTCCTGAGGAGCACCTCGCGCGACTCCTCGGCCGCGCCCTGAACTCCTTCGAGCTGCCCGACGAGACCATACGACAGCTCGACTGCGCCCTCGCGCACGACAGCTCGCTGCACTCCGCGCACTACAGTTCGGGGCTGCACCGGGCGACGTACCGGCACACCTGGCTGCTCGCCGACGGCTCCGCCGTCACCCTGTGGGAGCTGGTGCACAACACGGTGCCCGGCAGCGACACCCAGCACGAGGTGTACACGGACGACGAGGAGCTGCGTGCCGCCACCGCGCGCCTGCCGCTGCCGCCGGACGCCCCCGACTTCGAGCTGCCCACCATGGTGGAGCTGACGGCGTTCCCCGAGCCGCGCCACGCGTACGTACCGGACGACTCGGCGGACCACGCCCGCCGGCTGTTGCGGCGCGCGGAGAACCCGGACCCTCCCGGGGACGAACTGGCCACGTTATTGCTGCGGACGGCGTTCGCGCACGAGATCACCCAGGCCTTCGGCCGCCCGCACCGTCCCGCGCGGCGCGGGCGGCCCGGACTGAACTTCTCGCTCTACGAGCACGCGTTCCTGCTCACGGACGGGCAGGAGATCTCCCTGTGGGAGGTCGAGCACACGGCCACACCGGACGGCCGCCACATGTGCGAGGTGTACGTGTCGGAGGACGCGGCCCGGGACGCGATGGAACGACGCGCGGGGACGCTCGGCTAGGCCTGTTGCGAAAGTGCCGGCCCCCTCGGCGGGGCGGCGGAGGAACGGTTCAGAGCTGGCGGTCGTCGCTGAACTGGCGGGCCAGGAACGCGAAGGCGTCCTGCTCCGCCGGGGTCAGCTCCACATGCTCCACATGCGGCCCCTTGCGACGCTGTTGGGGCAGGCCCCGCAGCCGCTGCCCGCGCCTGCGGGCCAGCTCGGCGAAGCGGCCGCGGTGGACCTCGCGGTCGCGGCGCAGTACGCGGATGAGGACGGCGACCCAGATGACCGCCGCGAGGGCGAGGGCGACCACACCCAACAGCTGGAGGATCGACACGTGCTCAGGCATGCCGTCCAGTAGACACCACCGGATGGGACTTTGAGCCCGGATCGTGACGTATCTCGCAGGTACGGCTTACACGTCACACGGGTTGTAAAGGCGCCCAAAGGGGCGCGCGGGGCGGAAACAGGAGCGGAAACAGAGGCGGCCGTGGCCCCCTCCGGCGGGAGGGGGCCACGGCCGTCGTACGGTCACGGGTTCAGGCCGTGACCGGCGTCCTACGGGTGGTGCTCAGTCGCTCAGGCCGCGACCGGCTCCTTCGTCTCCGACTCGGCGGCGGCGGGAGCGGACTCGGGCGCCGCGCCGGGCTGGGTCTTGCGCATGCCCTTCAGGACGATGACCAGTCCGGCCGTGACCGCCGTACCGATCGCGATGGCCAGCAGGTAGAGGAACGGCTGACCGATCAGCGGGGTGACCCAGATGCCGCCGTGCGGGGCGCGCAGGGTCGAGCCGAAGGCCATGGCCAGCGCACCGGTGACCGCGCCGCCCGCCATAGAGGCCGGGATCACGCGCAGCGGGTCCGCCGCGGCGAACGGGATCGCGCCCTCGGAGATGAACGAGGCGCCGAGCACCCAGGCCGCCTTGCCGTTCTCGCGCTCGGCGGCGGTGAACAGCTTCTTGCGGATCGTGGTGGCGAGGGCCATGCCCAGCGGCGGGACCATACCGGCCGCCATGACCGCCGCCATGATCTTCATCGCGGAGTCGCTGGGGTCCTGCACGGCGATACCGGCGGTGGCGAAGGCGTACGCGACCTTGTTGACGGGGCCGCCCAGGTCGAAGCACATCATCAGGCCGAGGAGGACGCCGAGCAGGATCGCGTTGGAGCCGGAGAGGCCGCTCAGCCAGTCCGTCATGCCCTTCTGCGCCTCGGCGATCGGCTTGCCGATCACCACCAGCATCAGGAAGCCGACGATCATCGACGAGATCAGTGGGATCACGACCACCGGCATGATGCCGCGCAGCACCGGCGGGATCTTGATCCGCTGGATCCCGAGGACGACCGCGCCGGCGATCAGACCGGCGGCCAGACCACCGAGGAAACCGGCGTTGATGTTGGCCGCGATCATGCCGCCGACGAAGCCGGGGACGAGACCGGGCCGGTCCGCCATGCCGTAGGCGATGTAACCGGCGAGGACGGGGATCAGGAAGCCGAAGGCGACGCCGCCGATCTGGAACAGCAGGGCCGCCCAGCTGTCGATCTGGAGCCAGTCGAAGTGCTCGGTGACCGGCTTGGCCTGGTTGATCTCCCAGCCGCCGATCGCGAAGCCGAGGGCGATGAGGAGACCGCCCGCCGCGACGAACGGGACCATGTAACTCACGCCGGACATCAGCCACTTGCGCAGCTTGGTGCCATAGCCCTCGCCGGGCTCGCCGGCCCGGTCGACGGGGGTGCCGGGACGGGCGGCGGCCGTGACCTCGCCGCGCTCGGCCTTGCCGCGGACCTCGGTGATCAGTGCGGCGGGGCGGTTGATGCCCGCCTTCACGCCGACGTCGACGGTGGGCTTCCCGGCGAACCGGTCCTTCTCCCGTACGGGCACGTCGTGGGCGAAGATCACGCCGTCGGCTGCGGCGATGACCGCCGGGTCGAGACGGGTGAAGCCGGCCGAGCCCTGCGTCTCGACGACGATCTCGACGTCACCGGCGTCCCGGCCCGCGTTCTCCAGCGACTCGGCGGCCATGTAGGTGTGCGCGATGCCGGTGGGGCAGGAGGTGACGGCGACGATACGGAAGGGGCGGGCCTCGGCGGGGGCCGCTGGTGAAGCCTCTTCGGGGGCGGCCGGGGCCGGGGCCGAGGTCGGCGTCGGGGTCGGTGCCGGGGTCGGTGCCGGGGTCGGTGCCGGGGGCGTGCTGCCCGCGGCGGCGTCGGGGGAGGCCGTTCCGCCCGACGCCGCCGCGGAGTCTTGGGTGCCCGAGGTGGTCCCGGTGGGCTGTGCCGCCTCGTCGCCCCGGATGAGCGCGGCGGCGCGGGCCGCGTCGTCCACGGCGCGCAGCGCGTCCGTGAACTCGGTGTTCATCAGCTGGCGGGCGAGGGAGGACAGGATCGTGAGGTGGGCGTCGTCCGCGCCCGCGGGGGCGGCGATCAGGAAGATCAGGTCGGCGGGACCGTCGGGCGCGCCGAAGTCGACGCCGGCCGCGCTGCGGCCGAAGGCGAGGGTCGGCTCGGTGACGTGCTCGCTGCGGCAGTGCGGGATGCCGATGCCGCCGTCGAGGCCGGTCGGCATCTGCGCCTCACGGGCGGCCACGTCGGCGAGGAAGCCGTCGAGGTCGGTGACCCGGCCCTTCGCCACCATGCGCTCGGCGAGGGCACGCGCCGCCGCTTCCTTCGTATCGGCGGACAGGTCGAGGTCGACCAGGTCCGCGGTGATCATCTCGCTCATCGCGGGCTCCTTCGCACGCGTATCGCCCGGGGGGTGTGGTGGGCGGGGGTGGGGACGGAAGTGTGGGGGGCGGGGGCCACGGGGGCCGACCAGGGGAGGGGGAAGGATGGGGTGGCGGGTAAGGAAGAACGAAGGTTCGTTCGCGGACGGCGGCCGGGGGCGGCGGGCCTGGGCTGGGTACGGATCGCAAAACGAAGGTTCGTTCGCGGAGCGTCGGCGCCAGCGCCGGGGAGCCGGAGCCCAGGTCGAGGTCGGGGCCGACCAAAACGAAGGTTCGTTCCGGCAGCCCCCGAGTCCGCGAGCCGAGCCCCAGGCCGCCCGCCAAAACGAAGGTTCGTTCGCGGCCCCCGCGCCCCCCGCGATCCCCCGCTCATGACACCGGCTCCCTCAGCGCCCGGTCCGCCGGTACCGCTGATGTCACCGTCACCGCCGCCGGGTCCAGGTCGCTCGGGGTCGGCATGACGCTGCCCGGGAGTTGGACGGCGGCGGCGCCGTGGGCCACCGCGGAGGCGAGGGCTTCGGGGCCGTGGCCGCCGGCGATGAGGAAGCCGGCGAGGGAGGAGTCGCCGGCGCCGACGTTGCTGCGGACGGCGTCGACGCGGGCGGTGCCGAACCAGGCGCCCGAGGCGTCGACGAGGAGTTGCCCGTCGGCGCCGAGGCTGGCCAGCACCGCGGCGGCGCCCATCTCGCGGAGTTCTTCGGCGGCCTTGACGGCGTCGCCGACGGTGGCGAGGGGGCGGCCCACGGCTTCGGCGAGTTCCTCGGCGTTGGGCTTGACCACGTCGGGGCGTTCGCGGAGGGCCGCCAGCAGGGCCGGGCCCGAGGTGTCCAGGGCGATGCGGGTGCCGGCCGCGTGGGCGCGGGCGACGAGTTCGGCGTACCAGGAGGGGGCGAGGCCGCGCGGGAGGCTGCCGCAGCAGGCGATCCAGGAGGCGTCGGCGGACTGGGCGCGGACGGTCTCCAGGAGGGCTTCCTCCTCGGCGGCCGACAGCTCCGGGCCCGGTGCGTTGATCTTCGTCAGGACGCCGTCGGCCTCGGCGAGGGCGATGTTGGAGCGGGTCGCCCCGGCCACCGTCACCCGTGCGACCTCGATGCCCTGGGCGTCGAGCAGGTCCGCGACAAGCGCGCCCGGTGCTCCGCCGAGCGGCAGTACGGCCACGGTGCGGCGGCCGGCGGCGGCGACCGCGCGGGAGACGTTGACGCCCTTGCCGCCCGGGTCCATGCGTTCGCCGGTGGCCCGGATGACCTCGCCGCGGTCGAGGGAGGGGACCTCGTAGGTGCGGTCGAGGGAGGGGTTCGGGGTGACGGTGAGGATCATGAGCGGTCTTTCCGGCCGTTGGTCCGGTCGTCGGTCCTGTCGTTGGTCACGCCGTTGGTCCGGCCCCCGGCGGAGGTGCCGAGGGACTCCCTGCCGGGGACGCGCAGCACTTCGGTGCCCTTGCGTTCGATGGCGAGGGCGTCTTCGGGGCTCAGCCCGCTGTCGGTGATCAGCAGGTCCACATCGCTCAGGTCGCCGAAGCGGGCGAAGTGCTCCTGACCGTGCTTGGAGGAGTCGGCGAGCAGCACCACACGCCGGGCGGCGGTCACCGCGGCCCGCTTCACGGCGGCCTCGGCGAGGTCGGGGGTGGTCAGGCCGTGGTCGACGGAGAAGCCGTTGGCCGCCACGAAGAGGACGTCGGCGCGGATCTCGCCGTAGGCCCGCAGCGCCCAGGCGTCGACGGCGGCACGGGTGCGGTGGCGGACCCGGCCGCCGACCAGGTGGAGCTGGATGCCCGGGTGGTCGGCGAGGCGGGCCGCGATCGGCAGGCTGTGGGTGACGGCGGTGAGCGCGGCCTCCAGCGGGATGGCGGCGGCGAGGCGGGCGATCGTCGTACCGGCGTCGAGGACGACCGTGCCGTCGGTCGGCAGTTCGGCGAGGGCGGCCTGGGCGATACGGTCCTTCTCGTCGGCCGCGGTGCCCTCGCGCTCGGCGAGGTCGGGCTCGAAGTCCAGGCGGCCGGCGGGGATGGCTCCGCCGTGCACCCGCT
This sequence comes from Streptomyces sp. NPDC001868, assembly GCF_040297125.1. Classification (NCBI taxonomy): domain Bacteria; kingdom Bacillati; phylum Actinomycetota; class Actinomycetes; order Kitasatosporales; family Streptomycetaceae; genus Streptomyces; species Streptomyces sp. NPDC001868. The sequence goes on along the minus strand of NZ_JBEOYO010000031.1, from coordinate 72,748 downwards.
GGACGAGGCCGGCGCGGTCGAGGGCCTTCAGATCCCGGCGGATCGTCTCCGCCGTGACCTGGAACTCCTCCGCCAGCGACACCACGTCCACCCGGCCGCCGTCACGGGCGAGCCGGAGGATCTCCTGCTGCCGCTCCGGTGCGTACATGTCCGTTCGCCTCCGACTGATGCCCGATTCTGTGGTTTCGCTCGGAGGCTACGCCCGGATTTCCAGAAAGTAAACAGGTTCGGGCGACATTCGGACCGACTCGGACATGATCGGGCCTATGGCCCTATGGCCCTACGGGTGACGCGCGGCGCGAGCGGGGCCCCGCACCTCGGAGGTGCCGGGCCCCGCTCGCGCCGCCGTCGTCGCGACGGCTCCCGCTGTCACACCGGCTCTCCGCCCGTCAGCGCACCGGCTCGTCCGTCTCCGTGGCGGCCCGCGCCGGCAGGGCGAACATCAGCAGGAAGATCGCGACCAGGACGGCGGCCACCCAGCCGAGGGCGTACTCGAAGGAGTCGACGAAGGCGGGGCCGATGTCGGCCGGGGCGAGGTGGTCGTCCATGACGCCGAAGAAGACGACGGCGACCAGGCCGAGGCCCAGCGCGTTGCCCATCTGCTGGACCGTGCTGATCAGCCCGGACGCGGATCCGGCGTGCTCACGGGGCACTCCGGAGAGGATCGCGTCGGTCAGCGGGGCGACGATGAGGCCCATGCCCGCGCCCATCACCACGAGCGGGAACGCCATCTGCCAGGGGGTGATGGCGAGGCCGTAGTGCTCGGACTCCGCCAGGTACAGCAGCACCCCGGCCGCCATCAGCAGCGCGCCCGCCTGGAGGACCTTGCGGCCGAAGCGCGGGACGAGCTTCTGGACCGAGACCCCGGCCGCGACCGACACGGCGAGGGAGAAGGGGACGCCGGTGAGGCCGGCCTTCAAGACGCTCCAGCCGAGGCCGGTCTGGAGGTAGAGGGTCCAGACGAGGAAGAAGACGCCGAGGGCGATGCCGAAGACGGTCTGTACGGCGATGCCGGCGGCGAAGCTCTTCACCTTGAACAGCGACAGTTCGATCAGCGGGGACCCGTCGCGCGCGGTCTTGCGCCGCTCGTACGCCACCAGCGCCGCGAACACCCCCAGCGAGCCGGCCATCGAGACGTACCCCCACAGCGGCCAGCCCGTCTCATGGCCCCGGGTGAGCGGATAGAGCAGCATCAGCAGTCCGGCGGTGACCAGGGCGACGCCGACGAGGTCCAGTTTCAGGGCCTGCGGGGCCTTGGACTCGGTGATGAAACGGCGGCCCAGGATCAGGCCCGCGATACCGACCGGGAGGTTGATCAGGAAGATCGCCCGCCATTCGAGGCCGAGCGGATTCCACTCGATGAGCAGGGCGCCGAGCAGCGGACCGGAGACCGCGCCGAGGCCCACGATCGCGCCGAACAGCCCGAAGACCTTGCCGCGTTCGTGCGCGGGGAAGGTCGCGTGCACGATCGACAGGACCTGAGGCACCATCAGCGCGGCGGTCGCGCCCTGCAGGATCCGGGCCGCCACCAGCATCTCCGGGTTCGCGGCGAGGCCGCACAGCGCGGAGGCGAGTGTGAAACCGCCGATGCCGACGAGGAAGATCCGCCTGCGGCCGTGGATGTCACCGAGCCGTCCGCCGGTGACGAGGCCCGCGGCGAAGGCGAGGGCGTAGCCGGCGGTGATCCACTGGATCTGGCTGAACGTGGCGCCTTCGCTTCGCTGGATGGAGGGGATGGCGATGTTGACGATGGTGACGTCGACCAGGTCCATGAAGGCGGCCGTCATGACGATGGCGAGGGCGATCCATCGTCGTCGGTCGCCCTCAGGGGGTGTTGTGAGCGCCGTTTCGGTGACTGTGGTCGGGTCGCTGCCGGTGGTGTGTGGCTGGTCGCGCAGTTCCCCGCGCCCCTTCAGGGCGCTCGTTGTCGAGGTCATGAGAGGAAAGTAGAGGGCAAGTAGGTCAGATCGTGTCCTACTTCTCCGGCATGCTCGGGTCATGACGACAACAGGGAAACCGTCGGCCGGAGAGGGGCTCTCATGACCACCGACACCCCCGGCCGACTCCTCCAACTCCTCTCCCTCCTCCAGACACCCCGTGAGTGGCCCGGCGGTGAACTCTCCGACCGGCTGGGGGTGTCGCGTCGTACGGTCCGGCGGGACATCGACCGGCTGCGGGAGTTGGGGTATCCGGTGCAGGCGACGAAGGGCGCGGAGGGCGGGTACCGGCTCGTGGCGGGGAAGGCGATGCCGCCGCTCGTGCTGGACGACGAGGAGGCCGTGGCGATCGCGGTGGGGCTGCGGGCCGGGGCCGGGCACGCGGTGGAGGGGGTGGACGAGGCGTCCGTACGGGCACTCGCCAAGCTCGAACAGGTGTTGCCGTCGCGGCTGCGCCACCGAGTCTCCACGCTGCAGGCCGCCACCACTCCCCTGACCAGCGGCGACGGGGCGACCGTCGCGCCCGAGACGCTGACCGTGATGGCGTCGGCGGTGGCGGGGCAGGAGCGGCTGCGCTTCGCCTACCGTTCCGGCGACGGCACGGAGTCGCGGCGCCACTGCGAGCCGTACCGGCTCGTCTCGACCGGCCGCCGCTGGTATCTCGTGGCGTACGACCTCGACCGTGCCGACTGGCGCACCTTCCGGGTCGACCGGGTCGAGGAACCCTTCGCCACGGGCGCCCGGTTCACGCCGCGCGAGCTGCCGACGGGGAGCGCGGAGGAGTATCTGAGGCAGTCGATGTACGGGCGGCAGGAGACGTACGCGTTCGATGTCACCTTCGCCGCGCCCGCCGAGTTCATCGCGGCCCGGCTCCCCCGCTGGTTCGGTACGCCCGAGCCGATCGACGAGCACCGTTGCCGGCTACGGGCCTCCGTCGGGGACTCCGTGGAGTGGCTGGCCGTACGGCTCGCCACGGTCGACTGCGACTTCACGGTGCACGAGCCGCCGGAATTGGTCGGGTATGTACGGGAGTTGGGCTCGCGGCTGGCCCGGGCGGCGGGCGGCGCGGAGGAATGAGGAGCGGGTGAGGAGCGGGTGAGGAGCGGGCAACCCCGCCTCTGACGTGCGGGTATGGGAGTCGGAACGCCTCCGGCGGGGTGGGCCTCTGTGACACAATCTGCCGTTCGGGTCGCCCCGGGGTTCAGGTCCGGGGCGGCCCTTCGCGCACATGGAGCCGGGCTCCGGCGCCGGGGGGGGTGGCGCCGAAGCCCGGCTCGGGGAGAGTCCCGGCGCTGGGGGGAGAGCGTCGGGACTCGGCTTCGGATGGCTTTGGTGGTTCCTTCGACTCCCTCGGACTCGGGGTCCCGGGCCTGGCGGCTCCGGGCCGGTGAAGTCGTGGGCCCGGAAGTCTTGTGCCCCGGGAACGGGGAGTTGAAGCGGCGCAGTACGGCCAAGGTGTGGCCGACGGATGACGGTACGGCCGGGCCGGGCCCCGCGCCGGCCCCAGGGGCGGCCGGTAGGGGCCCTGGTCCATACCGGGCCGTGGTCATCGTGAACGTCCCCGTCATCGTGAACGTCCCGTCACCGTGAACGTCCCCGTCATCGCGAACGTCCCGTCATCGCGGACGTCTTGGTCGTCCTACTTCGCCCTCGTCGTCCTCGACGGTGCTGAGGCCGGGTCAGGCGACCGCGTCGAAGCCCGTGTCGCGGGCGAGCTTCTTCAGTTCGAGCAGGGCGTGCTTCTCGATCTGGCGGATCCGCTCGCGGGTGAGCCCGTGTTCCTTGCCGACCTCGGTGAGGGTGCGCTCGCGGCCGTCCTCGATGCCGTACCGCATCTTGATGATGGACGCGGTGCGCTGGTCGAGGCGCCCGATGAGGTCGTCCAGCTCCTCGCTGCGCAGCAGCGTGAGCACGGACTGCTCGGGCGAGACGGCGGAGGTGTCCTCCAGCAGGTCGCCGAACTGGGTGTCGCCGTCGTCGTCCACCGACATGTTCAGCGAGACCGGGTCGCGGGCCCAGTCGAGGACGTCGACGACGCGGTCCGCGTTGGAACCGAGCTCGGCGGCGATCTCCTGGGGCTCGGGGTCGCGCCCGTGCTCACGGTTGAACTCGCGCTGGACGCGGCGGATCCGGCCGAGCTCCTCGACGAGGTGGACGGGTAGCCGGATGGTGCGCGACTGGTCCGCTATCGAACGGGTGATGGCCTGACGGATCCACCAGGTGGCGTACGTCGAGAACTTGAAGCCCTTGCGGTAGTCGAACTTCTCGACCGCGCGGACCAGGCCGGCGTTGCCCTCCTGGATGAGGTCCAGCAGGGGCAGACCACTGCGGGGGTAGCGCCGGGCGACGGCCACGACGAGCCGCAGGTTCGACCGTATGAAGATGTCCTTGGCCCGCTCGCTGTCGGCGACGAGGGCTTCGAGCTCTTCACGGGTGGCGTCCGCCTTGGCCTCCTCCTCGCCGTCGAGGATCTGCTGCGCGAACACACCCGCCTCGATGATCTGGGACAGCTCGACTTCCTTGGCGGCGTCGAGCAGCGGCGTACGCGCGATCTCGTCGAGGTACATGCCGACCAGGTCGCGGTCGGCGATCTCGCCGCCAGAGGCGCGAACGCTGCGAGCCGCGTCGGTCCGGCCGGCGGACGAACGACGAGCGGCGACGGCACGGGTTGCCATGCGTGCTCCCTTGCGATGGTGGGCTGGCAGGGTCGTATCGGGTCCTACGTGGGTCTTGCGTGGGTCTTGAGGTGGCCGCTCGGACACTCTCCCGAGTGCCCTGCTTCCGATGGAAACAACGACTGGAATCAGGACAGAATTCCCAACCCGTCCCACTATTTTTCTGATCTTGCAGTACCCTGTGCCGCCACAGGGGGTGGCGGGATGTCGGCGGAGTCCGCAGAGGTGCAGGTCAGACCGGGAGTCGAGACCGACCTCGGCGCCCTCACCGACCTCTACAACCACTACGTCCGTGAGACGCCCCTCACATTCGATACCGCTGTCCTCACTCCGGAAGAGCGCCGTCCGTGGCTCCTCTCCCACCCTGAAGACGGCCCGCACCGCTTGATGGTTGCCGTCGGCACCGGCTCACAGCGGATTCTTGGATACGCCACGAGCAGCGCGTTTCGCGGAAAACCGGCGTACGACACCTCGGTGGAGGTGTCGGTGTACCTCGCCCCGGACGCGGGCGGCCGGGGCGTGGGCACGCTGCTGTACGAGGCCTTGTTCGAGGCCCTCGCCGACGAGGACGTCCATCGCGCCTACGCCGGGATCGCCCAGCCGAACGAGGCGTCGACGCGGCTGCATGAGCGGTTCGGGTTCCGTCACGTCGGTACGTATCGGGAGGTCGGGCGGAAGTTCGGGCGGTACTGGGATGTGGCCTGGTACGAGAAGGAATTGTGAGGGTCTGGCCGACCTCCGCCCACCGGTCGCCTCGCCCGGTCAGTCCGCCAGGGTCTCCCGCATGGCCTCGGCGGTGGCCCGGGGGTCGTACCCCTCGGGTACCCCTTCGACGAGGATGATGTCGCCCTCGATGTGGCGTGTCCGCAGCGGGGCGATCTCCTGGTAGGCGGGTGAGTCCCACCAGCTGCGCGCCTCGGCGATCCCGGGGAAGCCGATCACCACGACGGCTCCGGGCCAGCTGCCCTCCTTCACCTCGTGCGGGGTGACATGGACGAGGAAGCGGCCGCCGTACGGCTCGAAGGTGGCGGGGATGCGCTCGATGTACTCGGCGATCTCGGGGTGCGGGGCGGCGTCCTTCAGGTGGGCTATGGCGTAGGCGGTCATGGGGCGTCCTTCCGGTGGGCCGACCGAGAGTCGGGCTGTCCCTACGCCGACGAGCCTGTCAGCAACGCGGGCCCGGGTCGATGACCTCTCAGGTAAACGCCCCGGGCCCGCACAGACACTCGTATCCGCACAGACACTCGTATCCGCACAGGCACCGGCGGCGGCACCGGAGGGTCAGCCGAACTGCACGGACCGCTTCGCCAGGCCCATCCAGAAGCCGTCGATCACCGACTTCTGTGCGTCCAGTTCGCCGGCGGCCTCGGCCGCGCCCATCGTGACGAAGAGGGGGGCGAAGTGCTCGGTGCGGGGGTGGGCCAGCTGCCCGGCCGGGGACTTGTGGAGGAAGTCGAGCAGGGCGTCCCAGTCGCGGGATTCGAGGGCGCGGTGGCCCCAGTCGTCGAACTCGGTGGACCAGGTGGGGACGCCGGGCTGGCGGAGGGCGGCGAGGTTGTGGGTGAAGAAGCCGGAGCCGATGATCAGCACGCCCTCGTCGCGGAGGGGGGCGAGCTTGCGGCCGATCTCCATCAGCTTCAGCGGGTCGAGCGTCGGCATGGAGATCTGCAGGACCGGGATGTCGGCCTCCGGGAACATCTCGACGAGGGGCACGTACGCGCCGTGGTCGAGGCCCCGGTCCGGGATGTCCTGGACGGGGATGCCGGGGGCCTGGAGCAGCTTGCGGACCGAGGCCGCCAGCTCGGGGGCGCCCGGGGCCCCGTACTGGACCCGGTAGTAGTGCTCGGGGAAGCCCCAGAAGTCGTAGACCAGGGGTACGGGGGCGACGGCGCCGAGGGCGAGGGGGGCCTCCTCCCAGTGGGCGGAGACCATGAGGACCGCCTTGGGGCGGGGCAGGGTCGCGGACCAGGCGGCGAGCTCGCCGGGCCAGATCGGGTCGTCGGCGAGCGGCGGGGCCCCGTGGCTCAGATACAGGGCGGGCATGCGTTCGGTGGTGGCGGCGGACATAGGGGTGACTCCCTCAACACACGCGACCCACACGACCCACGCGCCTCGGCGGGCCCGGCGGTCGCTTTCGTCTCCTTGGCCGCGCCTGGAGCGGTAGTGGGCTTCAGGCGCTTGAGACTCCCTCTAACTCCCCAGTAGTTGAAGTCTCAATATTTGTTGTTTCACCTTACATCTCTATAGTTCAAACTTCAAGAAGGAGCCTCGTACAGTGGACTCATGAAGACCGCATCCGCTGAGGAAGAACCCCGCTGGCTCACCGACGAGGAGCAGCGCACCTGGCTCGCCTATGTGCACGCCACGACCCTGCTCGAGGACCATCTCGACCGCCAGTTGCAGCGCGACGCGGGCATGCCGCACCTCTACTACCACCTGCTCGTGGTGCTGTCCTCGGCGCCGCAGCGGCGGCTGCGGATGACCGAGCTGGCGATGCGGACGAAGATCACGCGCTCGCGGCTGTCGCACGCCGTGGCCCGGCTGGAGAAGAACGGGTGGGTGCGGCGCGAGGACTGTCCGTCGGACAAGCGGGGGCAGTTCACCGTGCTGACGGACGCGGGGTTCGAGATGCTCTCGAAGAGCGCGCCGGGGCATGTGGCGGCGGTGCGGCAGGCGTTGTTCGACCGGTTGTCGGCGGAACAGCGGGTTGCCCTCGGCGAGATCATGGGGGTTGTCGCGGAGGGGCTGCAGCCTTCGGAGGCGGGGGCCGACCTGCCGTGGCTTCGGTAGGGGGCTCTCCGGCGTTTCGGCGTTCCAGCGTTCCGGCGTGGCGACGTGCGGGTGCGGGTGGGGATGCGGGTGCGGGTGCGGGTGCGGGTGCGTGGGAGCTTGTCGCGCAGTTCCACGCGCCCCTGAAAAGCAGGGGTGGGGCAGGAGCTTCGCCCCTGCCCCACCCCTCCTTCACCATTCTCAGTGGGCGATCACCGGGACCTTGACCTCGTTCGTCGCGTCCTCGCCCTCGCCCGTGGTCGCCGTCATGTCGGGCTTGCCCGTCGTGACGAGGGTGAAGGCGATGGCGGCGGAGGCCACGAGGATGGCGACGGCGAACCAGATGGCGTTGGTGTAGCCGTTGACCATGCCCTGGAGTTCGACCAGCTGGGCGGCCGGCTTCGAGGTGGCCGAGCCGATGTTGTCCTTGATGTAGGACGTGGTCGCGGAGGCGGCGATCGTGTTCAGGAGGGCCGTACCGATGGCACCGCCGACCTGCTGGGAGGTGTTGACCATGGCGGAGGCCACGCCCGCGTCACGCGGTTCGACACCGTGCGTCGCGAGGGACATCGCCGGCATGAACGCCGTACCCATACCGAGGCCGAGCAGCAGCTGCGCCGGCAGGAGCAGACCGGCGAACGAGGAGTCGATCTCCATCTGGGTCAGCAGCAGCATGCCGAGGCCGGCGACCAGGAAGCCGGGGGCCATCAGCAGGCGCGGCGCGACCCGGGTCATCAGACGGGTGCCGATCTGGGTCGAGCCGATGATCATGCCCGTGATCATGGGCAGGAAGGCGAAACCGGTCTTGACCGGCGAGTACCCCTTCACGATCTGCAGGTAGTAGGTCAGGAAGAGGAACAGGCCGAACATCGCGATGATCGCGAGGCCCAGGGAGAGGTAGACACCGCCGCGGTTGCGCTCGGTGATCACGCGCAGCGGCAGCAGCGGGGCCTTGACCTTGGACTCGACGAACACGAAGGCCGCGAGCAGCAACGCCGAGGCGACGAACAAGGTGATCGTCATCGAGTCGCCCCAGCCGTCGGACTCGGCCCGCGTGAAGCCGTAGACCAGGGAGACCAGGCCCAGGGTGGACAGGACCACGCCGGGGATGTCGAGCGGGGAGCGGTTGCGGCCGCCCGCCGGCTCACGGATGACGAAGTACGCGCCGGCCGCGGCGATCACCGCGAACGGGATGTTGACGAAGAACGTCCAGCGCCAGTCCAGGTACTCGGTGAGGAAGCCGCCGAGGATCAGGCCCACGGCGCCGCCGCCACCGGCGATCGCACCGTAGATACCGAAGGCCTTGGCGCGCTCCTTGGCGTCCGTGAACATCACGGCGAGCAGGGAGAGCGCGGCGGGCGCGAGCAGCGCGCCGAAGGCGCCCTGGAGCGCGCGGGCGCCCAGCATCATCGCCTCACCGGTGGCCGCGCCGCCCAGTGCGGAGGCGCCGGCGAAGCCGATCAGACCGGTGACGAAGGTGCGCTTGCGGCCCCACAGGTCGGAGATACGGCCGCCGAAGAGGAGCAGACCGCCGAAGGCCAGCGCGTACGCGGTGATGACCCACTGGCGGTTGCCGTCCGATATCCCCAGGTCCTGCTGGGCGGACGGGAGGGCGATGTTCACGATGGTCGCGTCGAGCACGACCATCAGCTGGGCGAGGGCGATGAAGACGAGCGCTTTCCAGCGGTTGGAGTGCGAGTCGTCCACCGATTCCGGGACGCTGCGGACTGTTTCAGACATGGGGATACCCACTTCGGGACTTCGTGACGGAAAGATCGGTATCGGGTGGCGAACGGAAAAGGGCGTCGTGAGACAGCGGCTTGTCGTCGTCGACAGCCGGAAGGCCGGTGGGCCTGGTCGGACCAGGCCGAGTCAGGTCAGATCAGATCGAGTCGAGTCGGTCAGGTCGAGTCGGTCAGGACGGGGCGGTCAGGACGGGCAGGGCCTCCGTAGGTCCTCCACGGTCACAGGGGCACCGGGCAGTTCGGAGGGGGCCGGGGCGCGCAGCCCGTCCAGGAACAGTTGCAGGTGGCGGTGGAGGAACCGGTCGGCGCCCGCGCACTGGGTGCCGGCCGGAGGCCTGCTGAGCTGGCTGACGGCGATCATCAGGTCGCCCACGCCCACATCGGCACGGAGCTGCCCGGCGTCCCGGGCGCGCTTCATGATTCCCTCGACCTGCCCCTCCAGGCGCTCGCGCGCCGCCTCCAGGTCGGGGTGATGCTTGTCGAACGTGCTCTGGATCATCGGGCAGAGGGCGCTGACCCGTTCGTCGGCCGAGGTGTGCACGAAGCGCGAGAGCGCCTCGAACGCGTCACCGGTCTCGGTGAGCGCGGCCTCGGCCGCGAGGGCCGTACGGTCCATGACCGAGCAGACGACCTCGCGGACGAGGGCGTCGCGGTCCGGGAAGTTGCGGTACAGCGTGGCGTTGCCCACGCCGGCCCGGCGGGCGACCTCGTCGAGCGGCACCTCGGGGCCGAACTCCACGAACATCTCCCGGGCGGCGGAGACGATCCGCTGCCGGTTGCGCAGGGCGTCGGCCCGAGGGCGGGTCACCTTACGACGTTCGGCGGTGGCGGTCTCCACGGCGTACTCCTTCTTCCCTGATCCAGTGGTGTGGGGGGCGCCCGGTGACGATCCGGGGATGGAGTCCCCGTTTCGCTCGGACACATGGCTAAACGGGGAAACGATCCCCGGTTATTTCCCGCACCGAAGACTTCTTTCTGTGACCTGGGTCACAGAGTGATGGGTGCCCACGTTCGGCCCTTCCAGCGCGCGCCCGCGCACCCCTCGACCCAGGGTGATCGGGAGGGCGCAGCCTCGTCACCGGACGGCTGCCGTGGAACGAAGGGCGCGTGCATGCAGCAGCCGTTCCGCAGAAGCGGGATATCCGCGCGCCGGATACGTCCGCGCCGTGTCGTCGCGCTCGCCTCCGTCACCGCTCTCACGCTCGCGGTCAGCACCTCCGCGGGCACCGGGCAGCTGATGGCGAAGGAGTCGACGACAGCCGCGGGGGCCACGGCCCTGGTCCGCGGTTCGGCGCTAGGCCCCTGCATGATCCGTGGCCCGCTCGGCACCCAGATGTCCGAGGGCATCCCGACCCCGCCCGGTTACGCCCGCTCCACCGGCACGGTCCGCGCCCTCAACCTGATGATCGACTTCTCCGACGCTCCCGGCGCGGGCAGCGCGATGGACCGCTTCGCGGAGTTCGCCCCGCAGACCCAGAAGTGGTTCAGGACCAGCAGTTACGGGCGTATCGACTACCGCCCCGAGGCCCCGCTCACCGAGTGGCTGCGGATGCCGAGGTCCTTCCGCTCGTACGGCATAGAGCGCGGCGCCCCCTTCGAACCCGGCTACCGCCGGCTGGTCCAGGACATGGTGCGGGCCGCCGATCCGCTCGTGGACTTCCGGGCGTACGACCTCATCAACGTCCTCGTCACCCCGAACGCGGGCCCCTCCGCCCTCGACACCGTCCTGTCGGTGACCTTCGCCGGGAACCGTGAGGCGCCGGTCGCGGACGGGGTGCCGGTCGCCAACGCGTCGTTCGTCTACAGCCGGCAGGACGACGGCTCCGGGTCGTACGCGGAGACCGGGTACCGGGTGCTGCCCCATGAGAACGGCCATGTCTTCGGGCTGCCCGACCTCTACACCCATGAGGGCGGGGGCGCGGTCGGGCACTGGGACATCATGAGCGAGGACTGGGGCGTCGACAACGATCTGCTGGGCTGGCACAAGTGGAAGCTCGGGTGGCTGGACGAGACGCAGGTCGGGTGTGTGGCGGGGGGCGCTACCGCCGAGTACACGCTGACTCCGCTCGCCACGGCCGGGGGCGCGAAGCTGGTGGTCGTGCCGCTCAGTTCCCGTACGGCGTATGTGGCCGAGGTGCGTACGCGGGCGGGGAACGACGCGGCGGTGTGTCGGCCGGGGGTGCTCGTCTACCGGGTCGACGCGACCGTCGACACCGGGAACGGGCCCATCAAGGTCCACGACTCGCGCCGTGACAGCGGGGGGTGCACCCGTAGCCCCAACGTCCACGCGGAACTCTCCGACGCGCCGTTCGTCCCCGGCGAGACCTTCGAGGACACGCGGACGGGCGTGGAGATCGCCGTGGCGGAGGTGGATGACGGGGGAAGCCATCGGGTGGTGGTGAGCCGACGGTGACGGTGGGGGGAGGACGGGTGGGGTGGGGTCGGGTGCCTGGGGTGGGTGGAGGACGAGGGTGGGGTGTCTGGGGTGCGTCGGTCGGGTGCGGGCCCGGTGGGGCTTCTCGCGCAGTTCCCCGCGCCCCTAAAAGACCAGGCCCCTGCGGGGGCCTGGAAGACTTGGCCGCTGCGGGCCTTGGAAGGCGACAGGGCTGTGGGGCTGAAGGCGACGGGCCGGTGGGCCTGGAAGGCGACGGGCCGGTGGCGGCTGGAAGGCGACGAGGCGGTGGCGGCTGGAAGGCGACGAGGCGGTGGCGGCTGGAAGGCGACGGATCTGCGGGTCTGAAAAGCGCGGGGCGCAGCCCCTGCTTTTCAGGGGCGCGGGGAACTGCGCGAGAAGCCCCACGCACCCGCACCCGCCCACGAACCCGCACCCCCGAGCCAATAGGCGCCCGGCACAGCGGCGCAGCCCAACCGCATTACCGTGACCCCATGGTCCCGAACGCCCCGCACCCGACCCCCGCGCCCGCCGAAGCCGTCGCACCCCTGATGCGGGGCATCACCGTACTGCGCCGGCTCACCGAGGCGGACGGGACGCTGAGTCCGAGCGCACTGGAGAGGGCCACCGGCCTCGCCCGCTCCACGGTCGACCGGATCACCGCGACCCTGGCCCGCATGGGCTACGTACGGCTGGACGGCCGCGACGCCGTCCTCGCCCCCCGCCTGATGGAGCTCGGCAACGCCTACCTCGCCGCCCTCCGCCTCCCCCGCCTCCTCGACGCCCACGCGGACGCCCTCGCCGACGAACTGGACGAGTCCGTGTCGCTCGCGGTCGGCGACCGGGACGGCGTCCGCTTCATCCACCAGGCCACCCGGCGCCGCGCGATGTCCCTCAGCTTCCGCATCGGCGACCTACTCCCCGCCGAACGCACCGCGCCCGGCCCGCTGTTCGCCACCGAGTGGGAGCCGGCGGACTGGGCCCGGTGGCGGGCCCGCCGCGCGGCCGACCCGGAGGGCCACGGCTTCCCGGCCGTGCCTCCGCGCGGCGGCGCGTACGACGACTTCGAGGACCGTACGGCCCGGGCGGGCGCCCAAGGGTGGGCGCTGGACGACCAGTTGATCGAACCGGGGCTGGTGGCGGTCTCCGTACCCGTACGGGACCCGCGTACCGGGCGGGTCGCGTGCGTGGCGAGCGTCGTCAGCCATACGAGCCGGCACACGGCGGAGTCACTGCGCGCGACGCTGCTGCCCCGGCTGCGGGCGGCCGTGGCGGAGATGGAGCGGGAGCTGCGGAAACCCTCGGTGACCGGCGCGAAGGTGTGGGACGGCACCCCCGCCCCCGCAGGTCTCGCCGCCTGGACCGGCGCCTCCAAGCAGGAGCTGGGCCGGGAGTTCATCGAGTCGCTCGCCCGGGGGCTCACCGTGATCACCTCGTTCGGCGAGGGCCGGGCCGAGCTGACCCTCACCGAGGTCGCCCAGGCCACCGGGCTCGCCCGGGCGACCGCCCGGCGCGCGCTGATCACCCTCGAACACCTCGGATACGTCGAGTCGTACGACCGTGTCTTCCGCCTCACACCCCGGGTACTGGGCCTCGGCTTCCCACCCCTGTCGATGCTGCCCCTCCCCCGGATCGCCGCGCCGCACCTGGCCGAACTCTCCGCGCGGGTCCACGACTCGGCGTCCCTCGCGATCCTCACCGGCGGCGGGGACGAGGTGCAGTACACGGCACGGGTCGCCACCAGCCGCATCATGAGCGTCAACATCACCCTCGGCACACGGCTGCCTGCGTACGCGACGTCCCTGGGACGGGTGATGCTCGCCGACCTCCTCCCCGATGCCCCGCTCCCGGAGCGTCCCGCCCGGCTCACCCCGCACACGGTCACCGACCGGCGGGACCTGCTGGCCGTCCTGGAGCGCGTACGGGACGCCGGATACGCCCTCGTCGACGGGGAGTTGGAGGAGGGCCTGCGATCCATCGCCGTACCCGTGCGGGAGCGGGGCGGGCGGGTCGTCGCCGCAGTGAACGTCGCGATGCACAGCAGCCGGCGGTCGGTCGAGGAGTGCGTGGCGGAGGTGCTGCCGGAACTACGGGACGCGGTGGGGCGGATCGAGGGGGAGCTGGGGGTGGCGGGCATGTTCCGCCGCGTCCCGGAGGTCTGACCTCGCCCGGGTGCCGGGCCTCATCCGGGCGTCTGACCTCATCCGGGCGTCTGCGAACACCGTACGCTTGTCGCGTCGGCCGTACGCAGGAGTACGCAGGAGTACGCAGGAGAAGGAACAGGGTCGGCCGTACGCAGGCAGAGGATCGGCCGTACACAGACAGCGGAACAGAGCGAAACAGAGGAGAGGCGCGCGCCATGGCACCCGAGAAGCCGGTCAGGAAGCAGGAGGGGTTCCAGTCCGTGTGGACGCGGCCCAGGACCGGGCGGGAGCAGCCCGCGCTGAGCCGGGAGCACATCGTGGCGGAGGCGCTGCGACTGCTCGACGAGGAGGGCATCGACGCGCTCAGCATGCGCAAGCTCGGCGGCCGGCTGGGCGCCGGCGCGACCTCGCTCTACCGGCATGTCGCCAACAAGGACGAACTGCTGGAGCTGGCCGTCGACGAGGTCTACGGCGAGATCGAGGTCCCGGCCGCCCCCCACGCGGCGAACTGGCGTGCCGACACGGCGGGTTGCGCCCACAGTCTGCGCGCCACGATCCTGCGCCACCCCTGGCTGGCCTCCGTACTCGGCGAGATGGGCATGTCCTACCTCGGCCCGAACTGGATGCGGATCTCCGAGGCCCTGCTGAACCTGCTGACCACCGCCGGATTCCCGGCCGACGAGTCCGACCGGGCGCTCTCCACGATCGTCGCGTACGTCACCGGCATGGCCACCAGCGAAGCCGCCTGGCTCAACGTCCTCGCCCGCAGCGGCCAGGACGAGCAGACCATGGTCGAGCGCCTGTGGCCGGCCGCCGAGGAGGCCGCCCAGGACTTCCCGCTGCTGCGCGAGGGCTACGCCGAACAGCGCGGGGCGGATCCCCGGGCGGCCCGCGAGGAGGGGTTCCGGTACGGGCTCGACCGGGTGCTGGACGGGTTGGAGACACGGCTGAAATGAGGTGACGTCGACCGGGTCACCGACCGGGCCACCAACCGGGCCACCGACCAGGCCGGGCCTCCAACTCCCTTCAGGCGCCTAGCCGTTGACGCCGGTGTACTTGCTCAGACTCCAGTTCCACAGCAGCCGGGAGAGGACGAAGGCGGTGAGCCCGATAAAGGGTGAGGCCACCGCCAGCGCCTCCGGTACGCCCATCGTGGCCCCGTGGCCGGTCAGTACCCCGGCCGGGAAGTACGCGATGAAGGCGAGCGGTACGACGAAGGTGAACGCGGCGGACGCGGCCTTCGGGAGGATGCTGAGGGGGTAGCTGCCGAAGGTGCCCATCAGCTCCTCCAGCCACTGGCTCCAGTACGAGGTGGCCGGGAAGTGGAACGCGGCGGCGGCCAGGGCCGTGAAGAGCGCGGCCTCGACCAGCATGCCGCCGAGGACGCCCGCCACCACGTACGCGATCCGGCCCGCCGTCCAGTCGAGCGAACTGCGCTGCAGGGCGGCGACGAACAGCCCGGCCGCGACGACCAGATCGCCGAGGGCGTTGACCGGGAAGAAGGCCAGCTGGACCTGACGGTAGACCGGCATCGGGCGGATCAGACAGGGGTCGACGACTCCTTCCTGGACGAGGACGTTCATGTACTGGACCCGGCCGAGGAACAGCACGTACAGCCCGTGGGCGAGCATGCGCATGCTGGCGATGAGCAGCACGTCGGAGCTGGACCAGCCGCCGAGTCCGGGGAACCGGGTGAGCAGCACGGACGCGAAGACGACGATCGAGACCTGCCAGATCGCCCCGACG
This sequence comes from Streptomyces sp. NPDC001868, assembly GCF_040297125.1. NCBI lineage: Bacteria > Bacillati > Actinomycetota > Actinomycetes > Kitasatosporales > Streptomycetaceae > Streptomyces > Streptomyces sp. NPDC001868. The sequence continues at coordinate 57,340 of NZ_JBEOYO010000031.1, read as the reverse complement.
GAGACGTTCATCAGGAACTCGCCCCGGTACTCCAGCCGGGCCTTGAAGTTGAGCTTGGTGATCCGCCAGACGACGCGCCAGGCGTGCGCGGGCCCGTGGGGAGCGCGGCTGGGTGTGGTGGTCGTCATGGTCAGCCTCCCTGGGACACGACGCGGCGGCCGGCGAGCGCCCAGAGCCGGCGGGTGAGCAGCGCGAGCAGCACGATCCAGACGGCCTGGATCACCATCTGCCCGAAGGCGTCGTCGAGGCCGATCCGTCCGACGTAGATGGAGAGCGGTACGCCGAGCGTCGCCTGGAACGGCAGGAACGAGCTGAGCGTGATGAACCAGTCCGGGAAGTACCAGAGCGGGGCGTACACACCGGAGAGCAGGTTCTGCGCGAAGACGAGGATCAGCAGAGCCGCCTCGTTGCGCAGGGTCCAGAAGCACATCAGGTCGACCAGCATCATCACGTAGTACAGGACGAGTTGGCCGAGCAGCATGCTGACCGCGAAGACCCCGGCCACCGAGGGGGAGGCGGGCGGGGCGACGACCCCGACGGCGAGACACAGCACGTATCCGGCGAGCACCCAGCCGAAGCCGTACAGCTGGTCGCCGAGGGCGCGCAGCGCGTAGTAGCGCTGGGGCTTCATCGGCCGCAGGTACCAGTAGACGATCGTCCCGAAGCGCAGATGCTGGATCACCATGTCGCGGCCCGCGCTCCGGTCGAGGCCGCGGATGCGGTTCGCCAGGACGGCGAGTACGGCGTAGCCGACGGCCTGGGTCTCGTTCAGCCCGGCGCTGGAGTCGGTGTTCGCGTACAGCCCCCGCCAGAGGTAGACGACCAGACAGACCTGGACGAGGAGCCGTACGGCGGTCGCGGTCATCCGGGGCGGGGTGAGCAGCTCGCCCCGGGGGGTGATCCAGGAGACGCGGCGGGCACGGGAGAGGGCGGACAGGGGGGAGGGGGTGGATGGCGTGGGTGGGGTGGGCGGGGTGGCTGTGGCGGCCATGGCTCAGCCGCCCTGAGGGGTGGAGGGGGTGGAGGTGACGGGGGCGGCCGACGTGGCGGAGGTGGCAGAGGTGGCCGAGGTGGCGGTGGCCGGTTCCTGGGACGGGACGACGTCGCTGAGGTAGGCGGCGCGCATGACGTCCTCCAGGTCGTTCTCCTCCAGCGCGAGATCCGCGACGCGGAACCGCCCAATGATCACCTTGAGCGCCTCATGAACGGTGGGCGCGTCCTCCCCGACGGGCCCGAACACGACCCGAGGCCCTTCCCGCCGCAGCACACCGATGCCGGCGAAGCCGGGCAGGGGCACGGGGCCCGTGTCCCCGATCTGCTCCACGTCGGCCGGGTCGGCGAGGGTGGCGCGGACCTGCCAGGTGCCGCCGAAGCGACGCCGGATCTCCTGGAGCGAGCCGTCGAGGACGATCCGGCCGTGGTTGATCAGCACGACGCGCTCGGCGAGCCGCTCCACCTCGGTCATGTCGTGCGTGGTGAGCAGGACGGTACGGTCGCGCTCCTCGACCTGGTGCCGCAGGAACCGTCGTACCTGCTCCTTCACCACCACGTCCATGCCGATGGTGGGCTCGTCGAGGAAGACGACGGGCGGGTCGTGCAGCAGCGAGGCGGCGAGATCGCACCGCACGCGCTGCCCCAGCGACAGATGCCGGACCCGAGTGTCCCAGAACTCGGAGAGTTCGAGCAGCCCGTCGAACTCCTCGATCCTCGCGCGGAACTGGGCCTCAGGAACCCCATAAATATCCCGCAGAATCTCGAACGACTCCCGGGCGGGCAGATCCCACCACAACTGCGTCCGCTGCCCGAACACGGCCCCGATGTTGTGGGCGTTGCGCTCCCGGTCCCGGTGCGGGACGACCCCGGCGACGAGCGCCTCACCGGAGGTGGGCGTCAGGATCCCGGTGAGCATCTTGATGGTGGTGGACTTCCCGGCCCCGTTCGGACCGAGCAGTGCCAGCAACTCCCCTTTACCGACACTGAAGTCGACGTCCTGCACCGCGACCTTGTCCACGCGCAGCGGGCTAACGAGCGACTTGAGCGCCCCCGCGAGGCCGGGCCGCCGTACGGTCGTCTGGAACACCTTGGACAGCCCGCGCGCCTCGATCACCGCAGACAACGGCATCACATCCCCTCACACCACCGACTACTCGGCGACCGTTCGACATACCGAACACCGTCTGGAACAACGACGGCGGAATGCTAGGCCCGCACGCCGACGGAGAGAAACGAATTGTTGGCCGTCACCGACATCGAGACAGCGGGACAGCGGGACAGGGGGACAGCGGGACAGGGGCAGGGGACAGGGGGCAGGGGGCAGGGGAACAGCGGGACTGCGAGACGGGAGGTAGAGACCTGGAGGCTGCCGGCGGCGGGGGGACAGCGGGAGCCTCAAGAACCAACCTTCCAACCCTTCCCGCCCATCCCACCCTTCCCATGGTGTAGCGGGCTACACCATGGGTTCGGGAGGGCGGTCCCTCGTGGCGGCGGGCGGGCGACGGAATCGCAGTCGGGAGAGATCGCGAGAGATCCGCCCGTCCCCCAGCCCGAAGGAAAGTCCCGTGAAGCCGCTGCTCACCACCGTGAAGTCGGTCGCCGCCAACCTGCTGCTCTGGTCGTTCTTCGTCGGCGGCCTCGTCGCGAGCACCGCCTCCGGCACGGTCCTCGACGGCACGGAGAAGAACGTGGCTACATACGCCGGTATCGCCGTCTCCCTGGGCCTGGTCTCCCTGGGCGCGGCGCCGGCCTCATCACAAACCGCCGAAGGCCGCTCACCCCCGCGACCGGGGGCCGCCACCGGGCCTACGCCTCCCCATCGAGCAGCACCGATCCATACTCGGAAGAGCACCACCACACCACCCGCTACACTGCTGTCGACGGTGGCGCAGCCCTCCCGGGCCGCCCCACCACTGGACTGCCTTCGTAGCTCAGGGGATAGAGCACCGCTCTCCTAAAGCGGGTGTCGCAGGTTCGAATCCTGCCGGGGGCACAGGAAAAGGGCCAGCTCAGGAGGTTTTCCTCCCAGGCTGGCCCTTCGTCGTGTTCGGGGCCGTGCCACACGCGTGCCACTAGAGTCCACGCGGAATCCACATCGCCTAACTCGGAGCCTCTCCCCCGCCCTCGCGGATCATGGCCCCGAGCCGGTCGGCGATGGCCCGGTCACGGTCGCTGGTCATGTGCTGGTAGATCAGCGCGGCGCGTGAGCTGCTGTGGCCCATGCGGGTCATCAGCTCACGGGTACTGGCCCCAGCGGTCGAGGCCAGGGTGTTGCCGGTGTGCCGAAGATCGTGGAAGTGCAGTTCGGACGTGACACCTGCCGCCTTCCGAGCCTTGACCCAGTCATCGCGGAAGTTGCTCCGTCGCAACTGCCCGCCCTGCGGCCCGACGAAGACGTGACCGTCACGGCCAGGAGCGGCGAACTGCTCCAGGTGACGCGTGACGTCGTCGAGCAGCTCGGCCGGGAAGGAGACGGTACGCACCCCGGCCGCCGCCGGAGGTGTCACCGGCCACGGCCAGGCCCGGCAGTTCGGGAGCGATGGCGCAGGCGGCGAGGACCGCTTCGGGGGCGATGTCGCCGAGGGCCATCTTCGCGGAGGCTTCGTCGTTGACGCGGTGGCAGACGCGGCCGGTGAGCTGGGCGCGGAGCATGGTGGCGCCTTTGCCCAGTTCGGCGCCGAAGCGCTGTCCGCAGACCTCCAGGTAGATCCCGGCGGCGCGGCCGAGCTGGGCAAGGCGGATGAGCTGGGTGACCATCTCGTCCCGGCGTTCCTCGTCCTTCTTCGTGGCGACGAGGAAGAGTTCGGCAACCTCGTCGACGAACAGCACGATCGGCACCGGGCGTTCACTGTCGGGCAGGCCCCAGATGTCGGAGGTGATCTCCTCGTCGGGTGTGCCGGGGGCGATGCCCTGCCGGGCCTTGATCAGGTCGTAGCGGTCCTCCATTTCCTTGACGAGCACGGGCAGCAGCTCGGCAGCTTCGTCGGAGTCGGTGGCGAGGGCGGAGAGCCGCGAGGCGAACGGCGCCAGCTCCACACCCCGCTTGCAGTCGATGCCAACCAGGGCAACGGGCTGCCGGGCGAGTCCGGTGATCAGGTGCCGCAGGTACATGGACTTGCCCGACAGCGTGGCGCCGAGGGTGAGTTGGTGCGGGATGGTGCGGTAGTCGCGTACGAACGGGGTGGCGTCTTCCCGCAGCGCAACTGGCACCTTGAGGAGTTCGGCGGTGGCCTTGCGCGGCATCCGCACGTTCCGCAGGACATCGAAGCCGACGAGCCGAAGTTCGACCACGCCCGGCTTGACGGTCGAGACGTACACGGCGTGAACGCCCCAGGCATGCCGCAGCCGCTCAGCCGAAGCGGCGACGTCGGCGGGTTCCTGCCCGGGAGCGAGCCGGAGGCGAAGCCGCAGCCCGGTCGAGGTGGGCCGGATGATGCCCCGACGCGGCGGCACGGGCCGGACCTCCCGTCGGGTGGTGGCCTTGACGGCGAGGACCCGCAGCCGGGATGGCGCCACGGTCAGGCCGCATGCCTCCATGACCGAGCCGTACGAGCCGAGAAGCCGGGCGGTGGATATCGGCAGGCCGACCGTGGGCCAGTACACGCGGGGGTGCTTGGCCCGGGTGTAGGCAGCCCCGCCGCCGAGCGCGGCGACAGGACCACCCACCTCCAGAAGAGTCACCAGATCGGACATCAGGCGGTGGCCCCCATGGCGGCCGGGAAGGCGGCCGGAGTCACGGCGGCGGCGCGGAAGGCGATGCCGTGACGCTGCTGCCCGTTGAACACGCTCTCCCACGGCCGGGCAACCAGCCCCGGCAACGAGACCGGCGCCCCCAGCGTCAGCCCTTCGGCCACACCACCCTCAGGAATGGTGACCTTGACCAGCGACGACTCCCCGTCCTCGATGTAGACGACGCCGAGCGTCATCAGCGCTTCCCCGCTCACGGCGTCCTTGGCGATCTCGCCCGTCTGCCGGTCCCGGACCTTGGGCTCAGGAGCCTCGGTCAGCAGAATCGTCGCGGCCGAGGTCTCAACACGAATGGTGCGCAAGGCAATTCACCCATCTACTCGTCTATACATGATGCGATCTGCGAACCCGATCTACGGGGCTCACGCGGACCACCCTGCCACACCACTTGCCCACTCGTCTATACGAGTATGCCTGTTGGGGTGTACGAGTTCGAGAAGCGCGCCCCCCACTGTCAGACCCATCCGCCAGAATCCGGCCATGCTGATAGCAACAAGCGCCAACGGCCACGTGGTGAAGCGTCCCTCGAAGCCAGCCATCGGGACGATGCTCGCCAACCTGCGACGCGGCAACGAGCACATGGTGCTTGAGCGCCAGGCGGAGGACCTCGAAGGGGACTGGTACATCCAGGTCCTGTTCCGCGACAACAACACCTACCAGCTGGAATACCGGGACGGTGTCCCTGCCGAGCACTACCAGACGCGCACCGTCTCGCAAGAGAAAGTGCGAGTGGCGCTCATCGGCTGGGTAACCGGCAAGCCGGACTGGCGCGATGGCTTCATGTGGAACAACATCGGCGACATGTTCACGCCGGAGGCCTAGCACCCCACCGACACCGGTCATGCGATCACGTCGCCGGGAGCTGGTACGCCAGGACGTACGCATCCGCAGCCATAACCGTGTCGCAGACCTCCACGGCCCGCCCTTCGGCGTCGAAGGCGGTACGGATCAGGTGGATCACCGGCACGCCGGAGGCCAGCCGGAGCGTCTTCACCTCGGCCGGCGAGGGCATCCGGGCGCGGACCTCCTCCTCGAAGTGGTCGAGGCGGTGGCCCAGCTCTTCGAGGCGGGCGTAGATCCCGCCGGGGCCGGGGTTGGGCTCGGCGATGGGAGTACCACGCGCGATGTCGAGCGGCAGATACGAGGTGGCGAACTCGACCGGCCGCCCGTCGAGCAGATACCGGCGCCGCCGGGCCAGCACCCGCCGCACGGACCCGAGCCGGGTCGAGACGTCCTGACTGGCCTTTTCTTCCTTGACCTCAAGGCTGTCGACCTGGGGGTGACTGCCGGCGGCGTTGGCTTCGACGATGAAGGCCGCCTTGCCCTGCTCGCGGTGGCGCCGGGCGAACCGGTCGGAGGCGAGTCGCCGCACGGGCGGCCGGGGCCGGACGAAGACGCCCTTGCCGTGCTCGGCATGCACGAGCCCTTCGCCCTGGAGGACGGAGAAGGAGTTGCGGACCGTCATCCGGGATACCCCGTAGTGGTCAACAAGCTCAGCCTCCGAGGGCAGTTTTTCACCCTCCTTGAACCGCCCCCGGTCGATGGCCTCGCGCAACTGGTCGGCGATCTGCCGAAAGACCGCACGATCACTCGTGGGATCGAGATCACCGAGGAAGCCGGAAGGGAGAGAGGGCACGTGTACTCCTTTAGATATCTAGACGAGTGGGCGATTGTTGTTGCTACGGTGGAGAGCCTAGCCAGCCGAGAGGGCCGAGGAACGTGAGCACTGACCGTCCGCACTCCGTGAGCGTCGCCGGAGTCATAGTCGACGACCAGGGCCGCGCCCTCTTGATCAAACGCCGTGACAACGGCAAGTGGGAACCCCCGGGCAGAGTCCTCGAACGCGAGGAAACCCTTCCCGAAGCCCTCCAGCGCGAAGTCCTCGAAGAGACCGGCATCAAGATCGCACTTCCCGCGACCCTGACCGGCGTCTACAAGAACATGACGGGCCTGATCGTCTCGCTGGTCTTCCGCTGCGAGGCGGCCGACGGCACACCGACCACCGGCGACGAGACCCGCGCACTGCGCTGGGCCACCCGTGAAGAAGTCACCGAGCTTGCCGACGAGGCATACGCGATCCGCGTCCTGGACGCATTGGACGCGGCATCCCCGCCGGCCATCCGCGCCCACGACGGCGTGAAACTCGTCTAGCCCGAACCCGCTGCACATGGCGGCCTACCAGCACGAAGGAACTTGTATGCACGAGTATACGAGCACCGCCCGGGTCTGGGGACTCACTTGCCCAGGATTTCCGGAAGAGGTGAGCCGGGCCCGCCGCTGGACCCGCGACATCCTGCACGGATCGCCCCTGGCCTACGACGCCGAGCTGATCGTGAGCGAGCTGAGCGCGAACGCGATCCTCCACACGGCCAGCGGCATGGAATCCGGCAGCTTCCACCTGGCCCTCGCGGTGACCCGGCAGGTGATCGCCCTGTCGGTGACGGACGGCGGAGGAACCGGCACGGCCCCCAAGGCCGAGCACCAGGACGCCGAGGCCGAACACGGCCGAGGCCTGGGCATGGTCACCGCACTCGCCCACCGAGTCGTCGTCCACGGCAGCAACAGCGGATACACGGTCACCGCGGAACTGTTCACCGGCACCCGACCGGGAGACCACCTGTGCTGAAGGACGAAGCCCGCCGGGGCTACTGGTGCGAGTGCTGGACCGAAGACCTCATCGACAAGGGCGGGTTGGAACTGCGGGCCTCGTTCGACGCCTACACGGCACCCCAGGCCGACAGATGGGTTGCCGTCGCGCTCCGCACCATCTCACCGGCATTCGACCCGGACGCATCCGCCCAGGCGTGGGAGTGGCTGTACGACGGCCGCATAGACACACGACGAGCCCTCCTACGCTCCGAACCCTGCACCGTGTCGGTCACCTTCGACTCGACCCGCATCACCTGGACGATCCGGCCAGTGATCTTCCTGCCCCTCGCACACCGACAGGGCACGGAACTTCCAGCCTGCGCATACGACTTCAAGCCTCACACGGGCCGCTCGAACCAGCCGCCGAGGTGCGGTTGAAACGCCTGCTCTAAACGATCTCCTTCCAGACGATCGCCGAGATTGTCTGGCGAGCTACCACCCGAACTCAGAGGGCCCGACGACTCGGGTCACATGGACGGTGCGACAGGTGCTCTTCCTGTCTTCCACACCGTCAAGGTCGCGAACTCCCCCTATGCGCATACGCCTTCAAAACGCTCACGCCCCGAGTTGTCGCTTAACCTCGTCCCCCTGGGGGTGGGAGATGGAGCAGGCCGTTTTCGAGTCGGTCAGGTACTCCGCGATGTGCCAGGACTGTGGTGCGGAGCTGGAGTGCTGCGGTGTCCAAGCGCTCGTTGACGGCCGCTTGCGGTGGGACGTCGAGTCAACGTGTCCTGCGTGCGGGTTCGCGGTGGCCGTGTGTGGCGGGGATCTGCCGAGTGAACAGCGCCAGCAGCTGCTCGCGGAGCATGGGCCAGCGACCCTTCAAGTGCTCGATGAGTCGGCAAACAGTGTCGTGATCATGAGGGTGCTCCGAGCCGAGCTGGGCATCGATCTGGTCGACGCCAAGGCTGTGCTGCGCCGTGTTCTGAGCGGTGGCCACTCAGGAACGCTTCCTGAGCTGGAACTACTCGCCCAGAAGCTGCGGGCGGCTGGCATCGCGGCCGCCGCTACGCGGTCCTAGAACAGCGGCCAGCGTGCCAAAGCCCGGAGGGGACGTCAGGCATCTCCCGGGCCCGGACAGACCCCGAGCGAGCGACTGCGTTACAACTTTCTCTACTGGTTCAAGGCCCGCGCACGGCGCGGGCGCGCCGCCTCTGCGGCGCGGCCTGCCTCCTGTCTGCGCCCCGGCTGGCCGCGCCCGGCGGCGCGCTGCGTGCATGCGGGCGAGAGGAGAAACCCTCTGTGGCTGGGGCGGTCCCGCAGGGCTGCAACAACATGCATGCGAGTACGCCCAGACCACATGCCGTGTCACTCACGTCTCATCGGCTAGGTCCATGCTCGGCGCGTCATCAAGCTTCAGGCCTCTCAATCGGGTGTCAATCGACGCTAGGTGTTGCATCTGAGGGGCTCTCAGGGCAACTCTTGACCTGAGGAGCGCCAAGATGATGAGTCGCCCTACGTTAGGAGTCACCATGCTGTTGCGCTTCGCCGTCGCCAACTTCGCGTCGTTCCGCGACGAGACAGAACTGACAATCATTGCTGAAAGGCGTCACGAGGACCTCGCAGTCCAACGAGTTCCGCGCTCACCGCAGTGGGCCCTACCCGTGGCCGGGATCTTCGGGCCGAACGCCGCAGGAAAAAGTAACTTCATCCACGCCCTTGCATTCGTGCGAGGCGCGGTCCTCAACTCTCACCAGCGCTGGCGGCCTAGGGCAGAAATCCCTCGCCGTCCGTTCCTCCTGGACCCCGAGAAGGCAAACGAGCCGAGCGAGTTCACCGTAGAGTTCGTAGCGGAAGGAGTTCGTTACGAATTCGGTTTTACATGCAATTCCAAGGAGTTTCTCAGTGAGTGGCTCTACGCATACCCGGAGGGGCGTCCGCGTAAAATCTACGATCGGCGGTCAGGGTCTCCCATCGACTTCGGCCCGACTCTGCATGGCCAGAAGGCCCAGGTTGAGCGAATGGTCCGACCTAACAGTCTCTTCTTGTCGGCTGCAGCGGCCAACAACCACAAGCAACTACTCCCTGTCTTTGATTGGTTCTCTGACGATCTGCGCATCGCCTGGGAAAGTAACTTTGAGGCACGCCTTAGGGAAACGCGTCACTATCTGGAGAGGCACGAGTCCAAGGCAATCCTCGCCCTGCTTAAGTATGCAGACTTGGGTGTTTCCGACGTCTCATTCTCGGACGTAAAGCTTCCCCCGGAGCAAGCAGCTAGGATTGCTGAACTAATCCAGCAGCTAGATTCAGATGCAGTTGACGTCTCTCCGGACGAGATTTCTGTCGGCATGGACGTAGAACTGTCTCATGTGATCGAAGGCCGTGAGTTCAAATTGCCGCTGGAACTTGAATCGAGCGGAACGCGAACATGGCTAGGGATCGTCGGCCCCATCATCTCAACGCTCATGCACGGTTGCGTGCTGGTGATCGATGAATTGGATGCTCGACTTCATCACCATCTATCAGCGCAGTTCATCAGGCTGTTTCAGGATCCGCGAACAAATCCACATGGCGCTCAACTGTTGTTCAACACGCATGACGCCGCCTTGCTGGGCCCCGATGCCGTGGTAACGCTGCGGCGTGACCAGGTATGGCTCACCGAGAAAGTGGACGGTGCCACATCTTTGTATCCATTGACTGATTACAAGGTTCGATCAATTGAGAACGTAGAAAAGCGCTATCTTGGTGGCAGGTATGGTGGACTTCCGTTCTTCGACGAAGAAATCCTAGAAATCGTAATCTCCGAAGTGGAGGCGGTAGGATCATGAGCAGGCAAGGGAGGCCACTAAAGCGAAGAACTCAATCGAAGCCAGCAAACAAAAAGGTCCTCGTCTTTTTCGAAGGAGAGGTGACCGAGCGCCTTTACGTCAACGGCCTTAGGCGGATGCTGCGAGGTCACCCCATTCACATTGACCCGGGGAACTCAAACGGGGAGCCATTGAGTTTGGTACGAAGCACTATTAAGCGCGCAAAAGAAGTTCGTTCCGGAGATTCTTATGATGACGTTTGGTGTTTGTTCGACGTCGAAACGCCTCCACATGGAAGCTTGGACTCAGCCCTTTCCCTCGCCGCAAAGAACGACATCAACTGCGCAGTATCAAATCCCTGCTTCGAGCTATGGCTACTCCTTCATGCCACTTCTCACAACCGACACATGACGACGAGCGGAATAATCAAACTCGCCGAGAAGGAGCTACCCTCCTACACAAGGAAGAGCTTCAAATTCGAGGACTTTGAACCGCATATCGGAATCGCACTGAAACGAGCTCTAGAGCTAGAGAAAAATTTTGACCCCGACGAACAAGCACAGAACAAGAATCCCTCTACCTCAATGTGGAAATTCATCCAGATGCTCCAGAAGCACGGAGGGATCAGCTTCGACTCCGAACTTAAGTAGACTTCCTGCTTCGCAGCAACGCCATTGGCCTCCAGCATCCAAGAGCTGCAAAGAGGCACCCGTTGAGGCTATCTGCCCACTACTTTCGGCTCCCTCTGGGCGCGGAGAGGGGGCGGGGGCGAGTGTCTAACTGCGTGACAACGCCCATGCACAACGGCAGACAACAGTGCACACCTGTGGACCGTCGACGCAGGTAAGAGGCACACGAGCCCCAGTGGGGTCGGCACCCAAGTTGCTTCGGGACGAAGAGGTCGTCACCCAAGGTCTCACCCCCACGCTTCCGCCGGCGCGGCTTGCTCCGGTCGACGGCATGGCATCGTGGCTGAGGCCGGTGGGGGTGCAGCGAGGCACACGCGCGCCTGGTCGGCCGGCGCGCCCGCCGTCGTGGCTGGCTGTCGTCGGCTGAGGTCCGTGCCACTGCCGTGCCAGGTGCGGCGGTCAGTCACGGTCAACAAGAGTGTCTGACAGTCGAGTTGCCGGACATCGCACCAGGCATCGAAGCCGCAGGTCACCGGCCCGACGCACCAGCCTCTCTCCTAAAGCGGGTGTCGCAGGTTCGAATCCTGCCGGGGGCACCAGTGCAGAAGAGGGCCACCTCCGAAATTCCGGAGGTGGCCCCCTTCTGGCATCCAGATCTTGTCCCTAACTGGTTGGCAGGGGTGCGACCGGGCGGACCGCAGTGAAGTCCTGGGACTCGTCGCGGGCGGCGGAGAGCAACAGCAACCACTCGTCGCAGCCCTGCCACGGAGAGAGGTCGCCGCCACCTCCTCGCACCACCCGCGGTCCGTCGCCGGTACGAGGGCGTGCGTCCGCCGGCGCGTCCGTGAAATGCGGGATCCACACATCGGCGCAGATCTCGTTCGCCGACCCCATCGCCGCCAAGCCGAAGGCGTTCTCAGCCGCGGCTGTGCGCTCCTCGTCGCCAAAGTCGTCCAGCACCTGGTCCTCGTCCGGCTTTCCGTCCCCTCGGAAGGTCAGAGTGGTCGTCCCTGCCCGGGCCGCGTACTCCCACTCCGCCTCGCTGGGCAGCCGGAAGGGCAACGCCCCGAGCAGGTCGTCCAAGTCGTCCTCGAAGCGGGCCGTGCTTGCATCCGAGTCGGCGAAGCTGTCCTCGTACTCGGGCAGCCAGTGCCGTGCTTGCGCCACCGTCAGCGGATGGCGGGCGATCAAGAACGGTTCCACCCGTACTTCTCGTACCGGCCGGGCATGGACAGCACCGGCGAAGAACGCTTCGAGGTCGTCATCGGCGCCGTCGGACCGCTCAATGGCACGAACCGCGTCCAGTTCCGCGTCGGACAGACCCATCAGGAACGTCCCACCAGGGACAGCCCGGAAGACCACTCCGGAAGGAGTGTGCCGCCACGCCGGTCGACCGGCCACTATCTCGTGAGCCCACATGGTGCCGGACGCTAGCAGCCGGGCATCCCGGGCGAGGGAGGAGGTCCGGGAAGGGAATGTGGAGCCAGCTGATCACCTCCTGGACGCCGCAGCTCCGCACCACTACCGCACCAGATCGAGCGGGGAACAGCGGGGAACCACGGTGAAAGCCGACACCACCTGCGAGAGTTCAGGTCAGCCATCAACACAGGTCAGCACCCGATTCAGCCTCGAATGATCGCAGCTTCCCAAGCAGAGGGCTCAGGCACCGTCGGTTACGGGACGGCCGTCGCCGCTTGCTCTGGTCGACGGCAGCGGCAACGTGGCGGAGGCCGGTGGGGGCACAGCGAGGCACACGCGCGCCTGGTCGGCCGGCGCGCCCGCCGTCGTGGCTGACTGTCGTCGGCTGAGCTTCGTGCCACTGTCGTGCCAGATGCAGCGGTCAGCCACGGTCAACGAGGGTGTCTGAAGGTCGAGTTGCTGGGCATCTCGCCAGCTATCGAAGCCCCAGGTCACCGGCACGACACCCCAGCCTCTCTCCTAAAGCGGGTGTCGCAGGTTCGAATCCTGCCGGGGGCACAGCGCGTTAGCCGTTGACCTGGGGTTTATCCCCCAGGGAAGCGTTCCATTCGGCCTCGGACTCGTTGTCCGGGGCCGTTTGCGTGAGCGGAAGGACGCCCCCGTCGATGTCGGCACGGTGCCGAGGTCGCGGTGGACCTGGTCGAGGGCGGCTCGGAGGGGGTGCGCCGCGGTCCGTGTCGTGCCGAACATCGTGCGCCGCTCGACGGCAGGGCGACCCGCGCAGGCGACCGACATCCTGGTGCACCTCTGCTCCTCAGTCGCGTCCGGGCGGACTTCGCAAGGCAGGATCGAGCATCGGGGCCTGAGGCTCACTCGGCCGGCCCGAGTTGGGCCGGCAAGTCGTACGCCTCCGGCCCAACTTGTATCCCGGCGCGCTCAGGAGGACCACGCCGCGAGGAGTTCCGCCGGGCCGTACGCGGCGTCGAGTCCCGTGCAGTCGGTCCCGCTGCGCGAGACAGCGATCACGGGTACGGGAGCGGGCGTGAGCGCGGCGCGGTGGCTGTGCAGCGACGCGAGATCGTGGCGGTCGAACGGGGAGTTCTCCAGCCACTTCACCGAGCCGACGAACAGCAGCTTCTTGGCGATCGGCGCGCGGTCCGCTCCCACGACGTCGATCTCCACATCGTTGGTACGGGTCCAGTAGCCGCCGATGGCGGGGGCGGCGGGGAGGTTCGCGTCGGGCAGCAGCCGTGCCAGCGCCTCGCGCACCAGAGGTTCAACGGCCCTGCCACGCCAGCTGGTCCAGTTTTCGCGGATGCGCCGCAGCGTCAGGTCACCCCGGCCCCGCTCGATCTCATCCATCGCCGGACCCAGGAGCTTCAGCCAGAAGCGGAGGTAGGGATCCGCGACCCGGTAGCGACGATCCTTCGAAGGCCGCGTGGACACGGGCAGCTCCGCCGCGATCACCCGCTTGTCCGCGAGGATCCCCAGCGACCGCTGGAGCGGGGTCGCGCCGATCCCGCCGGCGGCGCGGGCAATATTGGAGAACGTCCGCTCACCGCTGCCGATCGCCGAGAGGACGGTGCGGGCCTGGGCCTGCTGGGGGAACTCCGCGGCAAGCGAGCGCTCCGCCGACACCAGCAAGGCCGAGACCGGATCGCTGAGTGCCTCCTGCAGGAACTCCCACATCCCGGCGCCGTGCGTCCACTCCGCACAGATCAGGGGCAGTCCACCGGTGATCAAGGCCGCGTCGAAGGCCGAGGCGGGATCGAGGCCGAGCATCTCGCCCACCTCCGCCGGGTTGAGCGGACCCAGCACCATCTCCCGTCCACGCTGGTGGAACGGGCGTCCATAGCTGTTCAGCGCCTCCATCATCGACAGGTCGGAACCGATGAGAACCAGCAGAACCGGCTTCTTCTCCAGCACTCGGTCCCAGGCCCGCTGAAGCATGCCCTCGAAGGCGCCCTCCGCATCCATCAGATAGGGCACCTCGTCCATGACCACCACGCTCGCCCGGTCGTGCGGCAGTGCCGCCGCCAGTACGTCCAAGGCGGCATCCCAACTCGCCGGGCGGGCCGCGGACAGCAGATTCGCCAGCGGAAGGCTGGACGACTGCGCATCCTGGCTGAGCCGCTCCAGGTCCGCCCCCTGCGACGCCCCTGTGGCGGCATAGAAGAGGAACGGCGCACCGGACCTCTCGGCGAACCACTCCACCAATCGCGACTTACCCACCCGGCGGCGCCCACGAAGCATCACGCACCGCCCGGGCCGCTCCCCACCGACCCCGGCCGTCACCTTGCCCAGCTCGCGATCCAGCGTCTCGAGCTCGCGCCGCCTGCCCACGAAACCTGCCATGTCGCCGCCTTCTCAGAGTACCGCCCAACGGCCAGATACTAACATCAGAGTTAGTAACATTAATGTTAGTGACAGGATGGGCTCGGAAGGATTCCTGCCCCGGTACACCCACGGGAGAAGATCAGCATTCGTCGCCACAACACGGTCCGCCATACGCCCCACGGCTGCCGAATGCGTGTGCGGCGCGTGAGCGGACGGCGCAACAGGTGCCGCCTGGGCCGGATTGCCGGTCATGCCGTGCGGCGCTGATCAGGCAGAAGAGCACCACGCGGCACAGCCACGCACCACCCGTCAGAGATTCGACCCCTCTCCTAAAGCGGGTGTCGCAGGTTCGAATCCTGCCGGGGGCACCGGCCAAAAGTTGGCGAGCTACCACCCGGACTCAGAGGGCCCGACGACCCGGGCGTTGACCTGGGCCGCCAGCCAAGCGGCACGATCCTCAGGGCCGGGACGTGCATGGACGAAGACGGTGTGCTCGGGCGTCCACTCCTCGCAGTGGATGTCGTGGCTGTTGCACGCGACCTGCAACTCGGCGTACTTGTACTCCTCGTCCAGCCCGAGTTCAGGCACGGCCGGCCACTTCAGGTCATGCCATAGGACGTAACACCTGGTGATGGCAGCCCAAGTTTTCATGGCCGCACGCGCCTGCTCGAAGCTCTCCACGGCCAGGGACACACTCGCCGGCCAGCCGGTACGGCCCTCCCCGTACCACTCGACCCTCGCCCCAGGCGAAGCCTCGGTCAGACGTCGCAACACATCCGCATCGCGTGCCCAGGCGTCGAGGTAGCAGCCACTCGATCTGTACCAGGACGCGACCGACAGCAACCGCTCCGTGAGCCCCAACGCCTCATCCAGATCCACGGTATGCAGCACAGGCCACGCTCGGGTGTTCCCCATGTCGGCATCGTGCCAGAACGATCATTCTTCCTGGCGGGCCCGAACAGTCGACTTCGACTTCGACTGCGGCTTCGACTGCGGCTTCGGCTTCGGCTTCGGCTTCGGCTTCGGCTTCGGCTTCTGAGATGTCTGTCGGACCCGGGACGGTTCGGCCAGTGGGATTGACTGACCATCAGTTCCGCGGCGGTATCGTCGGGCTCAGTCAGACATGGTCGGGTAGTTCGAGGGATCTGCGCTTACCCGCTGTCGACCCCGCGCAGCTATCGAAAGAACCGTGATGCATCATCGGCCTGCTTCTGTGGCCTCGGCCTCCACTCCTGTTCTCAGCTGGCGGTCGGTCGCACGTGGGCATGTCGAGCGTGTCCGGGGTGGGTTGTCGGCCGTCGTCGTGGTCTGGTGCCTGACGCGGCTGTGGCTTGTCCCCACCGCGTTGGGGCTCAACGTGTTCACGGGTTACGGTCGCCTCGACCCGTCCGTCGACAAGGTGTACCGCGGCTGGTACGAGGTTCTGAGCACCGGGTCGTTCCCCGCGCACGACGTCACCTGGCAGTATCCGCCCGGTGCGGCTCTGCCCGTTCTTGCCCCCGCGCTGGTCCCGGGGCTCGATTACGGACACGCGTTCATCGTGCTGAGCGCTCTCTGTGACCTCCTCATCTTTGTCATGCTGCTCTGGGCGGCACGGGTGGCCGGGCGTGGTCTTGCCGGTGCCTGGCTCTGGACCGTGGGGATGGCAGCGCTCAGCACCCTGCCCTGGAATCGTTTCGATCTGCTCGTCACCGGGTTGGCCATGGCCGCGCTCGTGGTGGCGGCCGGCCAACGTGCCTGGTCCGACCGGGCGTTCGGCGTGCTCGTCGCACTCGGCTCGATGGTCAAGGTCTGGCCGGTGCTGCTCCTGATCGGCACCCGCAAGGGCCGCGGCACGCGAAGAGTCTGGGTCGCCGCCGCGCTCACCGCGCTGGCGGTCACCGCTTCCTTCGTGTTCACCATGCCGAACGCCTTCTCATTCCTCTCCGGCCAGAAGTCCCGCGGCATCCAGATCGAGTCCGTCGGAGCCATGCCCTTTCATCTCGCCCGGCATCTCGGCTGGAGCGGAACCTGGGCGGCCAAGGACGGCTCGCACGAGTTCGTCGGGCCGTACGTCGAGGGGGTCAGCCTCCTCATGCAGGCACTGACCGTCCTGGCTTTCGGGTGGCTCCTGTGGTGGCGTCATCGCTCGGACCTCGATCAGGCTGTTCCCTACGCCCTGCCCGACGCCGCCCTGACGGCCGCCCTCCTCTTCGTCGTCACCAGCCGCGTGATCAGCCCGCAGTACATGGTGTGGCTGATCGGACTGGCCGCCGTCTGTCTGCTGCGCCCCGACACCACCCAGCGCCCTGTCGCCTACCTCCTGCTCGCGGCCTGCGTGCTCACGACCCTGGACTTCCCCCTGCT
The DNA here is from genome assembly GCF_040297125.1 of Streptomyces sp. NPDC001868. Lineage (NCBI taxonomy): Bacteria > Bacillati > Actinomycetota > Actinomycetes > Kitasatosporales > Streptomycetaceae > Streptomyces > Streptomyces sp. NPDC001868. The sequence continues at coordinate 40,473 of NZ_JBEOYO010000031.1, read as the reverse complement.
CTACCGCGAACTCCGCGACGACGGCGCCCCTTTGGCCATCGCCAACCTGTACGCCCGCAACCTGCTGCTGGTCGCAGCGGCGGTGCTGTCGGGACTGCGGCTGTGGCGCGCGACCGCGCTCCGATCAGTTGATCGTGCCTTCCCGGGCTGAGACCGGAGGCCGCGTCAGGCGTCGGGCGTCGGGCGTCAGGCGTCAGGCGTCAGGCGTCGGGAGTGGTGGTCAGCGCGTTGATCAGTTGTCGGGCGCGGGTCTTTTCGCTCAGGAGGGTGTCGACCAAGGGGCTGGTGCCCGCGTCAGGCGTGGTCGGGTCTGTGGTCGGACCTGTGATCGGGGCCGTGGCCTCGGTGAGGTACTGCTTGACGGGGCGGGGGTCGGCCGTCATGGGGACGCTGTTGCTCGTCAGGGCGGTGTGGACCGAGGTGTAGTCGAGGCCCAGGTGGGTCAGGTGTTCTCCGCCTGTGTAGCGGGTGTTGGGGGTGGGAGCGTTCTCGCCGGCCAGGTGCGGGTAACGGAGTGCGACCTCGTGGGTGGCCAGGATCGCGAGGAGGAGGTGTTCGGTGCCCACCGTTCTGTCGCCGAGGCGGCGGGCCTGGTCGTAGGTCTCCAGTTCGATCCACCAGGTGGGCCTCGACGCCAGGTTGGTCCCGGCGTGCTTGACCAACCACCGCTTCCAGAAGGGGAGATGACGGTAGTGGCTGCGGCCCAGGAGGACGTCCCGGGTGGGGTGCAGGAGGGCGGGGAGGCCGTCTTCACGGGCACTGCCGACACCATCGGTACCGGCTGCGTCCAGGCGGGCGCGTACCGACTGCGGTGCGATGCCGCAGACGCCCAGCAGTTCCACCGCGCGGTTGTCGTCCTCCAGCAACGCCCGCAGCAGATGAACCGCGTTGAACTTCGCCGCGCCCTCTCCTCGCGCCCGCTCCATCGCCGCCGTGAGCGCCCTGGCCGCGGCGCCCGTGAAACGCTCGCGCCGGTCTCCGTCCTCCCCCAGTACGTCCGGCGCGGCGACGGTTCCCTCGGCGTCGTCGTCCGCGCTCCACGCCGGGGTGTCCCGGTTCGCCCCGTTCGTCCTGTTCGTTCTGTCCCGTATCACCGCCAACAGCGCGGTCCCGGTGGCCCCTTCAGCCGCCAGGGCTTCGCGAGCGGTCCCTCGGGAGGTGGCGAAGCCGGCCAGCAGGTGCTCGGTGCCGATGGCGTCCCCGCTGCCCGACTGCGCGCCCCGGGCTGCCCCCAGGATGCCCACCGTGTTCCAGTCGGGCTCCTTGATCGCTTCCATGCTGCCTTCCCTCTTCCCTCTCCTCACCGGTCCTGGCGGCAGCCTTCCCGACCGGGGGCCTCGACCGCGTCGCCCCGCAGGCGGACCTCCTTCTGCCTCTCTGGTTGCACTCGGCTCCATCGAGGCCGTGTCACCTGGGCGTTCTCGCCGCAATCCAGCCACGCCCCCTCCACAGCCCTCGATGCATACGCAGCCGCCGCAGCCGTCGCAGCCGCCGCTGCCGCCCAAGTCGCCGGGCGGGAGTCGGACGAACCTGGTCATCGTCGGGTGTGGCGTGGCCGTCGTCGCGAGTGTCATCGGCACGGGCATCGTGGTGGCGGGTGACGGGGACGGGACGGCCTCGCCCGCGCCGACGGGCTGAACGGGCTGAACGGGCTCCCCGAGACCCGTATCCTCGCGGGGCGCTCCCTCACCGTTCCGTGGGCCTGCGAACCGCCCAGGGACGAAACGTTCCTCCAGGTCGAGGTCTCCCCCGACTACGACTCCGAGGAAGCGGACGAGGGACGGCACACTTGATGGAAGTGTGTCAGTAGGGCACGGCACCCCCGGGAAGGATCAGATGTTCATCATCTTCGGCACCAAGGGATACCTGTACCAGCTCGCCATACTGACGCTGGTGTGCGGGCAGTGCGGGAACCCCGCCGCGCATACGCTCAGGAAGCGGGTCACGAAGTTCACGCTGTTCTTCGTGCCGCTGTTCCCGGTCTCGACCAAGTACCAGACGCAGTGCACGTTCTGCGGCGCCGAGCAGAAGGTGAGCGCCGAGCAGGCCGAGCGGCTGCAGGCGCAGAGCGCCGGCGCACACGACGGCCGCCCCTCCGGACAGCCGCAGCAGCAGCCGTACCAGTCATGAGGCGGCCATAACAGCCGTACCGGTCATGAGACGGCCGTGCTTGTCATGAGACGGCCGCACCGGTCATGAGAACGGGCTGTGCCCGTCCGCTGTGGGGAAGCTGTGAGTTCGCTGATTCTCATTCTTCCCTCAGTACTCGCTCAGCGTGGCCCCAGACGCGGCCTCGACAGTCGCTGCCATGAACCCAATGAACGCGGAAGGCGTCCGCGTGCTCGCCCCGCGCATCGAGGGCACCGCACGGTTCTTCGACACCGAACTCATGACCACCCTCGCCCCGCCGCCCGCCACCGGGCGGGACAGCGGCCGCCGCCGCGCCGAAGCCCCTCCCGCGACCGGTGGTCCCGCCGCCCGGGTCCGGCGGATGTTCACCGGCGCCCCGGAGGACCCGCGCTGGGCGCGCCCGGCCCTGTGGGCGGTCCTCGTGCTGGCCACGGCGCTGTACGCCTGGAACCTGTCCTTGATCACCGGCAACAGCTTCTACAACGCGGCCGTCTACAGCGGCACGAAGAGCTGGAAGGCGTTCTTCTTCGGCGCGCTGGACTCGGGCAGTTTCATCACCGTCGACAAGCCGCCGTTCGCGCTGTGGGTGATGGGGCTTTCGGCCCGGGTCCTCGGCTACGGCACCTGGCAGATGACGCTGCCGATGGTCGCGGTGGGTGTGGGATCCGTGGCGCTGCTGTATCGCATGGTCAAGCGGGACTTCGGGGCCGTCGCGGGCACGATCGCCGCGCTCGCGCTCACCCTCACGCCCATCACGGTCGCCATCACCCGGGACACCAACCCCGACCCGGTCCTCGTCCTCCTGATGCTGCTCGGCGCGGCGGCGCTGATGAAGTCCGTGCGCACGGGTCGGCTCATGCCGCTGGTCTGGTCCGGCGTCGCGATCGGGTTCGCCTTCAACACGAAGATGATGCAGGCGTACGTCGTCCTGCCGGCCTTCTTCCTGGTCTACCTCTGGGCGGCGAACGTCTCGCTCGGCCGCCGGATCCGCGACCTGGCCGTCGGCACGGTCGCGCTGGTCGTGTCGAGCGCCTGGTGGATGGTGGTCGTGGATCTGATCCCCGCCTCCTCCCGGCCGTACATCGGCGGTTCGACGGACAACACGGTCTGGGACCTGGTCATCGGCTACAACGGCTTCGGCCGGATCTTCGGCGCCGGTTCGTCGGCGGGCTCGCAGGGCAACGGGGCGAGCTTCGGCGGTGACGCGAGCGTCTACCGGATGTTCAACGAGCTCATGGGCGGCCAGATCTCCTGGCTGATCCCGTTCGCGATCGTCGCGCTGGTGGGCGGTCTGGTGCTGCGGGGGCGCGCGCCGCGCACGGACGGCAAGCGGGCGGCCCTCTTGCTCTGGGGCGGCTGGTTCGTCCTGCACTATCTGACCTTCGCCCTCGCCGAGGGCACCTTCCACCCGTACTACGTCACCGCCATGGCCCCCGGTATCGCGGCGCTGACCGGTGCGGGCGGGGTCATGCTCTACGGCGCCTTCAAGGAGGGCCCGGTCGTGAAGTGGGGCTGGGTGCTGCCGACGGCGGTCGCGGTGAGCGCGGTCTGGGCGGTCGTCCTGCTGCAGCGGGTCTCCGGTTCCGGGACGGTCTACACGGTCGCCCAGGTCGTGGCCGGTGTCGCCGGTGCGGTCGCCGTGATTGGGCTGCTCGTCGGACGGTTCGCACGGCGCCGGAAGCTGGTCGCGCTGGCCTCCCTCGCGGCGGTCGTCGCGCTGCTGGCCGGGCCCGCCGCGTACGCGGTGTCGGCGGCGACCACCGCGAGCTCCAACGGCACCAACCCCACGGCCGGGCCCAGCACCGGGGGCGGCATGGGCGGTGGCGGCGGTACGGGCGGCGGCATGGGCGGTGGGCAGCGGCCCAGTGGGGACGCGCCCAGCGGCTCCAGCAGTCGTCAGGCCGACGGCAGCACCGCAGGCGGCATGGGTGATGGCACGGGTGGCAGCACAGGTGGCAGTACAGGTGGTGGCGGCATGGGTGGCGGTTCCCAGGTCTCGGCCGAGATGATCACGTATCTGAAGAAGAACCAGGACGGCGCGACCTGGCTGGTGGCGGTGGCCACCGACCAGACGGCGTCCTCGATCATCCTGGAGTCCGGCCAGCCCGTGATCTCCATGGGCGGCTGGTCCGGCAGCGACGAGGCCATGACCCTCGCCAAGCTCAAGGAGCTGGTGAAGGCGGGCAAGCTCCACTACATCGTCGTCAGCGACAGTGACAGCGGCCGGGGCGGCGGCAACAGCGCCTCCTCCGAGATCGCCGAGTGGGTCAAGGAGAACGGCAGCGCGGTGAGCGACTACGGCGACAGCGGCCTGTACCGCCTGGACGCGTCGGACGTCGGCTGATCACCAGCCCCCTTCCCCCTTCTCCCTGGTCACTGGTCCCAGGTCCCGGGGCGGGCCACCGGATCTCCCCTCCCTCCGGTGGCCCCCTTCTTCTGCCGGCCGGGGGATACTGGGCCCATGCGGTCGCGAAACCGTGCTTGTGTCGCCGCCGGGCTCGTATCGGTGCTGGTGGCCGTGGCCGGATGCGCCGGAGGCGGGGACGGTGACGGGCACGGGGAAGCGGTCCCCACGAAGCCGCCGAGCGTGAGCCGGGCAACGGAGTCAGGCCCCACGAGTCCCGAGGTGTCCCCCACCCCGACCCCCGTGAACCCGGTCTCCATCCCCGGCCTGATCGCCCGCCCCCACACCGGCTCCGACCTCCGCCTGGGCGCCGTACTGGCCCGGACCGCCGCGTACACGCGGTACGCGGTGACGTACGAGGCCGACGGGCTGACCATCTCGGGGATCATGAACATCCCCGAGGGCGAGGGCCCCTTCCCCGCGCTGGTGCTGGCGCACGGGTACATCGACCCGGCCGTCTACACCACCGGGCGCGGGCTGGCCCGGGAGCAGGATCTGCTGGCCCGCGAGGGCTATGTCGTCCTGCACACCGACTACCGCGACCACGCGGGCTCCGACGACGACCCCGACAACGACGTGAACCTCCGCCTCGGCTACACCGAGGACGTCATCGGCGCGGCCAAGGCCCTGCGTGCCTCCGGGCGCCCGGAGATCGACGGCGACCGGATCGGTCTGCTCGGCCGGTCGATGGGCGGCGGGGTCGTCTACAACACGCTGGTGGTGGCGCCTGGCCTGTTCGACGCGGCCGTGGCCTTCGCCCCGGTGAGCTCCCGGCCCGCGGAGAACATCGACCACTTCCAGCGCCCCGAGGGCGACCCGATCGTCGCGGAGATCGAGGCCGCGCACGGCACCCCCGCCTCGAACCCGGAGTTCTGGCGCGAGGTCTCCCCCCTCACCTACGTCGACCGGGTCACCGAGCCCCTCCTCATCCATCACGGCACCGCCGACGACACCTGCCCCCTCGCCTGGTCGGAGCGCGCCACCGCCGAGTTCGAGGCCGCCGGCAAGGACGTCCGGCTGATCAAGTACCCCGGCGAGGGCCACACCTTCGGCCCGCAGTGGCCCACCTCGATGCGTCACACCCTGGCCTTCTTCGACGCACACCTCCGCTGAACATCAGCCGTCTGAGGGCTCCCGGGGGCGCCGGGGCAGACGCGGGGAGGTGGGGTGGAGGGGCGGGGGTGTCATCCAGGAGGCCGCGGCCGACGCGGCGGCCAGGAGGATGCTGATGTGTTCCGCGAAGTCGGGGCCGGGGAGGGGGAGTTCGAAGTCGGGGTTGTCGACGTAGCCGAGGGCCACGGCTCCGGGGACGTAGTGCATGACCGCGTCGACGAGTTCGGTCCGGCGGGGCGGGGTGGTGCGGTCGAGATGGGTGAGGGCGCGCAGGACCGTGGGGAAGCTGGCGTCGTACGCGGTGGGGACGCCCGCGTCCGGGACGGCCGTCAGGGGTTCGGGGGCGGGCCGGGTGGCGATGTTCGTCTGTTCGCGCCACCAGGCCGCCGCCTCCGTGTCGCCCAGGATCAGGTGGTGGAGGTACAGGCAGTACGAGGCGAGGTCGTCGCCTGCGCCGGCCGCGTACTGCCACCAGGAGCGGGCGCTGTCCTCTGCGTCGGCGAGCTGGAGGATGCAGCCGAGGACGCGGGCGCCCGGCGGTTCCGGCAGGTGCTCGGTGACGAAGCCCTGGAGGGAGTCGGAGGTGGTGTGGGCCAGGACCGTCTCGCACAGGGTGCGCAGATCGCGGGCCGCCATCAAGCTCGTACGCGTACGGTCGTGGTGGCCGGCGAACGGGAGCAGGGAGTCCTGGCAGCGGGCGCCGGGGACCACGTCGTGCGGGACGTGCGGCGCGTCGAGGAGCAGGGCGCGGGCGAGGAGTGCGTCTATCGGGCCGGTCGGTGTGGTCGGGGTCGGGGTCGGGATCATTCCGGGGTCTCTCCCAGGTCGTTCTCGGGGTGGAGAGTCGGGGTCGGAGCCGAGGGCTGAGGTGGGGGCTGAGTCGAGGCCTGAGGTGAGGGCTGAGTCGAGGCCTGAGGTGAGGGCTGAGTCGAGGCCTGAGGTGGGGGCTGTGCTGAGGTCTGAGGCGGGGTCAGAGCGGCGGTCAGCGTCTTGCGGGCGTAGCGGTCGGCCGTGTGGACCGAGGCGATCGGGACGCCCAGGACGTCGGCCACGGCCGCGTGGTCCATGCCCCGCAGATAGGTGAGGACCATGACGTCGAGCTGGTGGGCGGGCAGCCGGCTGATGGCCTTGAACAGGGACATCGACTCCTCGATCTGCGCGAACCGCGCCGCGGGGGTCGACAGCAGGCTCAGGGCGACCGTGTCGAACGCGGTGCGGGCCAGCTCGGGGCAGCCGTCCGTGTGGCAGGCCCGCGCCATCACGCTCCCGCGCAGCACCGACCACGCGAACGGCACCACATCGGCGCTGGCCAGCGCCTCGTCCCAGCGGAACCACAGCACGTCGAACGTCTCCGCGACCACCTCCCGCGCCTCCTCCTCGCTCACGAAGAGCCGGGCGTAGGCGTGGTAGGCGGCACGGTTGAGTTCGGTGAACGCCTGGTGCTCCAGCGGGGGTACGGCCGGTCCGGCGGACAGGGCCGCCCCGGGGTGCCGGTGGTGAGGAGGCTGCTGGTTCGGACCCTGCTGGTTCGGACCCTGCTGGTGCCGGCGGCTCTGGATGCAGCCGTCTATCCAGTCCGGCTTCTTCCGGGCCTCCAGCGCGGCGGCCATCCACAGCCGCCGCATGGGCCAGGTCGGTACGTCGAGGACATCCAGCAGGCCGTAGGTGATCTCCCAGCGCGGGTAACGGCCGGTGCCGCGCAGCAGTTCGGAGATCTTCGACTTGGCCCAGCCCGACCGGTCGCTCAGCTCACCGATCGTCAGACCGCTGGCCAGGAACCGGATCCGCAGGGGCTCCAGCCAGGCCCGGTGCGCCCGGCCCACGCCCTCCGCGATCGGCCCCAGCTTCCGGCCCGGCTTGCCCGCCGGCGCGCCCCCTCCGGGCCGCCGCGACAGGGACGGCGGGGTCACCCCGCGCGCCCCTCGTCATCCGCGTCATCCGCGTCAGCCGGTACGGGCAGTCGTTCGCCGTCGTCCGGTACGCGCAGTCGTTCGCCGTCTTCCGCCACGGGCAGCTGTGCCGTGCCGGTGGCCACGGGCAGTTGTGCCGTGCCGATGGTCATCGACGTCACGACCTGTTCCGCGCTCAGGACGAGCGCCGGGACCGCGGCGGCGGCAGCGGCCGTCTCCCCGACGGCGACGAGCACGACGCTCCACCCGAGGACCGTCAACAGCACGATCACGGATAAGACTTGCCTTCTGGACATCGGTACCTTCCGAGACACATACGTACGTCCGAGAGGCCCCCCTCGGCGGTGCCGACGCGTCGTCGAGGAGCCGGACGTCAGCATGGTGGGCCCACTCGCCCTCACGCCATGGCATCCGGGAATCGCGGAACAATGCCCCCGCCCCGCGACAGCGCGCAAGGTACCGCCTCCTAGCGCACATCAACCGCGAAACAGCAGCCAGTACAGGCTTTCGGGGCGAAGTTCCCCCTTCTCCGGACGCCCGCTCCGACAGCACGCCGCATCATGGGCACCCGGCGCCCCCAGCGCCGGAACCTTCCCGTCCGGGAAGCCGTGCCCCTCGTGCCGATCGAGAAGGGGCAAGCCGCTCCCGCCCTGTCCGGTCAGGACGGGCGGGAGCGGTGGGCGGTCCGCACAGACGAGGCGGGCCGAAGGGGGCCGGGCGCCACCGCCGCCCCTGAGGCGACCGGGGCTCGGCCGACATCCGTCTCACGGGCTCACCGGGGCCTTGTCCGCGAGGGGTCGGTGGGCCACTGACCTCCTGAAAGAACCGGGGAAAGAACTACCCGCCCACCCACCCTCCCTGGTCGCGGAGGGCTCCGTCACCCGTCCGAGTGACCGGCTTGCGGGCGCGGGATGCGGGCGGTTACGTTCGCCGCGACACGCAACAACCGCAAACAGATACGGCCCCCGGCCGGGACGGCAATCCCGAACGAGGGCCTGACCAAGCAGGAAGTAAACGGCTTCCCAATGGCTGAACCGCAGTCTAACGCGCGCCTGCGCGCCGACGCCGGAGCTCCGACCTCCGGTGTGATCCATGTACGCACCCGGCTGACGGCCGACTTCACCGTGATCTCCAACGCCCTCGCCCAGCGGCGCGGCAGCGCGGTCACGGTCGGCGTCGCGGCGTACATCTCCTCCCTGCCCGACGGCTCCCCGGTGAGCATCGCCGCCCTGTGCGCGCACTTCGACGAGGGCGAGATCCTCATCTCACGGGCCCTCAGGCAGCTCGAAGAGGCCGGCTACCTGGAACGCCGCCGCGAGCGAACGCCCACCGGGCAGGTCCGTACGCGGACGTACTTCTACGGCGTCCCCGGCGGCGTCCCCTGCGACGTTCCCGGCGACGTTCCCAATCCCGCCGCGGAGTCCGCGTCCGGGGACGGGGCCAGGGTCGGGGCCGTGGCCGTGGCCGTGCGGGAAACAGTGCGGGTGCCCGCACAAGCGGAGGAGGCAGCGGAGCCGGGAGGGGAGCCAGGTGGGGAGCCGGGTGGGGAGCCGGATGGGGAGCCGGGAGCGGAGGCACCGGTCCCACTCGACGACGCCGATTCCCGAGCCGTCGCCGTACTCGCCTCCCTGCGCCGGGTCGACCCCCGCCTCGTCCTGTCCGAGCGGGAAGCCGTCCGCCTCGCCCCGGCCGTCGCCCGGTGGCTCGCGGCAGGCCTGCTGCCCACGCAGATCACCGACCACCTCACCGCGCGCCTTCCGGACCGCTTCCTGACCCGCCCGGCCGGCATCCTCGCCTACCGGCTCAACGAGACTCCGCTGGCCGCGACGACAGCCCGGACGGACCTGACAGACCTGTCCGAAAGCCCCGTACCTCCGGTGGTCGGGCGTATGCGCAACTGCGACGGCTGCGACCGGGGGTTCCGCTCGACGGGACAGCCCCGTTGCCGTGACTGCCGATCCGATGACCAACTTCGGGCTGCTGGCTGAGCCGGTGGACGGGTATGCGGTCCACCCCCAGGTGGGAGGCTTGATATGGCACGATGCGAAATCTGGTGCCAAGAGGAGGTGGGGCATGGTCGACAGGTTCACGGACGGGCTTCTGACGCCCACGGAAACGGCCTCCCACCTTGAGATTCCGCAGTCGACTCTCACGTCGTGGCTGAAGGGCCAGGCCGCCGGAGCTCCCCTGGTCCACCAGGTGGAGCCGGTACGGAAGGGTCAGCCCTCGGTGCCGTTCATCGCGGTGGCCGAGGCGCACGCCCTTCGTTCTCTGCGTTCCCTTGGGCTCCGCATGAGCGAGATCAGGGAGGCGGCCGCCGCCGTACGGGACGCCTTCGACACCCCTTACGGCCTCGTGTCCAAGCGGATCGCCACGGACGGCGTGGACATCTTCGTGGAGCACGGTTGGGGGGACCTCCGCAGAGCCCGCGACGGCCAGGCCCCCATCCAGGAGGTGGTCTCCGACTATCTTCGCTACCTCACCTGGGAGCCGGGCGACGACTTCCCCTCCAGCCTGCGCCTGAGGCAGTACCCGGACTCCGTCCCCGTCGTGATCGACCCGAGATTCGGGCACGGCCTCCCCGTGGTGGCGGCCAACCGCGTCACGGTCCAGGCCATCACCGACCTGTGGGAGGCCGGGGAGACGGTCGAGGACATCGCGTACGACTTCGACATGACGCCTGAGCAGGTGGACGCGCTCTGCCGGGCAGTGGTGCACCTTGTCGCCTGAGTTCTTCCTCGACCGGAATCTCGGTCGTCGTGTCGCCGAGGGGCTGAAAGCCAGCGGGTGGACGGTTCACCGGATCGGGGACGTGTTCCCGGACGACGGGCAGGACGTTCCCGATGAGGAGTGGATCACTCACGGTCTCGACCGGTCCTGGGTTCCGCTGTCGAAGGACGGGCGGATCAAGACCCGGGATCTTGAGATCCGGCCTGTGCTGGAGCGTGAGGCGGTGCTCTTCTACCTGGACAACCAGCAGCTTCGCAGTGCCGAGATGGTCGGGCGTCTCGTCCTGCACCGGGACGCGATCCACCGGGCCGTCGAAAAGGGCGGCCCGGCGGCGTACGCGGTGCGGCATGCCCGTATCGAGCGCACTTGGCCGTGACGGGGCGGGCGGACAGGTCGTCAAGGTGTGGGTGCCGGTGACGTGAGTCCCGCCCCCTCGTGCCGCCCCGCCGCCCACAACCCCAGCGTCACCGCCACCGAGGCCCCCGCCATCAGCGTCATCGCCGTGGCCGGTGAGGTCAGTTGGGCCGCTGCGCCTGCCAGGGCCGCGCTCACGCCCTGGAGTGTGAGCATGCCCGCCGAGTGCAACCCCAGGGCGTGGCCCGTGAGTTCGGGTGGGGTCAGGGTGAGGAGGTGGTGTTGTTGGATCAGGCTCGCGCCGAAGCCGATGGAGGCGAGGGTCGCGCAGGCCGTCGCGACGGGGGTCGGGGGGTGGAGGGCGAAGAGGAGGTACGGGGCGGCGAGGAGCAGGAGGAGAGGGGTGGCCAGGCGGTCGCGTAGGCGGGGTGGGAGGAGGCGGCCCACCGTCACGTCGCCGATCAGCATGCCGAGCGCCGCGCAGGCGAAGAGGAGACCCGCGCGGTCGGGGGCGTACGCGACGAACAGGGACTCGCAGCCGACGACGAGGCCGTTGGGGATCCACAGGCCGAGGTAGAGGCGGCGGCGCGGCGGCGACGACCACAGGCGGGCGTTCGTGCGCCAGGTCTCGGCGACGGACGGGCGGCCGGAGGCGCGCGGGGCGCGGCGGGTCAGGCCCAGGGCGGTGCAGAGGGCCGCCGCCGTGTACAGGGCAGCCGCCACCAGCAGCGTGACCGCCGGGGACAGCAGGGCCACGAGGGCGCCGCCGGTCGCGTAACCGGCGATCTGTGTGACCCCGTGCAGCATGTTGAACACCGAGCGGCCCAGGAGATAGCCGTCCTTCGGGAGGATCTCGTTCAACAGGCCCCAGCGGACTCCGCCGCCGAGGGACGCGACCAGGCCCTGGGCCGCGATCACCGCGAAGACCGTCCACAGCGGCAGGCCGGGCAGGGCGAGGCACGCCGTGCTCGCCGCGAAGACCACCGCCAGGCCTGTCGTCGTCGCCCTCGGCGGCAGCCGGTCCGCCGCCGAGAGCAGGGTCGTCGCGCCGATCACCTGGGCGAGGGACGGGCCGAACATGCTGAGGGCGGACAGGAGCGGGGAGCCGGTCTCCTCGTAGACGGAGGTGGCGAGGGCGAGGCCGCCGATCGTGGAGGCGGCGACCTGGAGGGCGGAGGAGAGGAAGAGAGGGGTGAACTCCCTTGTGCGGAAGAGGGATTGATAGCTGCGCATGGGCGTGGGCGTGGGCGTAGGCGTAGGCATGGGCGTGGGCATGGGATATGACCTTTGGGTCCGCCGTCCGCCCGCCGTAATGTTTCGCGCACAGGCGAAAGGTCGGCAGGGGGCTGAGGACTGGGGGCTGGGACACGGCCGCCGGGCCCGCTCTCGCCGAATTCCGTATCCGTATCCGTATCCGTATCCGTATCCGTATCCGTATCCGTATCCGTATCCGTATCCGTATCCGTATCCGTTTCCGTTTCCGTTTCCGTTTCCGGAGGTGTTCACATGGGCTGGTGGCAGGTCAACGCCGACACCCTCGCCGGGAGCCGGTTCGTGGTCTCGCCGCTCGCGGAGACGTTCGCGAGTCTGAAGATGCTGCACGGCGGGACGGGCACGCACCCCGGCGAGCGGTCCTGGCTGGCGGCCCATCTGCCCGCGTACCGGGCCGAGTTGGCGCGGGATCCCGTCACCGCCCTGCTGGTCCGCGCCGGGCTCGGCGAGGAGTGGATCGCCGACTTCCTGACCCCCGCACCACGCGAGGGCGAGACCTTCGCCGCCGAGATCGCCCGCGTCCGGGGCGCCGACCCCGCCGCCGCCCGCGCCCACCTCACCCTCTCCCTGCGCGGCCCGCTGCCCGCCGCCCTGCACCGGGACGACCTGCCGGGCCGGGCGGCCGACCTCCTGACGTACGTGTGGGAGGAGACCGTACGGCCGTACTGGGAGCGGCGTCGGCGGGTGCTGGAGGCCGATGTGCTCGCCCGTACCGCGCTGTTGGGCCAGAGCGGCTGGGCGGCGGTGCTGGACGCGCTGCGGCCGGGGATGCGGTGGCTCGGCGAGAACCGGCTCCAGGTCAACGCGCACGAGTACCCGCCGCGCGAGATCTCCGGGGCACGGCTCGTCTTCGTCCCCATCACCCCGCAGCGCACGGGGTGGGTGGCCTGGGAGGAACGGGAGCGGTACGCCGTCGTCTACCCGTGCTCGGGCGTCCTCGCCGACGGCGACCGCCCGACGGCCGGGCCCGCCGCCCTCGGGCCGCTGCTCGGCGACGCCCGCGCCCGGATCCTCGTCCTCCTCGACTCCCCCATGAGCACGACCCAGCTCTGCGCGGTGACCGGTCAGACCCTCGGCTCCGTCGGCCGCCACCTGAGAGTGCTCCTGGACGCCGGCCTGATCCGACGCGGCCGGGCGGGCCGGTCGGTGCTGTACGCACGAACACCGGAGGGAGAGGTCCTGGTACGCGCCGCCACCACGCCTTCACCCAGCACGCCTTCGCCCAGCACTCCTTCCCCCTGTGCGGCTCCGGCCCGCGCGCCTTCACCCCGCGCGGCTCCGGCCCACCCCTTCAGCCCGTCCGGCGTTTGAGGACGAGGCCGTCCAGGCCGAAAGCGGGGGTCTGGGGGCGCGGCCCCCAGGAGCGGGGGCGAAGGGGCCGCGGCCCCTGGGATGGGACGGGTAGGGGCGGCGGGGGCGAAAATCCTTCCGGAGATAGCATCCGTTTATGACTACAGACAACGTCACCCCCTCTGTCCTGGACGTGGAGATCGACGCCCTGAAGGGCGGCCCCGCCGACCTCGCGCAGTACGCCGGACAGGCCGTCCTCGTCGTGAACGTGGCCTCCAAGTGCGGCCTCACCCCCCAGTACACGGGCCTGGAGGCACTGCAGGCCCGCTACGCCGCCCAGGGCTTCACCGTCCTCGGCGTCCCGTGCAACCAGTTCCTCGGCCAGGAGCCGGGCTCGGCCGAGGAGATCGCCGAGTTCTGCTCGGCGACGTACGGCGTGACGTTCCCGCTGACCGAGAAGGTCGAGGTCAACGGAGAGGGCCGGCACGCGCTGTACGAGCGCCTGGTGGACCACGCGGACTCCGAGGGCCACACCGGCGACATCCGCTGGAACTTCGAGAAGTTCCTGATCGGCCGCGACGGCTCGGTCGTCGCCCGCTTCTCGCCGCAGACCGAGCCCGAGTCGGCGGAGCTGGTCGCCGCCGTGGAGAAGGCCATCGGCTGACGCCCACGGGGGCCGCCGTTGACCTTGCCCCTGGGGCAAGGGGCACCGTCCCTCTCGCCGGGCGGAGGGCGCCCGGCGACGGAGGATGACCCAGTGGACCCAGTGGACCCAGAGAACCCAGAGAACCCAGGGGACCCGGGGGCCATGGACGACCTGCTCACCATCGGTGCCTTCGCCGCCCGCACACGGCTGTCGGCGAAGGCACTGCGGCTGTACGACCGGCTGGGGCTGCTCACACCGGCGTACGTCGACGGGGTGAACGGCTACCGGTACTACCGGGCCGGCCAGGCCGAACGTGCCCGCCTGGTGGCCCTGCTGCGCCGGCTCGACATGCCTCTCGCGCGGATCGCCGAGATCGTGGACATGGTCGGGCTCGACGACCCGCGGGCCGTCGAGCGGCTGACCGCGTACTGGGCCGGGGCCGAGGAACGGTTCGCGTCCCAGCGGACCCTTGTCGCCTACCTCCGTGGACGGTTGTCGGGAACGGAGCCAGGCATGGAAGACACAGAACAGACGTACGGGAAGTTCGTCGTCGAAACGGTCGATACGCCCCCACAGGTGCTGTTGACGCAGTCGAGGCACACGCTCGCGGACGAGTTGCCGGCGTGGATCGGGGCGTCGCTGGGGCGGCTGGAGGAGGGCGCGGCGGTCTGCGGCGGCACCACCGGGGCGCCGTTCGTGGTGTACCACTCCGAGGTGTCCATGGAGAGCGACGGGCCCGCGGAGTCGTGTGTGCCGGTGGTGGACGAGAGTGCCGCGCGGGTGTGGGCGGCCGAGCACGGGCGGGCCTGGGAGACGAAGGTGCGCGTGGAGCCGGCGGGACGGCTCGTGTACACCCGGATCAGCAAGGCTCAGGTGGCGCATCCGCAGATCGTCGCGGCCTTCGAGGCGGTCGAGCGGTGGATCGCCCGGCACGGACTGGAGGTCACCGGCCCGTGCCGCGAGATCTACTTCGCGGACTGGGACGCGGCGGGCCCCGAGGACCCGGTGTGCGACGTGGCGTTCCCGGTCGCATCCTGACCGTGTGGTACCTGAGCTGTGCAGTACCTGCCGTGACGTTCCCGAGCCGTGTAGCAGGGATACGGCTGGTACGCGTACGGCTGGTACACGTACAGCCGGTACACGTACGGCCGGTACACGTACGGCGGCCGTAGGGGTTTCCCTACCGCCGTGGCGGATCGCACCGCTCCTGTCGGCCAACTGTCAGCGGGTGATTAGCGTCTACACCAACAAACGAGGAACACCCGCCCGCACGAGTCGAAACGGAACGGACTAGCCGCAGTGGCCTTTGCCGAGCTGACCCCACGACGACCGGTCTCGCGCGCGGACAAACCGTCGCCGTCGCGCGAGCCGTGGCGGCAGCGCCACCGGGTGCCCCTCGCGGCCACGCTGTGCGCCCTGCCGCTGTATTTCGTGTGGTGGGCGGTCTTCGCCACCGGCGGCGGCGATCTGGCGGCCCAGGTGGCGTGGGCGGAGTTCGCGAAGACGTACCCGGACTCCGCGGTCAACCTGTTCTGGTACGGGGGGCTGCACGCGGCGAACTACAGCGTGCTCTCGCCGTATCTGATGGCGGCGTGCGGCGTCGTCCCCGTGACACTGGCGTCGGGGCTCTCGGCGTCCTGGCTGGCCGGTGCGGTCGTCACTCGTACGGGTGTACGCGCACCGGTGCCGGTCGCGCTGGCGGCGACGTTCTCGCTGTGGTGCCAGGTGGTGTCGGGGCGCTCCACGTTCATGCTGGGCACGGCCTTCGCGATGGGGGCCCTGCTGGCGGTGCTGAGCGGGCGCGGCGGGCGGCAGCTCGCGGTGGCGGCGGTGTGCGCGACGCTGTCCACGTTGGGGAGCCCCGTCTCCGGGCTGTTCCTCCTCGTGGTCGGCGCCGCGTATCTGCTGTGCCGCGACTGGGGCCGGGCGGCGGCACTGATCGCGCCGCCGGTGACCGTCGTCGCCGTGACCACGCTGCTGTTCCCCTTCGAGGGCGAGCAGCCCATGGCGTTCAGCCGGATATGGCCGCCGGTCGTGCTGTGCGCGGTGGTCGTGCTGGTCGCGCCGAGCGCCTGGCGGGTGCTCCGCCTGAGCGCCGCGATCTACGCGCTCGGCGTGGTCCTCTGCTATCTGATCCCCACCCCCATCGGCACCAACGTCGAACGCCTCCTGGAGCTCGCGGGCCCTGCGGCGGCCCTGGCGATCTGCCTCCACCGGGGCGAGGCCCGTACGGACGACTCCCGGCGCCCCCGTCTCCCCCTGGCCTGGTTCACGCCCCGGCGGCGGATGGTGGCCGGAGCGGTGGCCCTGGTGCTGTCCGTGACCTGGCTGACCGGCAAGACGACCGCCGACATCGTCACCAACACCAAGGTGCCCGAGTGGGCCGTGAAGACCGACGGTGTGGTGAACGAGCTGAAGCGGCTCGGCGCCTGGAAGACCCGCGTCGAGGTGGTGCCGGCCCGCGACCACCGCGAGGCCGCCATCCTCGCCCCGTACATCAACATGGCGCGCGGCTGGAACCGGCAGGCCGACGTCGAGCGCGGCCGGCTCTTCTACGAGGGCCACAACGGGACCGAGGTACCCGAGGGCGCCTTCACCCCGGCCGCGTACAAGGCGTGGCTGTCGCAGTGGGCCGTCGGTTTCGTCGTCCTCGTCAACGGCGAGCCGGACGGGCCCGCCGAGCTCGAACACGCGCTGGTGAGCAGCGGGCCGGACTATCTGCAGCCGGTCTGGCAGGACGCCAACTGGAAGATCTACCGGGTGAAGAACGCGACCCCGCTGGTCGACAAGCCGGCCTCCGTCGTCAGCGCCGACGGCGCCAACCTCGTCGTCCATATGCCGGAGGCCGGCGAGATCACCGTCCGGGTCGCCTACTCCCCCTGGCTCTGGGCCGACAACGGCTGCCTCACCGCCGACCGCGAGTCCGACGGCGACCTCACCGAGTTCACCCGCCTCACGGTGACCGAGCCGGGGGATGTGCGGATCAGCTCCCAGTACGGGGGGCCGTCGCGGACGACGGCTCTGGAGTGCGAGAAGGAAGCGGACGAGAAGGCGGAGCAGGGGGACGGCGGGGAGGGCGAGTAGCGAGTAGCGAGTAGCGGTAACGCGAGAAGGCGCCCCTTCCGTCCGGGTGGACGGGAGGGGCGCCTTCGTCGTTGTTGTCCGGTCCGATGGCCGGAGGACGGTCACTTCACCGGATCAGCTCACTCGGGTCAGCTTGGTGAGGAAGCCGGGCTCGGTGAGGTCCTTCTGGAGGGCGACCGGGACCTCTACGCCGTCGCCGGAGCCGTCGCCGACGATCAGTGAGCCGACCTCGGTGCCGGACTTCGCCTCGTGCGCGATGGTCTTGCTCGCGTCGAGTTCGAGCTTGACGGTCTTGGCGCTCCAGCCGACCGCCGAGACGTTCTTCGTGACGACGACCGGGGTCTGGCCGCCGAGCCCGTCGTCGACGTACCCGACGACATCGCCCTTCTTCAGGATCGTGTCGGAGATCACCGCGTCCTGGGCGGCGAGCATCGCGGTCTTGCTGACCGCGTTGACCGTGTCGATGATCGGCGGAGTGTGCTGGCCGAGGATCGCGCCGACGACGATCACCGTCTCACCGCCGACCTCCTTCGTGGCCGCGAAGAGGAGGTTGCCGCCGGCGGCCGAGGTGGAGCCGGTCTTGATGCCGATGGCGTTGTCGAACGGGACGAGATTGTTGTAGTTGCGCCAGGGCTGGCCCGAGGGGTCCTTCCAGCTGGGCAGCCTGGTGATGTCGGTCAGGGCCTTGATCTTCACCAGCGCGTTGCCGAGCTTGACCTGGTCCTCGGCGGTGGAGACGGTCGTCTCCTTCAGCCCGGAGGGGTCGGTGTACTTGGTGTTGGTCATGCCGAGGTCCTTGGCGGCGGCGTTCATCTTCTTGACGAACTCCGCCTCCGAACCGTTGCTGTCCCAACGGGCGAGCAGCCGCGCGATGTTGTTCGCGGACGGAATCATGATGGCCGCGATCGCGTCGTACTGGGAGAGCTGGTCGCCCTCCTTGACGGTGTTGAGCGTGGACTCGCCCTTGCCGTCCTTGTCGTAGCCGCCCTCGATCTCGGCCTTCTCGTCGACCGGGATCGTCGCGCCCTTCGCGCCGGGCTTCATCGGATGTTCCTTGAGGATGACGTACGCGGTCATCGCCTTGGCGACGGAGCCGATGGCCACGGGCTTCTGGTCGCCGAAGCTGTCCATCGTGCCGATGCCGTTCACGTCCATCCAGCCCTGGCCCTCGTCGGGCCACGGCAGGGAGACCTTCTCGCCCTCGAAGGCGTACGACGCGTCGGCGGTCAGGGTGAGGGTGGGGGCCGGGAGCGGGCGTACGGCCTGTGCGACCGCGAACACGATCGCCAGGAGGATCACCAGGGGCGTCCAGATCTTGACCCGGCGAACGAGTGTCCGTACCGGGGTCTGGCGCGGTGGCGGTGTGTTCGTCAGCTCCGCGAGCAGGTCCAGCGGGGGCCTGGGCGGCAACGGCTGCTGCGTCGTCAGCTCCGGACCGACCTGCGGGATGGCCCGCGTCGCCTCGGCCGGGCTGACGGCGGGGTCGTCGGGCGCGGTGGCCGGGGGCTTGGGCGGGGCGGTCTCGTCCAGCGGCTTCAGGGCGACGAATTTGCTGGTGCGTTCGGCTGGGGGCGCGGGGTCGTGTTCGTCGCTGTCCCCCTTGGCGGCGCCGGCGCCGACGTTCGCGGGTGCGGAGGGGCTGGTGGCCTCGGCGGGCTTGGCGGGCGGGGCGGGCTTGGTGGCCTCGGCGGGTTCGGCGGACTCGGTGGGCTTGGCGGACTCGGTGGGCTTGGCGGGCTCGGTGGGCTTGGCGGGCCTGGTGGCGGCGTCGCCCAGCTTGAGCATGGTGGTGGGCTGGTCCACGGCGGGTGGGCGGGGGGCCCGGAAGATCGCGGTGGGCTGATCCACCGCCGGCCACGCCTCGGCTCCGCCATCGCCGTCCGACTTCCCACCCGCACCACCCGTGCGGCTTTCGTCGTCACCCGCGGGTGGCCCCTGTGGGGCACGCCCACCGTCGGCGGCATCCGGCTCGTCACCTTCCGCCCCCGAACCACCCCGCGCACCCCTGGCGGAACGGTCCGCCGCCGCACCCGCGACACCGGGCCGCGCACCGACACCGGCCCGCGGATCCGCCACGCCTGCGGCGGCGGCACGGGGGGAGTTCTCGTCTTCCGGCTCCGGCTCAGTGTCAGCGGCGGAGTCGGCGGCCTTCCCGCCGTCCACCACCGACCCGGCGTCAGCCGCGGACCCGTGAGGCTTCTCGTCCTCCGGCTCCGGTCGCGTGTCAGCAGCGGGGTCGGCGGGCTGCCCGGCTTCCGGCTCCGGTCGCGTGTCGGCGGCGGAAGGCGGAGCTGTGGTGGTCTTCGGCTCGGCGGTGGCTTCGGAGGTCGCGTCGGCCTGGGCTTCGGCGTCGGTCTCGGGGGTTGCCTCGCCCGCCCGAGCTGCGGGCAGTCGTGCCGCTGGGACGGCACGGGTGGGCGCGGCGGCACCCCGTTCGTCCGGGCCGGCGTCGTCGTCCGTGCCCGGCTCGGCCTCGGCCGGTGCCTCCACGGAGCCGCCAGGGCCCTTCGCGGCGCCCTCGGGGCCATCGGCGGCACCGGAGTCGGCATCCGCCCCAGCGTCGCCCGAGACGGCGTCCAGGGCCTCAGCGTCACCGGCGCCGGTTCCCGAGCCTCCCGCTTGCGCCCCGGCACCGTTCAAGCCCGCGTCCGCCCCAGCCTCGTCCGAGTCCTCGGCGTCCTCGGCGTCCGCCGCGTCAGCCCGGCCGGTGTCCGGCTCCGCCCCGGCGGTCTCGCGCCCCGCAGGCTTCGCCGTACCCGTAGCCGTATCAGAGCCCGCGTCCGAGCCCGTGGCCACGCCGCTGACCGAACCCGAACCCGAACCCGAGCTGTCGCCCGAGCGCTGCCCCTTGGCCGCGTCCGAGCCCGCGTCCGGGTCCACGGCCGCAGCCGAGCCCGAGCCCCCGCCCGAACTCCTCACCGTCTCCTCCAGGCTCAAGCCCGCCGCCTCCGCCGCCTCCAGGAGGGCTCGGCGGGAGAAGACCGCCGTTGCCTGGTCGGGCTTCGGGGTGGAGTCCTGGGACAGCGAGAGGCGCGGGTCCGGGGTGTCCCGGATCGGTGGCTCGTTCCCCGGTGTCGACTCCGTCGACGACTCGTACCGCTTCGACCTGTCGGGGGACGTGCCCGCCACCGATGCCTCCTCCCGCGCGCTGCCCGTCCTCGGAGCGCGCGCCCAACCGAACCGTGGATCCAGAATCCGTGAAATCCCGCCGCCCGGACACTAGTCACCGCCGCGCCACCGCGCCGCGTCGCTGTCCGAAGCATGTACCAGTGTCCTGTGTGCGGGCTTAACCCCTCCGGTAGACGAGAACGACATAGCTACCGGTTCCACTACATTCCGGTCACGCACTCTCGACAGACCAATGTGAGAGGGGTCACCCTGTCATTCATCCACGCGGGGAGGCATGGATGGGCAGGAGCCGCAGAACGATTCCGGAAGAGCTTCTTCTGCTGGCGTTGGACCCGACCACGGGTACCACCGCACAGCCGCAGTCGCTCGACCTTGGTCTGGCCGGAGCACAGCTAGTGGAGCTGGCGCTGGCCGGGCGGATAGCCCCTGACGGGGATCGTATCGCCGTGGTGTCCCCACGGCCGACTGGAGATCCGACACTGGACTGCGCGTTGGAGTTGCTGCGAAGGCGTGGCGCTCCCGTACGGGCGGTCAACTGGATTGGCGGGCCGCGTCTCGGGCTCCGCCAGACCTATCTCTCGCATCTGGAGCGGTGCGGCATGGTGCATGCCGTGGCGGGCCAGATGTGTGGAGTGCTGCCGACGACTCGCTACCAGTCGAGTCAGACCGAGATCAGCCGGGAGATACGTGCCCGGCTGGACTCCGCGATCCGCACCGGCGTACCGCCGGACCCGCGGACCGCGGCGCTCGCCGCCCTGGCGCACGCGGTCGGCCTCGGCAAGCACCTGTATCCGGGGAACGAGGGACGCTCGTCCCGCTCCCGGCTACGGGACCTGATCCGGCACGACCCCATGGGTGGCCTGGTGGCCCACGCCGTCATGGACGTGCAGAACGGCGTGGCCGCACAGCCACGCCGCAGCCCGGCACCGACCGGCCGTCAGGCCGCCCCCGGCGCCAGGCCACCCGCACCGGAACCCGCGCGCGGCGTTCCGATGCAGCCACGACGCGGCTCGATGGCCCGCGTGGTGGCGCACTGAGAAGCACCCGCCGAGGCTAGCGCCGAGGCACCGAGGTACGCGTGGGCGCCGGACCCCAGAGCCGCGGGTCCCGCCCACCGCACCACATGCATCACGCGCAGCACCGGTACCACTCGCACCACCCCGCAGCACTCACGCTGCCTGCACCGCCGGCACCGAACCGCCGTAGGGACCCCCAGGACCCGGTTCGGGAGCCGCCGGTTCGCGCGGGGCGTGTGCGGCCGTAGACGCGGCCGTACACGCCCCGCGCGACCGCATGTTCGCGATGCCGCGGTGGTGTGTGTCGCGGCGTCCGCGATGGTCGCGCCCATGGCAGGCGCATCCAAGGCACACACTTCCAAGGCAGGCGCATCCGAGGCAGGCGCGTCCATGGCACGCGAACAAGCGGTCGCGGATGTCGCGCGGCCGTCCGGCGGAGATCCCTCTCCGGCGGAAAAACACCGGCGCAAACGGCGCGTGCGCAGCGCATATCCGCTGTTTTCCAGCGGTACTCAGCACCTTGGTGGCAATCTGCTCAACAGCAGATACGCAAAGTAGAGGCACGCAGCCGGAGGTGCACGTCCCGTGGCGTCCAATGTCAATCCCACTGTCAGGCGACGCCGGTTGGGCCAGGAGCTGCGTCGGCTCCGCGAGCTCAAGGGTATGACCGCCGAGGAGGTCGCCGAGCGGCTGCTGGTCTCCCAGTCGAAGATCAGCCGCCTGGAGAACGGCCGCCGCAGCATCAGCCAGCGCGACGTCCGCGACCTCTGCGGGGTCTACGAGGTCGAGGACCAGCGCCTCGTCGACTCCCTGATGCAGATGGCCAAGGACTCTCGCCAGCAGGGCTGGTGGCACGCGTTCGGCGATGTCCCGTACAGCGTCTACATCGGCCTGGAGACGGACGCGGAGTCGCTGCGCGTCTACGACCCCCAGGTCGTACCGGGGCTGCTGCAGAGCCGGGCGTACGCCGAGGCCATCATCAGAGGGGCGCTGCCCGAGACCTCCGCGACGGAGATCGACAAGCGCGTCGAGGTCCGCATACGGCGCCAGGATCGCGTCACCACCGACAACAACCCCCTGCGGCTGTGGACGGTGTTGGACGAGGCGGCCCTGCGCCGAGTGGTGGGCTCCCGGTCGGTGATGCGCGAACAGCTGGAGCATCTCGCCGAGTTGTCCCAGGTGCCCCATGTCACGGTGCAGGTACTGCCGTTCGAGGTGGGAGCCCATCCGGGCATCAACGGCCAGTACGCCATTCTGGAATTCGTCGACGCGGCCGATTCGAGTGTGGTGTACATCGAGGGCGTGACGAGTGATCTCTATCTGGAGAAGCCGCACGACGTCCAGAAGTACACCGTCATGTACGAGCACCTTCGGGCGCAGGCTCTGAACGTGGAACAGTCGCGGCAGTTCATCGAGAACGTCGCGAAGGAGTACGCGCGTTGAGAGCGTGGGCGGGCGAGCGAGCAAGGGGGTGAGCAGGTGAGGAACGGGCTTTCGGGCGCTCGTCCCTCCGAGCGATTCCAGACGCCCTTGCGCACTCCTGAACGAGGAAGCGCCGGACGATACACCCTCCACACGCGTCAATGGAAGACCATAATGGAATATGCCACCCGCACGAGTGAATAGTCGCTTCGTCTGCCGATGCTGACGAGTAGCGTCGATCACGCCAAGAGGTCAGCAGTCTTGGCGTAAACCGAACCGCGGGCTCCGGAAGGAACTCGCGGCGCGGCGACAGCAATTCAGCGACGAACCAGCACCGGAGCAGAAATGGCAATTCAGCAAGGCGCCACGGACGGGTGGGTCAAGTCCTCTTACTCCCAGGGAAACGGCGCGTGCGTCGAGATCAAGTCCCCCGTCCTGTCGGCCATGGCAGTCCGGGACTCCAAGGTCACCGACGGCCCCACCCTGGCGTTCCCCGCCGACGCGTGGAACACCTTCGTCTCCTCCGTCAAGGCCTGAGACACCGTTCCGGCCCTCGTCCGAGCGCCTGAGCGACAGCTTCACCGGCACGACAGCTTCACTCGCACGACAGATCCACCGGCACGACAACTTCACAAGGCACCACCGAAAGAGCCCTCTCGACCGGCCCGCCGTCCTGGCCGAGGGGGCTCGGCCTTGCCCTCACCCCCAGCCCGCATCCTCGTCACGGGGTGACGGCGGCATCACCGCAGCCGGTCCACGTACCTGTCCGTCCCCGGCACCGTGGGCACGAACGGCGCCAGCAACTCCAGCCTCCCCAGCCCGCCTTCGGTGACCGCCTCCCCCAAGTCGGCGAAGTGCTCCGCCCAGTTCTCCCTCGGGTCGGCCTCCAGGAACCACAGCAGGGTGAGACGGGTGTCGACGCCCTCGACCTGCTTCACGTACGTCATACGGTCGGTGGGCAGCGGGGTCGGCCGGAAGACGGTCACCATCGCCGCGGGGGAACCGGTCAGCCGGCCGGGCAGATGCTCGGAAACCAGCCACCGCAGCAGTTCGGCGCGCCGGGTCTCGTCCTCGGCGTCCACGACCTCCAGCACGAGCCCCTGATAGGGGTGGTCCAGCGCGTGGAAGTCACGGGGGCCGGTGTCGCCGTCCCGGTAGACGGTCGCCTCGTGGTCCTGGAAGGCAGTGAAGACATGCGTACGGTCCTGGTGGACGCGTGCGTCGCGGTTCAGGCGTTTGTTGATGGCGACGGTCCACCGCATGTGGTCGTCGTAGCGGCCGTCGGTGATCCAGTACGTGGAGAGGTAGCAGCCGGCGGTGACCGGCTGGGCGACCGCCGACTTCTCGGGTGTGCGCAGGAGTTGGAGGTCCCGGGTGGCCACCCAGCGGCGGCCCGCGAACATCCAGGGCATGGCCATCGCGCCCGCGTAGTAGTGGTCGTCCTCGTACCAGCGGTTGTACGCGTACTCGTGGCCCGGGTGCGGCTCGACCATCGTGATCAGGGCGTGGCCGGGGTGGACGCCGTACGGGCCGACGGCGGCCAGTTCGGCGTACGTGGCGCTGCGGGTGTCCTCGCGCGGGAGGCCACCGTCGCGTGGAAGCCCGCCCGCACCCGCGCGCCGGCCCTCGCCCGTGCGCTCGCCCTCGCTCATGTGCTTCCCCTTCCGTCCTCCTGCGGTCGCCCATACTCTGACGCTCCGTCAGATAATTGGCCAGAGCCCGGGAGGTCTCCGATGTCACTGCTCGCGGGAAAGACCGTCGTCGTCTCGGGAGTCGGGGCCGGGCTGGGTCAGCGGGTCGCCGCGGCGGTCGTACGGGACGGCGGGAACGCCGTGCTGGGGGCGCGCACGGAGGCGAATCTCGCCAAGGCCGCGGCGGACGTGGACCCGGACGGCGCGCACACGGCGTACCGGGCGACCGACATCACCGACGAGGCGCAGTGCACGGCGCTCGCGGCGCTCGCGCGGGAGCGGTTCGGGGGTGTGCACGCGGTGGTGCATGTGGCGGCCTGGGACAGCTACTTCGGGGGCCTTGAGGACGCCGACTTCACCACCTGGCAGGCGGTCCTGGACGTGAATCTGCTGGGCACCCTGCGGATGACCCGGGCCTGTCTGCCCGCGCTGAAGGCGGCGGGCGGCGGGTCGGTCGTCATCATCGGCACCCAGTCGGCGGTGGCCGCGCCCTCGCAGGTGCGGCAGGCGGCGTACGCGGCGTCCAAGGGCGCGCTGACGAGCGCGATGTACTCGCTGGCCCGGGAGCTGGGGCCGCACCGGATCCGGGTCAACACCGTGCTGCCGGGCTGGATGTGGGGGCCGCCCGTGGAGGCGTACGTACGGTTCGCGGCGCACGGTGAGGGCGTACCCGAGGCGGAGGTGCTGGCGCGGCTCACCGAGCGGATGGCGCTGCCGGAGCTGGCCACGGACGGGGATGTCGCGGACGCGGCGGTCTTCCTGGCCTCCGACCGCGCACGGGCGATCACCGGCCAGTCGCTGCTCGTCAACGCCGGGGAACTGATGCGCTGACCTGCCCTCACCGACACCCCACCCAAGGGCGAGGGTGATCTTTTTCGGCCACTCGCAATTCATATGCATGAACCGAGGTCATCGCTCGGAACTATTTTACCCCCTCTTGACCTTCCGCTTGCTTGCCGTGGGCATGCCACCGAACCCAGAGTTCACATGCCTGACCGGCATATGGCTGACCCTGGCGGCGGACCCTGGAAGGGGGCCCATGAATAGTCTCGACTGGGCCGTGCTCATCGGCTATTTCGGTGTGATGGTCGCGATCGGCGTCTGGTCACACAAGCGCGTGGACAACGTCAGTGACTTCTTCACCGCCGGCGGCAAAATGCCCTGGTGGCTCTCCGGTATCTCGCACCACATGTCGGGCTACAGCGCGGTGATGTTCACCGGGTACGCCGGCATCGCCTACACCTATGGCGTCACATCCTTCGTGACCTGGTCGTTCCCCATCGCCCTCGGCATCGCCATCGGCTCCAAGCTGTTCGCGCCGCGCATCAACCGGCTGCGCTCACGGCTGCATGTCTCCTCCCCGCTCGAATATCTGAAGAACCGTTACAACCTGGGCACCCAGCAGGCGTTGGCCTGGTCCGGCATGCTGCTGAAGATCGTGGACGTCGGCGCGAAGTGGGCCGCGATCGCGACCCTGCTGTCGGTCTTCACGGGTATCTCCCTGAACCAGGGCATCCTGATCACCGGTTCGATCACGGCCGTCTACTGCACCATCGGCGGTCTCTGGGCGGACGCGCTCACGGAGTTGGGCCAGTTCGTGATCCAACTGCTGGCGGGCATCGCGATGTTCGTCGCCGTGGTGGGCAAACTGGGCGACTACGGCGGCTTCTTCGGCGTGTGGGATCGCCCGGAGCTGAAGGGCCACGCCGAACCGCTGGTGGGCCCCTACGGCACGGTCTTCCTGCTCGCGTTCCTGTTCATCAAGCTCTTCGAGTACAACGGCGGCATGCTCAACCAGGCCCAGCGCTACATGGCCACGGCGACCCCGTACGAGGCCGAGCGCTCCGCCCGGCTGTCGGCGATCCTGTGGCTGGTCTGGCCGCTGGTGCTGTTCTTCCCGATGTGGATGTCGCCGCTGCTGGTGACGTCGGTGAAGGGCGACGGTTCGGACTCGTACGCCCTGATGACCGAACAGCTGCTGCCGCACGGGCTGTTGGGCCTCGTCATCGTCGGCTTCTTCTCCCACACGATGGCCATGTGCTCGTCCGACGCGAACGCCATCGCCGCCGTCTTCACCCGGGACTGCGCGCCGGTGATCTGGCGCCGGGCACGGACGTGGAGCGAGGGGCAGGGGCTGCGGGTCGCCCGGATCGCGACCGTCGTGTTCCTCGGCCTGTCGATGGCGGCGGCCACGCAGGTCAACTCGCCCGCCTTCAAGGACATCATCACCGTCGTCATCAAGTGGGTCGCCGGGCTCATGGGCCCGATGGCCATCCCGATGATGCTGGGTCTGCTGCGGCCGTTCCGCCGGTCCGGACCGACGGCGGCGCTCACCAGCTGGGCGTGCGGTCTGTTCGCCTTCTGGCTGGTGAACTACCCGATCCACTGGAACGTCGAGGGCGGGGTGCCGCTGCAGTACCAGGTGTCCGTCCCGCTGGCCGTGTCGCTGGTCCTGTACATCGTCATCGGCTTCATCAAGCCGGAGGACACACCCGAGCGGCTCGCCCTCATCGAGGTCATCAACACGGACGGCGACGGGGACGGGTACGGCAGGGGCGGGGCGGGGGCAGCGGCGGTACCGGCCCAGGGCAAGGACGCGTCCAGTCCGAGTGGGGTCTGAGGGGGCTCACGGAAGTACGGGGGTTCGTGAGTGAGGCTGTGAGGGTCGTGCCGGGAGGTTTCCCGGGGCGGCCCTCACGCGGACCGTCGCTCAGTCGATGTGGGCCGCGATCGTGCGGGCGCAGGTCAGGGACTCGGTGTGGGTGGTGTCCACCTCCAGGTCGTAGCGCACGCCCTCGTGGACGAGGTCCGCCTGGGCCTCGGCCATGCCCCGGATCCGGTCCCCCCGGGCGATCTCGCGGCCGGCGGCCACGGCGCTGTCGCAGCGGACCCCGACCCAGAGCACGTCCACGCCGTCGAGGAGCTTCTCCCAGCGCCGCTGGGACGCGGCTCCGCCGAGGAAGATGTCGTCGATGAGGATGCGGGCGCCCGCACGGGCCATCGTCACGACACCCTGGGCCCAGGCCTGCTCCAGCGCGCGGAAGTCCTCCCCGATGCTGACCCCGCCGTCCGCGGCGAACTCGATACCGCCCTCCGCCGTCTGCATCCTCGCGGGCATCGCGTCGATGAGGGAATCGGCGCCGAACGCCAGCCACTGGTCCGGCAGTTCGGCCTGCAGACACCGTACGATCCCGGACTTCCCCGAGCTGGAACCGCCGTTGAGGATGATCATCTGAGTGGTCACCGGGCTACGGTAGGGCGCCTCGGTGCACGGCACGAAACGCATTTTGGCGAGCAGAGCAGGTGGCAGGGGGGCGCATGCATGTCGAGGTCGTCGAGCGCGAGGTGGCCGAGCCCTGGGAAGGTGTCCTGGTCGCTCCCGCGCGTGGCGGTGACGTCGGTGTTCTGGTCCTGGCGGGTTCCAGTGGGCGCGTCGAGCGGGAGAGGGCGCGTCTCCTCGCCCGGCAGGGCATGACGGCGCTGGCGATCCGCTGGTTCGGCGGGCCGGGGCAGCCGCCGGGGATCTGTGAGGTTCCCCTGGAGACCTTCACCGCCGCCGTCGGCCTCCTCCGGGCGCACGGGGCGGCACGCGTCGGGATCCTGGGCGTCTCCAAGGGGGCCGAGGCGGCGCTGCTCACGGCGGTGCGCGATCCGCGGGTGGACGTCGTCGTCGCGCTGTCGCCCACGTCCCTGGTCTGGTGCAACATCGGGCCGGGCCTGGACGGAGAGCACCGTCCCTACCGGTCCTCGTGGACCTGGCGGGGCCGTCCGCTGCCGTTCGTACCGCTGGACGATTCCTGGACGCCCGCGACTCCCACGAATTCGGCGAGTTCCGCGACTTCCGCGACTTCCGCGAAGTCGGGTGACAGCGGGCCGGTCGCCGTGCGTGGGTGGTACGAGTGCAGCGAGCGGACGTTCGCCGAGTTGCTCCCGGCGGCCGAGATCCCCGTGGACAGGGCCCGGGCCGATCTTCTGCTGATGGCGGGCGGTGACGACGCGATGTGGCCGTCCCTGCCCTCCGCCGAGCGGCTGGCCGAACGCCGACGCGCGGCCGGAGCGCCCGTACGCCTGATCGCCCACCCCGACGCCGGTCACCGCCCGCGCCTTCCCGGCGAGAGCCCCGCCCCGGCGTCCCCCCGGTTCCGCCACGGCGGCACCCCCGAGGCCGACGCCCTCCTCGGCGCGACCGCCTGGCCCCACGTCCTCGACGCCCTTCGCGGCGACGCCTGACGGGACGGCGGGGCGCCCGACACCGGTCGGCGTTACGCCGATTCGCCCCGCACCGATTCGCGCACCATGAACACATCCACCGCGTCCTCGGTCTCCAGACGGAAGCCGTGGCGTTCGTAGAGGCGCCTGGCCGGGCTGCCCCGCAGGACGTTCAGACGGACCGGGAGGCCGGTGGGGGCGCGGCGGGTGAGGAGGTCGTGGAGTACGGCGGTGCCGATGCCGGTGCCCTGGAGGTTGGGGGCCAGATAGAAGTGCTCCAGCCAGAGGGCGTCGGGGGCCGGGCGGAGGGCCACGCAGCCGGCGAAGGTGCCGTCGACCTCGATGATCCAGGTGTGGAACGGGTCGAAGGCGTCGCGGAGGCGTTGGCGGACGCGGTGGGGGTCGTAGCGGCCGAGGCGTTCGAGGTCGGGGCGCATGACCGTGGCACGCAGCTCGGCCACGGGCTCGATGTCCGTCGCCAGCGCCGGGCGTATGTTCCAGTCAGCCATGGTCGGCACGCTATCCGCCCTGGCCCCCGGCCCAGGACGCGGGCCAGGACGCGACCTTGGCTTCCGCCACGCTCCCGCCTCAGGCCCGCGGATACCGTGTGAGCCAGCCCGGTACCGCCCCGCCCGGGGCGTGCAGGGACGGGCCCTGGGTCATTTCGAGGGCGAAGTCGTCGGCGAGGACGAGGATCGTGGGGCGGCCCTCCAGTTCCGCGAGCCAGGCGGGGGGCAGGGCGGTCTCGCCGTGGAGGGCCCCGAGGAGGCCGCCCGTCAGGGCACCGGCGGCTCCCGAAGGGCCCCCGTGGTTGACGGCGAGGCACAGGCCGTGGCGTACGTCCTCGCCGACCAGGGTGCAGTACACGGCGACGGCCAGCAGGCCCGCCGCCGCGCCGTCCCCGGCCAGCTGCTCGACGACGGCGGGGGTCGGCGGGGTCTGGCGTACGGCGGCGACGGCCTGTTGCAGGGCGTCGGAGACGGGCTGGTGGCCTGGGCGCGCGGCCAGCAGCACCAGGGTCTTCTGGACGGCGGCGTCGAGGCTCTCCCCGCGCGCGAGGGCGTGGACGATGACGGCGTACGAGCCGGCGGCCAGATAGGCGGTGGGAGCACCGTGGGTCTGGGCCGCGCACTCCACGGCCAGTTGGAAGACGAGTTGGGGTTCCCAGCCGACGAGGAGGCCGAAGGGGGCGGAGCGGGCGGCGGCCTCGGCGCCACACGCGCCGGGGTTCTTGGGGGCGTCGAGCGTGCCCATGGTCCCGTCGGCGAAGCCCAGGAGGCAGATGAGGGAGGGGTCACGGCGGGCGTAGAGCCACTCCTCGCGGGCGAGCCAGCCGTCGTCCTTGCGGCGTTCGTCGGGACCCCAGTCCCGCTGGGTCGCGGCCCAGCGCAGATACGCCCGGTGCAGATCGGTCGGCGGATGCCAGACACCGGTGTCGCGGCGGACCTGGGCGCGTATCAGGCCGTCGACGGTGAACAGGGTCAGCTGGGTGAGGTCGGTGATCGCGCCGCGCCTGCCGTACGCGGAGGCCAGATCGGTCAGCCACTCCGGGCCGTACGCCTCACCGATCTGCGCCAGGGTGAGCTGGTCGACCGGCGCGCCCAGCGCGTCGCCGACGGCCGCGCCCAGCAGCGTCCCGCGCACCCGGCTGCGGAAGTCCTGCTGCTCGACCCGCCCCCAGACGGCACCGGCTGTCGCACCCACCCCGGCCTCCTCACGGCCCTTGCCCGACCCGCACGTCAGTACGTCTGTACATCCGTACGCCCGTACGGTTCGACAGTCCAGCACTGTAATGGAATGAGAACGGTCCGTTCAGGGCTCTTGGAGAGCGCCAAACGTCATTTGAGACACACCGGATCAGCCGGTCGCCCACCTTGCTCGCCGGGCGGGGTGCCCGGTCCTTCGGGGCCGGGGTGAATGTCCGTTCCCGCGTAGCGGGGCAGGGGAAAGCCGAATCGCCGCCAGAGCGATTCGGCGTCTCCGGGGAGACGGTGGTGAGGCCGGCATGGAGCCGTGGGCCGGTCGGTGGTCGTGCAGAAGCTGAACCGGCGGGGGGCGCAGGTGAAGGTGCCCGGCTGCGGGTGGGTCCGCTTTCGCCTCAGCGCAAAGGGCAAGGGTGCGCAGCTGCCCGACGCGAAAACGTTCCGGGTCACCTTCCGCAACGGGCAGTGGCACATCGCGTTCGCGGTCATCCCCGAGCCGACCCCGGTACCCGGCACGGGTGCGGTGATCGGCATCGACCGGGGTGTCACCGTCACCGCCACCCTCTCCGACGGCCGGAAGCTGAACTGCCCCCAGCTCACCACCCGCGAGCGGGCGCCCGCAGA
The DNA here is from genome assembly GCF_040297125.1 of Streptomyces sp. NPDC001868. Classification (NCBI taxonomy): domain Bacteria; kingdom Bacillati; phylum Actinomycetota; class Actinomycetes; order Kitasatosporales; family Streptomycetaceae; genus Streptomyces; species Streptomyces sp. NPDC001868. The sequence goes on along the minus strand of NZ_JBEOYO010000031.1, from coordinate 9,746 downwards.
TCCGCAAGCACCAGCGGCGGGCTGCTCGCGCCCCCAAGGGCGGCAAGGCCAAGGCGGCCGAGTACGCGAAGGCCGCCAGGCTCAAGGCACGGGAGGCGAACCGGCGCAAGGACTGGTGCGAGAAGACCAGCACCATGCTCGCCCGCTGCTATGACCTTGTCCGGTTCGAGAAGCTGAACATCAAGACGATGACCCGCTCCGCGAAGGGAACCGTGGAGCGGCCCGGCCAGAACGTGGCGCAGAAGTCCGGGCTGAACCGGTCGATCCTCGCCCAGGGCTGGGGCCTGCTCCGGCAGCGTCACTCCACGGTTTTTCGCCATCGGCGGGTCCCACGGTGATCCAATGCGCCGAAAAACCCCTGGGGTTGGTCCACGCCCCCCGCACATAGTTGGACCATGGCTGAAACCCAGACCCCCCGCGGCTCACTCCTTCCCCTCGCCTCGACGCTGCTCGTCGGCACGGTCGCCCTCTACATGGCGCTCGTCGCGTTCAGCAACATCACCGACTTCGGCACGAACCAGCAGTTCGTCCGCCATGTCTTCGCCATGGACACCACGTTCAAGGACGAGGACCTCATGTGGCGGGCCATCGAGTCCAAGGGCGTCCAGGACGCGGCCTACGTCCTCATCATCATCTGGGAGACCGTCTCGGCCCTGCTCCTCATCGCGGCCACCTACTTCTGGGCCCGGGCCCTCGGCCACCGCGCCTTCCACACCGCCCGCCGCTACAGCACCCTCGGTCTGCTGATGGTGCTGCTCCTCTTCGGCGCCGGCTTCATCGCCATCGGCGGCGAGTACTTCGTCATGTGGCAGTCCGGCGACTGGAACGGCCTCGACGCCGCGCTGCGCGTGTTCCTGCTGAGCGGGGTGGTGCTGATGGTGACGTACCTGCCGACGGGCGACCGGGCGACCGCGAACGACTGACCGACTGACCGACTGGCCGACTGGCCGACTGGCCGACTGACCGACGGAACGACGGAACGACGGAACGACGGAACGACGGAACGACGGAACGACGGACGGTGACCGACTGAGCCGCACCGCCGACCCGGGCGGCACTCGTCGGCTCACCGGCTCCGCTACTCCGCCGCCTCCGCCGCCCCTGCCGTCTCCACCGCGTACCGGTCCCGGAACGCGTCGCGGGCCGCGGTGAGCCGGGCGATGCGGGGGCCGAAGAGTGCCGGGTCGGCGTCGGGGGTGCGGGACAGCAGGGAGAGGAGGTGGGCCAGGTCGGCCAGGTCCTCCCAGTCGGGGTCCAGGGCCAGCGCCTCGGCGAACTTCGCGTCGGCCTGCGCCCAGTGCCCCAACCCGCAGTCGGCGAGGGCCTGGTGGTGGGCCGTCGACTCCGCGTCCCCCGCGATCTCGCCCCACAGGGGCTCGGCGGTGCGTGAGCCCTCCCGCAGGCCCACCGTCAGGGCCGCCGCGACGGGGCCTTCGTCGGCGTCGTTCGCGCGCAGCCACTCGGCGGTGTGCCGAGCCCGTTCCCACCGCCCGGTCATGACGTCGGCGTACCAGCACCGGTACATGGTCGTGGTCTCGCGCCGCTCCTCCGCCGCCGCGCGCGCGTCGTCCAGCCTCTCCAGCGCCTCGTCGTACCGCCCCTGCCAGAGGAGGACGTCGATGGTTCTGCCGCGTGCCCACTCGGCGTCCTCGTCCCGTCGGACGCACTGATCGAGGTCGGCGAGCGCCCGGTCGAGCCGCCCGATGGCGATGTACGCCCTCGCGCGAGCCACGTACGGGCCGGCTCTGTCCGGTCGGAGGGAGAGGACCCGGTCCATGTCCCCTACGGCTTCGAGGTACCGCCGCCGTGCCAGCTGCACCCAGCCCCTGACCTCCAGGGTGAACGCGTCGTCCGGGTCCGCGCGCAGCACCCGGTCGAGTTCGATGATCGCCTCCTCGTGCCGGCGGAGCGCGAGCAGGACGCCGGTCCTCAGCTCGACGGCCGCGGCGAACTCCGGCTCCCGCTCCAGCGCGAGGTCGTAGTCGGCCAGCGCCTCCTCGTGGCGGCCCGCGTGCGTGTGCGTCGCGGCCCGCTCGGCGAGCGGCCAGGCACCGGACGGGTCGGCCGCGACGGCCCGGTCGAGGTCGGCGAGCGCGCCCGCCCCGTCCCCCGTGTCGCGCCGCAGCCGGCCACGGTGCACCAGGGCCCAGACGTAGGCGGGGCTCAGCTCGATCGCCCGGTCGAAGGCCGCGCGTGCCTCCTCGTCGCGGTGCAGCCGTGCGAGCGCGTATCCCCGTGAGGCGTGGGCGGACGCGTAGTCGGGGTCGAGCGCGCAGGCCCGCCCGAGCTCCTCGACGGCTTCCGCGTACCGGCCCTCCAGACGGTAGGCGTCCCCCCGTTCGGAGGCCATCCACGCGTTGTCGGGGGCGAGTTCCACCGCCCGGTCGAGGTCCGTGAACGCCTCGTCGGGGCGGTCCAGGTCGCGGTACAGCCGGGCCCGGTGGACCAGGGCCCACAGGTACTCCTCGTCGATCCGCAGCGCCCGGTCGAAGTCGGCGAGGGCGCCGTCCGGGTCGCCCAGGGCGACCCTGCTGTGGGCGCGGCTGGCCAGCGCCGCCTCGTCCGAGGGGTCGAGGGCGAGGACGCGGTCGAAGGTGTCGACGGCGTCCTGGTGGCGGCCCGTGAGCCGTAGGACCTCACCGAGGTCGAAGAGGATGTGGGCGGTACCGGGGGACAGTTCGTCCGCGCGTCGCAGGTCGGCCAGGGCCGCGTCGTCGTCACGCAGCCCGCGGTGGGTGAGACCACGGCCGTGGTACGCGACCGCCGACGCCGGGTCCAGCGCGACGGCCCTGTCGTACTCGGCGAGCGCCCGCTCGTACTCCCTGCCCCGCCGGAGTTCCTGGCCCCGCAGGAAGTGCGCCATGGCCTGCCCGGACGCGTCGAGGGCCGCCCGGTCCAGCAGCAGCCCCAGAACGGGCAGCGGTCCCGCCGACTCGTCCGACTCGGCCGACAGCGCTTCGAGAAGGTCGCGGCCCCACGTTCGCAGCACCGCCGCGTCCGCCTGTTCTCCCGCGTCGGAGAGCACCTGGGCATAGCCGCGGACCGCCACCTGGCCCGCGAGGCAGGCCCGGACGACATCGGCGAGCACCGGGCCCAGGGCGGCCTGGGGGCGCGCGCAGAGCTGGTGGTACGACTCCTCGAACCGCAGCTCCCGCCAGGGCTCGTCGAGCCACAGCGCGTCCGGTTCCAGCCCCTCCTCCGCGTCCGCCCGCCAGCCGCCGAACGCCTCCGCGAGCCGGGTGTGCCGTTCGGCCCACTGCCGTGGCCCCCGGACGCGCTGGAGCCTGAGCATGGCCGTGCGGACCACGTCGTGGTAGCGGGCCGGGCCCTCCCGCTCGCTCACGAACGGCAGTCCGCGCAGCCACTCGTACAGCCCCGCGGTCTCCTCGTGGTCCACGGCCGCCCTGAGCACGTCCTCGTCCAGCCAGCGCGGCAGCGCGCAGGCGAGCGCGGTCGCCCGCCGGGCCGGATCCCGTTCCCACTTCAGGAAGCGCTCCACGGCGGTGGCGGCGGGGTCGTCCACCGTGCCCGGCGCGCCGCCCGCGTCCTTGGCCAGCGTCGACACGAGCACCGGCAGCCCGCCGGAGAGCCGCAGCACCTCGCGTACGACGTCCTCGTCCACCACCCGCTTCGCGGCGAGCAGTTGCCGTGCCTCGGACTCCGTGAACGGCTCCAGGGCCAGCTCGGTGACGATGCCGGCGTAGTCGCCCCAGCGGACCGGGTCGGGGCCGTGCTGGCCGGCCAGGGTGAGGATCACGTTGGCGGGGAGGGCGCCGTGCCGGTCCGTGGTGACGAGGTCGAGGAGCCAGGCGTCGAGGAAGGGCGCGGTCCGCTCGTAGGTGTCGAAGAAGAGCGTGATCCAGGGGACGTCGGCCGCCACGCGGTCCAGTTCCGCGACGAACACCGGGGTCAGGACCTTCAGCGGCTCCAGGACCAGCTGCACGTCGTCGTGGTTGCGGAACCGCGCGCTCAGCGCGGCCCTCAACCTGTCCGTCCCCTGGGCGACTTGAGCGGGGTCGACCGCCCCCGCGAAGGCACCCACGAACGGGACCATGCCCAGCCCGATCAGCCCGGCCTGCGACACCGCCAGCCCGCCCGCCGAGGGCGGCGCGGGCGCGCCCGCGTCCGGCCCCGCCTCCAGCGCGGCCGACGCCGTGTCCGCCTCGTGCCGGCGCTGGCGGTAGGCGGCCAGCAGCTTGTCCAGCGCCTTCAACTCGGCGCCCTGCCGGGCGAACCGCGCGCTGATCGCCGCCATGGCCTCCGGCACGCTGTTCACCGTCTCGTCGGTGCAGGCGGTGAGCGCCTTCCGCTGCGTCGCCACGGCCTCCAGCTCCCGCACGAGCGAGGACTTGCCGACCCCCGCCGTGCCGTGCACATGGAACACGAACGTGTGCCGCTCGTCCTCCGGCGCCGTATCGAAGTTCCCCCGGAACAGCTCCAGTTCACTACGCCGCCCCACGAACCCGGCCCGCTTCCGGCGCCCGATCAACTCCTGCATCGAAGGCCGCGTCGCCCTCATCGGTCTCACCCCCGTGCCCGGTCTCCCTGACGGTACCCGGACAGGCGCTCGTCGATCAGCTGGGCATGGCCACAAGCGACCGCCGGCACTTCGGGGAGGGGGCCGCCGTCACCTCGGGCGAAGGGCTGTGGCCCCCGCCGTCCAGAACACCGGCGGGGGCCACAGCCCATGGGAAACAGCGGTCGAACGGTTCTCAGCAGAGGCAGGGCTCGGTGCCCCAGCCCAGTTGGTTGATCTCGTTGTCGGCCAGGGCGCCGGCGAACGCGTGCACCTCGTCGACGTCGCCGTGGAGGTGCTCGCCCCAGCCGTCGCCGACCTGGGCCCTGCCGACCTGCAGCGGGCCGGAACTGAGCACGCCGCCCGCGAAGTCGGCGGTGGAGCCGGTGTCGAGGGCGCCGTCCAGGAAGAGCTTGATCTTGTCGGTGGCGTCGTCGTAGACGACCGCGATCCGGTGCCCGTCGCCCTCTCCGCCGTCCGCCATCGCCAGTTGGGCCACGACGGTCTCCGGGGCACCCGGTTCGTCCGCGTTCGGCATGAGCAGCTGCCAGGCGTACGTGGAGGGCTCGTAGCGCACCCTGAACGCGTCGGTGTGCTCACCACCCTGGGACAGCACGGTCATCGGGCGGGTGGGCTCGGCGTCGGCGAGGCGTACGACGACGCCGATGGAGAAACTGTCGGACGTGTCGACGACGGGCCCGTCCGTGGCCGCGTGCCCCGTCTCGCCGTCGAGCGCGAGATGGCCGTCACCGACCAGCGCGTACGGCACCACGGGGCAATCGGGGTCGAGGTCCGGGAGGCAGGAGCCGTCCGGGCCGCGGTGGATCGTCGCGCCTGGGCCCAGCTTCAGCGGCGTACCGCCGCCCTGCTCGGCACTGGCGCCGTCCGACGCGTTCTCCAGCGACCAGTGGCCGAGTGCCCGCGGCTTGCGGTGCGCCAGGTCGGCCGCCTCGTCGGGTACGACGACCCGGTCGTGGACCCTGATACCGCCGACTTCGCCGTGCCAGTGGTCGCGGAAGGAGTGGCCGTCACGGGCGCGGCCGATCTGGAAGGCGCCGACGGCTTCGCCGGGTGCGGCCTCGGCCGTCGTATCGACCGGGTCGCCGTTGACATACAGCTGGGCCTCGCCCGTCTCCGCGTCGTACACGCCCAGCAGGTGGGCCCATTCCCCGGTCTCGGGTGCGCCGCCCGACACGCGGGCCCCGCCGAGGGTGAACGACCAGACGGGCGCCTCGTCCCGGGCGGTCAGCCCGAGAGCGAAGCCCGCGGACCCGCCCGCGTCCTGGCTCAGGACGGTCATGGTCCGGTCGGTCCGCGCGGGCCGTGCCCAGGTACTCACCGCGAACGTCTTCCGGGGATCGGCGACGACCGGGGCGTCCGGCGTCAGGTAGCCGTCACCGCTGCCGTCCAGGGTGGCCGTGGAGGCGAGGCCCGTGCCCGTGGGGGCCGGTCCGCCGAAGGTCACACCGTCGCCGGCGTCGGCCGGGGCACCGGTCTCGGCCGCCGCTGTCGTGGAGCCGGCGGGATCGCCGAGCTTCCAGTGCGCGACGGGTCCGCGGCCGGACTTCACGAAGAAGCGGTACGAGGTCTCGCCGCTGCTGCGCCCGGCACGGTCGACGGCGCGCACCGTCAGAGTGTCGGGGCCCGAGGTGAGCGGCAGGAAGGGGAGGCTCACGGAGCCACCGGGTTCGTCCGGCCGGGCGGTCCCGTTCGGGCCGCGGAGGAAGCCGTAGCGGTAGGCCACGACGTCCTCGGAGGGCGAGTCCATGGTGAAGTGGCCGTAGACGCCCACTCCATCCACCCACAGCACGTCCTCGGGGTACTCGGGGGAGGTGACCGCCGCCTTCTCCGGATTGACGTCGTCGTACACGAACTCGCAGGCCGAGCCCGCGCTTTCGGAGCTCCAGGGCGACTTCGCCGTACCGTCGTCGGCCCGGACGTGCCAGGAGACGACGGTGTTCGCGGGGAGGTCGTCCCATGGCAGTGCGAAGGTGAACGGGCTGCCCGACGCCTTCGCGGTGGTCGTGAGGGTCCTGCGCTGCTCGACGCCCTCGGTGTCCTTCCACCAGGCCTCGAACTCACCGCTGACGCGCCCGCCGTCGGTGTCGTGCAGAACGGCGTTGACGACAGGCCGCGACTCGGCGAGGAACGCCTTGTTGTCGCCCGCTCCGCAGGCCTTGCCGCCGATCTTCAGATCCCGCACGAGCGGCTGTTTCGGCGGCAGGTTCTCCGCCGCGTGCGCCACTGCGGACGTGGTCGCCGCCATGGCTGCCACGCAGCACCCCAACGCCAGCAGTACCCGGCCGCCGGATCTCTTCGACCTCTCCAACTGTCCCTCCCCCTGTGAGCTTCCTCGTGCCCGTGGGTCGCACGGGCCGGAGGAGGCTAACAGGGGGCACGGACACCGCTGAAAGGGTTTTCCGGCCTGTCCGCCGCCGACGTCAGTCCAGCACCGGCAGCAGCTCCGGCAGGTGGCCGTCCGACACCGCCGCCGCCCGTTGCCGTTCCTCCGGGACGTCGGCGTAGAGGGTGGTGCGGGGCTTGGCGGGGCGGCCTGCCGCGTCGGCGACCGCGATGAGGTCCTTGACCGACTTGTAGGAGCCGTAGGAGGAGCCCGCCATGCGGGAGATGGTCTCCTCCATCAGGGTGCCGCCCAGGTCGTTCGCGCCGGAGCGGAGCATTTCGGCGGCGCCCTCGGTGCCGAGTTTGACCCAGCTGGTCTGGATGTTGGGGATCCAGGGGTGGAGGAGGAGGCGGGCCATGGCGGTGACGGCGCGGTTGTCGCGCATGGTGGGGCCGGGGCGGGAGATGCCGGCCAGGTACACCGGCGCGTTGGTGTGGATGAAGGGGAGCGTCACGAACTCCGTGAAGCCGCCGGTGCGTTGCTGGATGCCGGCCAGGGTGCGGAGGTGGCCCAGCCAGTGGCGGGGCTGGTCGACGTGGCCGTACATCATCGTCGAGGAGGAGCGGATGCCCAGTTCGTGGGCGGTGGAGATGACCTCGATCCAGGTGGCGGTGGGGAGTTTGCCCTTGGTGAGGACCCACCTCACCTCGTCGTCGAGGATCTCCGCCGCCGTGCCGGGAACGGAGTCGAGGCCCGCCTCCTTCGCGGCCGTCAGCCACTCGCGGATGGACATGCCGGTCCGGGTCGCGCCGTTCACCACCTCCATCGGGGAGAAGGCGTGGACATGCATGCCGGGGACGCGGGTCTTCACGGCCTTCGCGATGTCGAAGTACGCCGTCCCCGGCAGGTCCGGGTGGATGCCGCCCTGCATGCAGACCTCGACCGCGCCGAGGTCCCACGCCTGCTGGGCGCGGTCGGCGACCTGGTCGAGGGAGAGCGTGTACGCGTCGGCGTCCGTGCGGCGCTGCGCGAAGGCGCAGAAGCGGCAGCCGGTGTAGCAGACGTTCGTGAAGTTGATGTTCCGGGTGACGATGTACGTGACGTCGTCACCGACGGCCGACTTCCGGACGTCGTCCGCGATCCCGGTGAGGGCGTCCAGCGCCGGCCCGTCCGCGTGCAGCAGGGCCAGCGCCTCGGCGTCCGACAGCTTCGTCGGGTCGTCGGCCGCCGTCGCCAGCGCCGCGCGTACGTCCGTGTCGATGCGCTCGGGGACCATTCCGGGCGCCGCCGCCTCCCGCAGGGCGCCCCAGTCGCCGTAGACGGAGTCGAAGTCGTCGCGGCGGTCGGACGTACGCCCCTCGGAGTCGATCGAGGTGTGGAGATCCGTACGGCCGGTCGCCACGAACACCTCCTCGGGTTCCTGCCACGGGTGGCCCTCGACGACGGCGTCCGGGCGCGCGAGCCCGGTCTCCGGGTCGGCCAGCGCCCGTACGTGCGGCAGGAGTCGGGGGTCGAGCCAGGGCTCGCCGCGCGAGACGAACTCCGGGTAGACGCAGAGGCGTTCGCGGAGCTCGAAACCGGCGGCGCGGGACCGCTCGGTGAGCTCCTCGATCTGCGGCCAGGGGCGCTCGGGGTTCACATGGTCGATGGTGAGCGGGGAGACCCCGCCCCAGTCGTCGATCCCGGCGCCGATCAGCCGCTCGTACTCGCTGTCGACGAGGTTCGGCGGGGCCTGGATACAGCCCGACGGGCCCATGAGGAGCCGGGCGACGGCCACCGTGGCGACCAGTTCGTCCAGCTCCGCGTCCGGCATGCCGCGCATCGCGGTGTCCGGCTTGGCGCGGAAGTTCTGGATGATCAGTTCCTGGACGCCGTGGTAGGCGCGGGAGACCTTGCGGAGGGCGAAGAGGGAGTCGGCCCGCTCCTCGTACGTCTCGCCGATCCCGATGAGGACGCCGGAGGTGAAGGGGACGGAGGAGCGGCCCGCGTCCTCCAGGACGCGCAGGCGCACGGCCGGTTCCTTGTCCGGGGAGCCGTAGTGGGGCCCGCCCGGCTCCGACCACAGCCGGGTCGCGGTCGTCTCCAGCATCATGCCCATCGAGGGCGCCACCGGCTTGAGTCGCTGGAAGTCCGTCCACGACATCACGCCCGGGTTGAGGTGCGGGAGCAGGCCCGTCTCCTCCAGGATGCGGATGGAGATGGCCCGGACGTACGCGATCGTGTCGTCGTAGCCGTGCGCGTCGAGCCACTCGCGCGCCTCCGGCCAGCGGTCCTCCGGCTTGTCGCCGAGGGTGATCAGCGCTTCCTTGCAGCCGAGCGCGGCGCCCTTGCGGGCCACGTCCAGCACCTCGTCCGGCGACATGAACATCCCGTGCCCGGCCCGGCGCAGCTTGCCCGGCACGGTGACGAAGGTGCAGTAGTGGCACTTGTCCCGGCACAGCCGGGTCAGCGGGATGAAGACGCTCTTCGAGTACGTGATGACACCGGGCCGCCCGGCCTCCCGCAGGCCCACGTCCCGCACCCGCGCGGCCGACGCGGCCAGATCCTCCAGCGCCGCGCCGCGCGCCTGCAGCAGCACCGCCGCCTCGGTCACATCGAGCGCCACGCCGTCCCTGGCACGTTTCAGCGCACGCCGCATGGAGTTCTCGGTCGGGCCGGTGTGGCCGTGGGCGCCGGATCCAGGGGTCGCGGAAGTCGTCATTGTTCGAGCATACGAGCGACTTGGCTCCGCCGGCTGGCCGGGCACCCATGAGTTCGGGGGTACGGGTTTCGTCGGCGGGTGCGGGTGAGTGGGGGCTGGCCGCGCAGTTCCCCGCGCCCCTGGAAGCGAAAAGCGTGGGGCGCAGCCCCTGCTTTTCAGGGGCGCGGGGAACTGCGCGAGAAGCC